>NC_014804.1:1500000-1800000 GCF_000151105.2 Thermococcus barophilus MP | reverse complement strand
AATATACTCAGGCTCAATGTAGAACATTCTCTCTTTGCTCTCATAAGCCTTTGCGTAGCCCTTTGAAACCCTGCTACCAAAGTAAGACCTAATATACTGGATAACCGTTGTCTCTGGGTTTAAATCAAGCATTGCAACGAGTTTCCCCTTTACATCTTTCCTTGAGGGTGTTGGTTCTCCTTCATGGATAATCTCGAAGTAAATCTCCTTTCTCCCAAGGAGCTTGTTCTCCTTAATTTCAGTAACTCTAATCTCCATCGTAAACCACCTCCATCTTACGCAATATCTCAGCGCATCTACGCTTACATTCCGGTGTTACCTTTATAAGCACTATGCCCTCTTTGGGCTGACCATAAACAACCAACGCATTGAAAGGAGCATAAAGCACCGCGGGAATCGCGGCTAAATCTTCCTCACCATGAACTTTAATGTAAACATTTAAACCTCTCTTGGCAAGCTCGATGGATTTTCGGATAGCATTTAATAAAGCTTTCGTTATGGTTGCCGGTGGATTGTTGGCTGTCAAGATTACAGCACCGAACTCGATCTCCGGATTATATTCATTCCGCTCAGTTTTATGGTCGTATATTGCCACACTGGGCTTTATGCCGAGCTTTAAAACATTTTCCGTGACAACATCTCCAACGGTAATGAGATAAGGAGCTTTTTCAAGCTTTTCTTTTACCAAAATATAAGGGCGGGGAAGTTCACCCCTAACTAACTCACCCAATGGCTTTTTAAGTTCACTTCTAAGGGAAAAAGGAAGTTTAAAGTAAAATTCTCTGCACATCTTTATCTGACCCTTATAGCATACTTCCCCGGAACTTTCACGCCTAACTTTTGTGCTATCTTTGAATTCTCAACGTCCATGATTATAACTAAGTCAAACCACTCATCGCTTAGATCCCTGCTCCCACAGACTGGACATCTGTCCTCGGTTGTGATGTAGTGGCAGTGCCTGCAGGCTCTTTCCTTCATCCAGCCTCACCTTTACGCTTTTCTTTTGCAATCCACTCAAATTTTCCAAGACCGGGTTGCCTCATTGTTAGACCAATCTTGTTCTCTCTGATTATCCTGCTCTTAACGCTGATGGCGATTATCCTTGCCCTGACTTCATCGCCAAGCTTGAGAAGGTATTTCTTCTCCTTTCCAAGGAACTGCTTATTCTTTTCATCAAAGACCACATAATCGTCCATAAGCTGTGAAATGTGAACAAGACCATCCATTGGCCCAATTCTTATGAAAGCACCGTAAGGGGCAACATCAACAACTTCTCCCTCAACAACCTCATGCATCTCGGGCTTCCACACGAGAACATCAAAAACGACTTCGTGATAAGTTGCACCGTCCCCAGGGACGATAACCCCCTCACTAACCTCATGAACATCAAGAACTGCTAAAATAACTCCCTCATCCTTATCATAAATTCCTTCATAAGTCTCTCTCAGAACTATTTTTGCGGCTTCTTTTGGATCCATTGTAAACATCCTTGGGGGAATTCTCACAACATCTTTAACTGTCAAAAGCTTGTACATCCCGCTACCTCCTGCTTTTGAATTAATTTTGAAAGATAAAAAGAAAGAGATCACCCCTTCTTCCCGAATTTCTCTTTGTAAATCTCAATAGCCCTCAAGATTTCCTGCTTTGCTTTCTCGGCGTTTTCCCAACCCTCAACGATGATCTCCTTTCCTTGCAGCTCCTTGTATCTCCTGAAGAAGTGAGCTATCTCATCTAAGAATGCCTTTGGAACATCATCAATGTCTTTCCAGTCGTTGAAGTATGGATCCTCAACTGGGACTGCCAAGACTTTGTAGTCCTTGTCTCCGCTGTCAATCATCTTGAACAGTCCGATTGGTCTTGCCTCTATTAGAACTCCAGGATAAGTGGGTTCTCTCATGATAACCATGATATCAAATGGGTCATCGTCATCATACCATGTCTGTGGAATGATTCCGTAATCAACTGGGTAGTGGAATGGGCTGTAAAGAACTCTATCAAGCTTTATTAAACCTGTTTTTTTATCAAGCTCGTACTTGTTTCTGCTTCCCTTTGGAATCTCAATCAATGCGTAAACAACTTCTGGAACCTCTGGTCCTGGCTCCAAATCGTGGAACGGATTCATCTTTACCACCTCTCAAACCTTTTACCAACTAACCTAAAAGTTTTTCTGCATTTAGCTTTAAGAGTTAGCTTTTAAAGTTGTCGCTATTCCAGCATACCTTCAAGCTCAAGAATCTTCTTTTGTCTGAGATAAACAACGGGGATTCCTCTTTCCCTGAGCTTCTTTTTAAGGAGCTTATCGTTCGTACAGACAACTATATTGGAGTTTTTCACAGCAAATTCAAATATCTGCTCATCAGTCGGTTTTTCCCCAAATTTTCCAATTTCAACAACCTTAAACCTCTCAGCGAGCTTTTTAGCCATTCTAACAGCCATAAGGTCTTTTCCTTTGGCTTTGCCCTCTATAACGTTGAGTTCATCCAAAACTATGTTTGGGACAACAATCTCGAACTTAACATCGAGAATTCGATTAAGCTCGCCGATTATATCAACACCAAACTGACCGGGGATTAAAAGAAAGTTTGTGTCGGGAACAACAAGCCAGGCCTTTCTCATTAAGCTCACCGCAAAGTAAAATTAAGAAAAAATCAGCCTTTGATGAATCCATAGCCAATCAAACGCCATCTTGAACCGACTTGTCTGCTTATTGCAACTCTTTCTCCTACTTCTGCACACACTGGAATCTGGAGTTTGAGTTCAATCTCATCTTTCCCAAGTCCAGTGACGAGACCCATAGTTCTCGCTGTTCCAACGTTTAAGAGTAGAACTTCTCTCTTCTTTATCGGCTCAACTTTAAGCTCTTGCTCCGTCCCAACGACTCTCTCTAAGAGGTGAACTTCAAGGCGGAGCTCCTCCCATACTGGCGGCAACTTCCCAGGTTTCCCAACGACATTTCCTGCCATCAGGTCTCCTTTGGTTAGGAACGGGTCAAGCTTTGTTCCTACTCCCACCAATCCGCCAGGATAAGCCTCCTCGACAAACCTTCCTCCAGCTTGAAGAGAAACAATTTCAGTCGTTATTGGCTCATATTTTATCCTTCCATGCTCTTCATAAGGCACACCAGGTCTTATTTCAATCTCATCCCCAACTTTGAGCTTTCCTTGGACTATTGATCCTCCAATAACGCCACCGATAAGCTTTTCTGGAGGAGTTCCTGGCTTGTTGACGTCAAAGCTCCTTAAAACAAGCATCTTTGGAGGCTTATTGGGATCCCTCTTTGGGGTTGGTATGAAATCTTCAATTGCCTTTATAAGAACATCAACGTTCGCCCCATGCAGAGCTGAAATTGGGATTATTGGAGCATTTTCGGCAACTGTCCCTTTGATAAACTCCTTAATCTGCCTGTAGTTCTCCAAGGCTTTCTCCTTATCAACAAGCTCAATTTTGTTCTGGGCAATTATTATGTTCTTGTTTCCAATAATTTGAAGTGCCATTAAATGCTCCCTTGTCTGCGGCCTTGGACAGGGTTCGTTTGCCGCTATAACTAAAATTGCACCATCCATTAGAGAAGCCCCAGCGAGCATCGTGGTCATCAAAGCCTCGTGACCCGGGGAGTCAATGAACGAAACTCTCCTCTCAAATTCTGTTTCAGCTCCACAGTATGGGCAGATTGGAGAAGTTGAATATCTCCCACAGCTTGGACACCTTCTAATTTCAGCATCAGCAAAGCCTATTTTAATCGTGATGCCTCTTCTCAGCTCTTCACTGTGAGTATCCGTCCAGATTCCAGTTAAAGCTTTAGTTAGTGTCGTTTTACCATGATCAACGTGACCAACCATCCCTATATTAACCTCAGATTGTTTAAACTTCTTCTTTGCCATGGCTCTCGCCTCCAAAAATAAAATGGGAGAATCCTTTATTAACCTTACCACAAAAAGTGCCAAAGGAAATTAAAGGCAAAAGCAAAGAAAATCAGTAGATTAACTTAACATTAATTTGAGCAATCTCAGGACTAATAGTATTGCCCCTCACTGTCTTCTTCCTTCTCTCGCCTTTTTCCTTGGGTCTAAAGCCTGGACCCTTTGAAAGCAAAATCTTAACTCTTCTCGGTCCGTGGACATCTGGCCTCATTGGAAAGCCATCTTTATCAGTTCCTCCTCTAATGAGGAGCTTTGCATCTGCTGGAATTTCTTTTCCGAAGATTGCACTTAAGTCAAGATTTAGTTCTTTCGCTGAAATCTCGTCACCTATTCTTTTACCGATCAGCTTTTCTGCTTCTGCACCGCTAATCTCAACTTGCTTTGCAATCCCGCTCTTTGGATCGGAGATCACAAGCTTAAACGTAACCATTTCCTCCCACCTCTCAAATCTTCATTAGCGGGATTCATTGGGTTGCCCCTTATCCGAATGCCATTGATTTGGTGCATTTAAAAAGGTTTCTAAGCAAAACTTTTTTATATATCCACACAAGTAGCAAAACACAAGAGGTGAGAATATGGCAAAAGAGAAAACAACTCTTCCGCCAACCGGTGCAGGTTTAATGAGATTCTTTGATGAAGATACAAAGGCAATAAAGATAAGCCCAAGAGGAGCAATTGCCCTTGTGCTGATATTCATAGCGATTGAGATACTTTTACACGTGTTTGGAACTCAGCTCCTTGGCTAAAGCAGGGTTTTCTTTAGACCCCTTGCATTTAGCTCCTCATTGATTATCCTTCTCACGGCATCTTCAAGATAGCCTTTGACCAATCTTTCAACATCTGCTTTTATTTGATCGATGTCGTGCCTAAGTCCCTCAAGAAGCCGAATGTACTCTTTTGCCATTTCCAATTGCCCCTCCTGCTTTATCAGTTGCTCTTTCAAATGCTCAAAATCCTCTTTTATCACTTGGAGCCTTCTAAGTTCTTTCATAAGCTCGTCAATTTGCTTGTTTAGCTGTTTATTTTCTTCTTTAAGCTCTTTTATCATCATGTCTTTTTGCTCAAGCTCTCTCACAAGGGTATTGTATTCTGTCGCTATCTGGTGGAGACGCTCAATTTCCCTGAGAGGTGGAACCTTACCATCCCCAAGGATTATGACATCCCCGCCAACATTAACTATGTCACTTGGTCTAATTCTGATTTTCTTTTCTGTAGAGAACATTCCTGAGTGAAACTCTCCGGTCTTACCAAGGTTTTCCAAGACTTTCATTCGAAGTATGAAATAAAACTGATCCCCTTCAACTTCAACGTTGATGTCCGTAACGTATCCAAGTATCGTTCCATCAACAAGAGAGACCACGAACTTATTAACAAGCTGATTTGCCTGACCCTGTTGCTCAGCCATAACAACCACCCAAATATTTTTGAGGTGTTTTATACTTAAGTATTTTTGGTTCTCAAGCTTTAAAAAGGAAAATTTGAGTCCATATGGTGGGATAAAATGATAATCTTTGTGGGACGTTCAAATGTTGGTAAAAGCACGCTGATTTACAGACTCACAGGAAAAAAGGTGAAGAGGGGCAAGAAACCCGGCGTTACAAGGAAGCCCATTGAAATTATTTGGAGAAATAAAAGGGTAATCGACATGCCAGGCTTTGGCTTCATGAGCGGGATTCCGAAACATGTCCAAGAGCGAATAAAAACAGATATTGTGCGGTTTATTGAGGAACATGCAGGTGAAATCGAAGTGGCAGTGTTGGTCATTGATGGCAAAAGTGCCTTAGAAATCATTGAAAGATGGGAAAGGAGGGGAGAAATACCGATAGATGTGGAGTTCTTTCAGTTCTTGCAGGAGCTTAATATTCCAACAGTAGTTGCCGTCAACAAGCTTGATAAGATAAAAAATGTAAGCCTGACAATCAACAAACTGATAGAGAAATTTGGACTAAGCGGTACTTGGGAAGACTATAAAGAACTTTTTGTCCCAGTATCTGCCAAATTTGGGACAAACATAGAAGAACTGAGAAAAGTTATAGATAAAAAAATCAGAGAGTTTCAAGAACGACGTGAGTAATTGTCTCTTTTACCCCGTCCAAGGAGGCAATTTCCTCAAGGATTTCGTCAAGTTTTGTTTTATCTGCCTCAACAATCAGGTCAATGTCTCCTGTAACCCTGTAAATACGCCTGACTTTGAGCTTTCTTATTGCATCATAGACATGCTTTCTCTTTGTCGGCTCGATCTTAACAAAGACAAAAACGTCCCCTTTTCTTTCACCAAGCAATTCTAAAGCCTTTCCTGTAAGATCTATAAAGCCCCTTCCAGTTCTTATATAGCCAAGTTCCTTCAAGACCTTAAGGTGATTGCTAAGTGCTTGTCTTGTAATTCCAAGCTCCTCTGCAAGCTCGTCCTGAGTTTTTTCAACTGTATGAACCTCAATGGTCTTGCCCTCTTTGTAAAGCTTCCTTAAAAGTTCGATTTGTCGAGTGGTAAGTGAAACTTTTTCCTCCATCATTTTAACCTCCCTAATTTTTTCTTGTCAATCATAAAGTTAGACTTTCAGAGTTTAATAAAGTTTTTGGTTTTTGTAAAATGAAATTCTTGTATTCATCCGTTTACTTTTTTTTCTTTTGAAAGTCTCACCCTTTAGGGAGGGGATGCAAGGATTCTAAAACATGCTCTTGAGTAGGAAAGCAAATTCTTTTTAAAAAACCACAAACAAAACCATAATACTGAGGGGTTAACAACGAAACGAACAGTAACGATTAAACTCCAAGCTCCAAAAGAAGTTGAGAAAATTCTTTTCGAGTTAGCTGACACTGGAGCAAAAGTCTGGAATGAGGTAAATTACCTCAGAAGACAACTCTTCTTTAATCACGAGCCAGTGGATTTTAACAAGACTGAAAAAATCGTTTATGAGAAATACAAGCGTGAGATTGGCTCGGCAACAGTCCAGCAAATCTGCAGGAAGAATGCTGAAGCTTGGAAAAGCTTCTTCACCCTAATCAAAAAGCGGAAAGAACTGCCAAAATGGTTGAAGCCAAAACCACCAAACTACCAGAAGGAAAACGGTAAGAGGAAACCACTAATAGTTTTGAGGAATGACCAATACAGGATTGAAGGCAACAAACTAATTTTGAAGGGTCTTGGAAAATTCAAGAGGCTGAAAGTCAGTTTAAAGGAAGAATCCATCTAAAGGGCAAGCAAGGGAGATTAGAAATCATTTACGATGATGTAAAGCGAAAGTGGTATGCTCACTTGAGTTTCACTGTTGAAGAGAAGCTGTCCAAAAAAGGCTGGATTAAAGTCCCAAGAGAACCAAAGGGGAGTTTAACGGCTGGAATTGATTTAGGAATAAACAATTTAATGGCTGTTTACGTGGAAAATGGTAAGAGTTTTCTCGTGAATGGAAGACCGCTAAAAAGCATTGCTTTTTATTGGCAAAAGAAGATTGCCAATTACCAGTCTAAAATCAACAAATCAGGCTGTAAAAAGAGTAGAAAGCTCAGAAGAATGCATGAGAAGGCTAAACTCCAAGCCAAGCATTACATTAACACTGCAGTTAGGCAAACAGTTGAAAAACTTTACCACTTGGGCGTTAAGAGGATTATCATTGGCTATCCAAAGGAAATTGCAAGGAATTCTAACAAGGGCAAAAAGCAGAATTTCATTCTTTCTCACGTGTGGCGTTTCAATACGGTGATTCAACGGCTTAAGGAAGTTGCTGAGGAGTATGGTATTAAAGTTGTTCTTGTGGATGAGGCCTTCACTTCTCAGCTTTGCCCCCTCTGTGGGAAGCCCCATGATGGGGCTCGTTTTGTTAGGGGTTTATTCAAGTGTCCCACAGAGGGGCTTGTCTTTAACGCAGATTTAGTTGGTGCCTTCAATATCTTGAAGAAAGTTGTTAAAACTATAACCCCAAGCCTTGAGGGTTTGAAAGCCTTCAAGGTGAGGGGTAATGGGGAGAAGACCCTCCCCGAGGGGTTGAAGACCCAATTTGTTTTGGGTCTAAATGAGACCCCTCAAACCTCCCCATCAATAGCTCGTTAAAACCCTCACAACAGGGAGGAGGTCAGTGAACTGTAAATATAAATCTTTTCTGGAGTTAACTTTTTATTGAAGTTGAAGAAGTTATAAGCATGAACAAGGCAAGATACACTCAAGAAGTTCCAGAGGATAGAAAGGAATTGTTGAATGCTCTAAATGAACACAAAAAACCAGTTAAGATAATGATTCTGGGTGGAGTTGATACCGGAAAAACGACATTGGCAACATTTTTAGCAAATGAACTTCTATCATCAGGGTTCAGGATTGCAATAATAGACAGTGACATCGGACAAAAAGGAATTCTCCCCCCGGCAACAATAAGTCTTGGTTTTCCAGAGGGACTGTTTGAATCCTTTGGAGAGATAAAAGCATACAAGCACTACTTCGTAGGGAGCATCACCCCAAATCAGTTTTTTGGAGAGATGATTGCAGGGGTTAAATTGCTCACGGATGAAGCAGAGAAGAAAGCCGATATAATTATTATAGATACTACAGGCATGATCAGCGGTGCGGGTGTTGAGCTTAAGAGGATGAAAATTGAAACTGTTAAGCCTGATGTAATAGTTGCATTACAGAAAGAAAATGAATTAGAACCAATATTAAAACCATTCGAAGAGAAAACTCAGATTTTCCGCCTTGAAGTCAGTAAAAAAGTTCGAAAATTCAGCAGGGAAGAGAGAAGGGAGATACGAAAAGAGAAGTGGAAGAAGTACTTCAGAGACTCAAAGTCATACACGGTGAATCTGAATCACTTTATTATAAGCGGAACTCAGCTTTTCCAAGGTGAAGACATCAATGAGAATGAAAAGTCCCTTTTGGAGGCGCTGTTTAAATGGTTAATCATTCATGGAAGAAAGATTGGTGGGAAATACCTTATTGTAAAGGTTGATACCTCTAATATCCCAAGACAGGTTGATAAGAACGTTCTGCAGTACATTGATTTTGAGAAATTGAGCAATTTACTTCTTGGGATGATTGATAAAGATGGCTTCTGTGTTGGATTGGGTATTCTGAAGTTCGTAAACTTCAGAGATATGAAAGCTGAAATCTTAACACCTTTAGACGAAGAAACAATTAAAGAAATTAGGGAGATAAGATTTGGGAGGGTTAGAGTCAGAGAAGATGGTGAGGAACTGGGGTTATTGGACAGAAATGCCCTTTAGGAAAAGGTTTTAATACCCCACACTTTGTCTTTATATTAGGTGCCCATAGTGGAAGTCAAAGCCTTCATTGAAATATTACGACCTCACAACTGTTTTGTAGCAGGATTAGTTGGAATATTAGGCTCCATTGTGGCATTAGGACATTTTCCCAAAATAAAAACAGCAGTGTTAATCTTTGCAGTTGTTTTTTTAGGATGCAGTGCTGGGAATACAATAAACGATTACTTTGACTATGAGATTGATAAAATCAACCGCCCCACAAGACCTCTGCCAAGGGGCGCAATGTCAAGAAAAACAGCTTTTTGGTATGCGATGCTCTTATTTGTTGTTGGTCTTGTTCTGGCTTATCGGCTCAACATATATGCGTTTATTCTGGCAGTAGCTGCATACTCTGTTCTGCTTATCTACGCATGGAAACTTAAGCCATTGCCAATCATCGGGAATATAATGGTCGCAAGCCTAACCGGGGCAACACCTCTGTACGGTGCGATTGCAGTAGGCAAAATTGGGCTTGCAGGATATTTAGCATTGTGTGCATTTCTGGTGAACCTGGCAAGGGAGATTATGAAGGACATCGAAGATATCGAGGGAGACAAGGCAAAGGGAGCAAAAACTTTGCCAATTGTGTGGGGGATAAAAAAGTCGGCATATTTAGCCTCACTATTTGGAATCGCAACTGTAGTGGCATCGTTTCTGCCCCTAAAAGTGGGAATTGGAATAGGATATCTGCCAATGATAGTTGTCGATGGCCTGATTTTAGCTGCGGTCTTTGAACTTCTGAAGAATCCAATGCCTAAGACAGCTGGAAAGGCACAGAAAAAATTAAAAGCCGCAATTTACCTTGCTGTGTTTAGCTTTTTGTTAGGTTCAATCACAACGGGGGTGAGATTGTGATTTTTGAAAATATCTTTAAGGAGAATCTTGAGAGAAATGAGCTGTGGCTCATAATTACTTTTAAAACTCCTTATGGTCCTGGGGAAACAATGGATCTCATGGTAAAGGAGCTTGAAAAGCTTGGCTGGGAGATAAAATTCAAAGCCAACTGGTGGACTGCAGATGTCCCATATGGACTCATAAGGATCGATGCAGTACACAACGGAAAGGAGAAGATAATCCTTGGAAAATGGATCCTCGGGGATAAGTGCAGGGTTATCAAAGTAGATAATGCAGGAATCGAAGCAGGAAAGGAGGAGTTTTTCCGGATGGTTGACAGCATAACATCAACACTAATCTACGATCCTGTCATAAGGACCATGAGAGAGCAGTACTGAGCTTTCTTTTCCAATTTCTTTTTTACAAAAAGAGGAATAAGAAGTCAGGCCAGAATCTTGTAGTAGCCAATTTCAGGTTCATAGATCTCTCCTTCTGCAAGGAGCTCTCTAAGGGCGTCGTCAATGATCTCTGCCTTAAACTTCTCCTGCAGTTTTCTTTCTATGTACTTCCTTGAGACTGGTCTGTCACCTTTTGACCTGAGTATTTCGAGTATAGCTTTTTTAGCTTCTTCAAGTGTCTCGTCAACCTTCTTCTCTTCTTCCTCAAATATTTCCTCCTCTAAGGCTTCCTCTGCCCTTTGCTCAATCATTATTGCATAGAGCTCATCAATTGTCTCAAGCAGATCTTCGCTTATCCCTTTGTTCTTCGCAATTACCTTTGCCTTAGCTGTTATGCCATAGGTGTTGTAAATCTCAAACGCAATTTTAGCCTTCTTTATGTGCTCCACCTTATCCTTCAGCGTCTCATACCGGTGGAGTATCCACATGTTTGGATGAACTTTTGAAACTCCCTCAACCAGAATCTGCTTATCTCCCCTCCACTCTGCAATCTTCCCGATAATCTGCACTAAGTCGCCTTTCTTAACAAGCTTGGCAAACTTTGTATCATCTCTAAAGCCGAGAACCCATATTACACCAGTACCGTCATCAACCTGGAACTTTCCGTACGTCTCATCTTCCGCTATTACAGGATCTCTCACAACCGTTGCAACTATTTTAGCCCTGTAAACTTTTCTCGCATCTTTTGTGATCAGATAATTTGGCTCAAAGTCACCTTCACTTTTAACAAAAAACCCCTCAAGGATGTCCCTAATATAAACCCTTGTAGCGGGCAAGCGCTTCTTCATTCTGACCACCACGCCAATGCATTTTCAATTTTTGGTAAAACTTTTTTCTCAAGCTCTTGAATTTCCTCCAGGCTTTCCAAATCAGCATCGCTAAAGTCCTGAACAACCTCTGCATAGATGTGCATTTCCTCATTTCTGATTATTCTGCCTATCACCCTGACAATCTGTCCAACTTTTGGAAGAACGTTCTCCTCCGTCTCAATTACAGCAACACCAGTGCCGTCATCGAGCCAGAATAAGTAGTCAAGCTTGTCCACTTTAACAACTTTTCCAATTAGTGCAACCCTTGTATCATCTTCACTTATCTCACCAATTTTCCTTTCTACACCTGGCTTTCTACGCCTGATCTGCACCTCCATCAGAACACCTCCCCCAATGTGCCTTTAAGCTCTCTCTTAATCCTTTCAATCTCTCCCCTGTAATCAACATCCTCCCAAGAAGATGCCTTGAGGAGCATGCCAAGAAATCTGTCCTCTACCACATTTCCCCTGATAACTATCTCCCGCCCAAGCAGTGGATAGAACTCCTCCTCCGCTAATTTTCTTCCAGCCTCTTTAACCGTCATTCCCATCTCCGTTAGCTCCTTCAACTTTTCGCTTATCTCCTCTGGATCAGCTCCCAAGAGCTCGGCAGCGTCTTCTCCAAACAACGTGGCCCGTATGTAACCTGTAGAATCATCAATTCCAAAGTCAATTACTGTCATTTTTAGCGGTTTTACCTCCCCATGTTCGGGACAAATCCAGACATTCATTCCAGGATCATAGTCAACTTTTCTCCTGCACTCCGGACATGCATCATAAACTATAACCCTGTACAGCTTTGCGATTGTCCCTCTAAGCTCAACGAATTTTTCTCCACCCATCAGCTCAGCAATTTTCCTTCTTGAATAGGAGTACGTTCTAACTTCTTCAAGCGGGGGAATCTCCTCAACTCTTGGATCCTCTGGATTAACAATTATTCTGCTTCTGAAGTTTACATGAAGCTCTGGAATTCCAGCTAAGCTCTCTCTAACATTTGCATCAATGACCTTGATTACATCGCCTACCTGAAGCTTGTTGTAGTACTCACCAACCTTTCCATCCCAGAGAACAACCCTTGCTTTTCCAGTGCTGTCATAAATCAAGATGCTCGCCACCTGTCCTTTTGTCCCATCTCGCTTTGTGTACTCCCTAATTCCATACTTCCGCAGTATCCTTCCCACTATGTTCACATCTCTCATTCCCGACACAAGATCAGCAATATACATCAGTGGTGCCGTTTCTTCCAGGTTAACACCCAGCTGCTCCGCTAAGAGTAAAGCAGCAGCATGTTCCGATATTTTATCCCTTTGAGCAATCTCTCTTATCTGTTCTTCAATTTCATTTAAGCTGAGCTTTTTCTGTCTTCGGATAAGCTCAATAATCTGCTCTTTTGTCAACACGGTCATATACACTCACCTAAATAGTAATTCTAAATTTGAGTATTTAAACTTTTTGAAGCTCCAGATTTTGCAAAATGACCATAAATTTTCTTTTTTATTCAGAAATAAGAAAACTAAGACTTCAAGAAATTACTCAGTCCGATTTTTATCTTTTTCAGTTTTCTCAAGTTTTTCAATTAAATCAGCATATTCTGCATGGACAACTTTCTTAAATGCCTCTTTAATCAGCAGAGGGTCGTTCTCTGGAAATCCGTAAAGCTCAGCGAATTTTTGAGTTGTTCCCAAAAGCTTAGTTCTCTCATAAGGTTCAGCATAAATCAGACCCATTTGAAGGAGATGCTTGATGTGCTCATATGCCTGACTTCCCCTGAGTTTTATTATCTTGCTCTGCTCTATTGGCTGAAGATATGCTATGAGGGCGAGGGTTTTGAGCTCACCTGTTCTTAAATCAGGCTTTGGCATAAGGTGGATTACCCTTTGAGAATATTCCTGCTTCACCTGCATGACATACTTGTCCCCAAGAACCCTCACAACCTCTATTGCACTTTTTCTTTCCGCATACTCAGCAGCAATCAGCTCAATCAGCTTTTCAAGGTAATCAAGAGATTTTATTCCAAGGGCTTTTGAGAGTTCTTTTACACTTAAAGGCCTTCCCGCAACAAAAAGAGCTGCCTCAACAAGTGCCTTGTCTTCGATTAATCCCATTACCACCACCTTTGAATTTTTGGGAGTTCAGCGTTATTAATCTTTTTCAACACCGCAAACTTTATAAATCAACCAGCGGTGAGTATGTATCGGTGCGGCGGTCATAGCGGCGGGGCTACACCCGGTCTCGTTTCGATCCCGGAAGTTAAGCCCGCCAGCGATCCCGGTTGTACTGCCCTCCGAGAGGGGGCGGGAAGCCGGGGACGCCGCCGGCCACTCAAAGCGCCCGGGTGGTGTAGCCCGGCCTATCATGCGGGACTGTCACTCCCGCGACTCGGGTTCAAATCCCGACCCGGGCGCCAAACAAACTTTTCTGCATTAACGCTTTGAAGAGAGGTAAAATTAGAATACTAACCCAGTACTCTTGACCAACTTCACTGAGCGGATAAATAGTAAAGCTTATAAAATGACATTTGGTTATTGCTAAGCGAGGGCCGGTAGCTCAGCCTGGTTAGAGCACCGGGCTTTTAACCCGGTGGTCGCGGGTTCGAATCCCGCCCGGCCCGCCATCGTAACAAATGCCTTTAGGCGCTAAAAGAAGCAGAAACCACATCTAAATGAAGATTTTGAGTTGAATAATTCTACGAAGTCTCACTCTTTTTCACTCCAGTCTTCAATAATGTAGGTCTGTCTCATCCTATCAGCAAAACTCCATATCTTGGGAACCGCCATCAATGAAATGCCTATGGCAAATATTATCACTGAAATAACTGCAGTTGTAATTCCACCACTGCTGAATGCCCAAAACATCATCACAAAAGGAGTGAGGATAACTGCAAGTATTTCCAGAAACGACGATAAGCAAAAGTATCTTGTAGCCGTATCTCTCCATAAACAGAGAGAAGTCCATTAAAGTCACCAAATATATAGCAAGGAGTAACATTTAAAAACCTTCACCGTGTGAATGTTCATGGGCACAGCCCCGTGGTGTAGCGGCCAAGCATGCGGGACTCTGGATCCCGCGACCGGGGTTCGAATCCCCGCGGGGCTACCAAACCTCCGGGCTCCAGACCAGTGACATATTGCAGCTTACTCTTTTTCTTATTACGCTCAACTGTGGGCATTCGAACCATTGGAGTTTTTCTATGTGCCACTCTACCATGGTACGGTGTAACTTGTTAGCTGAAGTAATCTTCAAATAAACTCCATGGAAAATTCGCCTTCCTTTTGTTCACAATAAGACCCAGAGCATATTATGGAAAATTTCCAAAAAATTGAAAACTTCCCAGCCCCCTTCTTTTAAGAAACAGCATATTACTAAGTTATAAAAACGACTATAAGTCTTTTTTGGCAGTTTTATTTGATGAAATTTCTAAATTTTTGAAAATCGAACTTTTTAGGAAGGTATTTATAGTATAAGCCAACAATAATACTGTAAGGTGAGTAATATGAAGCATAATATCAGAGAAGAAATTATCAGCATTCTGCGGAGAGATGGTCATTCAACAGTTGCCATTCTTACAAGACAGTTAAACGAGATGGGTATTGATTGTACGCGCCAAAAAGTTGAGAGAGTATTGAGGAATCTCATCAGGGATAATGTAATAGAGGTGTACTACATCAATGCCAACCATCGTCGGCACTACCGATTAAGGTGATGCCGATGACGACCTCCGCGATGATATTGGGAAATGACAGGAGAATGTTTGTTATAGAATACCTTCAGAAATGTAATGGAAAAGCTGATTTAAGAGACCTCGTCGAATACATTGCAAAGAAGGAAGGAAATACAGATAGAAGGCACAGGAAAAGTGTTTATGTAAGCTTGGTGCAAACCCACATCCCAAAGATGGAAAGGGAAGGAATAATAGAATTCAAGCATGGAACCATAAAGCTCATTCAGGTTCCAGAAAATGTTGATGTGTACATGGAAATTGTGAACAAGAACGATGTGCGATGGGCAACCGTCTACAGCATGCTTGCACTTGGCTCAGCTGCCATGAGTTATTATGTCCAAAGCTGGGAAGGATTTGTGATTTCGACGGTATTCCTGTCCATGTCGGTCATTCAAAGGCTCAAGGAGAAAAGGATCATAAAAAGAACGGGGTAATTACCGGTTACTTTCTTGAATACTCCAATTACCTATATACCACAACCGCAAAGATTTCTGTTGAAGTCCCGTATATGGGGCTCGAAAAAGATGGAGATGAAAGAAGTGAAAAAGTTAGCACTTGGAATTTTTGGCCTTTTAGTGGCCTTTGGTCTCGTGCTCGGAGCAGGGGCCAATTTTAGTGACTACAATGCAAGCAGAAGTGTCCACTGGGCAATTGTTACAGACGACACTGAGCTTATTGACTTAACTCCACTCCAGCCGTATGCATACATAAATGAGGGCGGAGTTTTGGTGGTTGACTTCTCAGCAAACAATCCAATGTGGCCCGGGGAGGGCTATGGAATGGGCATAAGCCCATCAAGCGAGTACAACTTCGATGAGGTTTTTGAAGTCAGCAACGACCTCTGGGAGAACATGACCATAATCGTCAGGATAACATCAAGCGACACCCATGTCGAGTTCTACGGACATGAAGGCGGCGTTTATGCAGTTGATGGCGGTGCTGAAGCAACAGCATCAGACAGCGCAAGAGATGACGTGTGTTTTGCACTTGGTCCGGGAGAAAGAAAGAAGATAGGCATTGATCTGAGCGCAAACGGCGACAGCCCTGGAGATGTCTGGGATGAGACGATGACAATTAAGGCATACAGACTCGGCACGGAGCCAGCAGAACTACAAGGCATATGCGAGGAGGATTGATGAAAATGAATAAGGTTATTGGTTTGGTATTGCTCTTAGTGGGCATGATGTTGGCGGTTGGCGCAGGAGCCAACTTCAGGTATTATGAAGCAGAAAGAGATTTGACAGTTGCTATCGTCGGAGACGACAATGAGTTTATTGATCTGACTCCGCTCCAACCATATGTTTACCTGAACAACGGAAAGCTAACTGTGGAAATCAGCGACAACCATCCGGATTATCCTGGACACGGTGCAGGAATGAGTCCAAACACAACATATGTGTTTGAAGAGATGTTTGAAGTCAGCAACGACCTCTGGGAGAACTATGTTGAAGATGGAAATGTCACACTTACGGATGCATACCCGATATGTGTCAGCATTTCAGTTCCAAGTAACAGCGACGTTACTCTGTTCACTGGCGACTACAACGGAACTTCATCAACACAGCTCCTGTTTACAGTATATCATGGAGACCCAGTTAAGATCGGTATGGTATTCGACAACACGGGTGCAGAGCTTGGCGAAAACCAAGTTCAGATGGACATACAAGTATTTGCTGGCGAATGTGAGTAGACATGATTCATTCGAACAAGGTATTATGGATTTGGGGGAAGCAATGCCCCCGTATATCTTTGTTTTTAGATTGTGGAGTGAAAAGAAATGATAAGCACAAAAATTACTTTGCCACTGGTAGCGGTTCTTATATTTATTGCGGCAGTTAGCATCAGCAAGCCTATACCTGTTTCTTACGCTCTTGAAAATGGCAACACTTCATTCACTATTGAAACCCCACTCCCTCCCTATGCTTTTCTCTACCATGGGGGGAACCTGACAATTGATATCAGCAAGAACAGCCCATTTTACCCGGGATATGGAGAAGGATTGTCAAGGGATGCTATCTATCAGTTTGATGATGTCATAAGAGTCGAGAACAACGTTACACAAACGGGAGCTTCGGTTATCTGTGTGATAATCACCTCAGAGATGAATGGTTTGAAGTTTTACTACTCAAACACAACGCCAGCAGAGAGCATCAGCATCACACTGGGTGAATACGAGTCAGCAAATATAGGCATCTTTGTCAACACAACAGGCTATGCTCTTGGGGATGTTTCTGGAAGCTTTAAAATACAGGCGTTTGAAGGTGCATGCGGATGAGGCTTCTTGAACTTCTTTTTACCTTTGTGGTTGGTGTTATTTTGATCTCATCAGTGATTGGGATTGTTCTTGATAGACCTGTTCTCATATCTTACGCTTATTCAGATAGCATGAGTCCAACAATAGAAAAGGGAGATCTATTCTTCATAAACCCATTTTCAAAAGGAGATGTTGGAGATATCATTGTTTTCAGAATGAAGGATGAGTGGACCGTACACAGGGTGTATGCCAAAGATGAAGAGGGATACATAACCAAGGGAGAACAACAATGTCGCAACAGACCAGCAGGAGAAAATCCGAAAATATCAAAGGAGAGCGTCATAGGCACGGTGGTGACACTTGGGAGAACACCAATAAAGATACCCCGTGCTGGCAATTATATTCAGGATCTTTCAAAGAAAGGCTCAAATCTCTACATTGCAGTTGCACTGCTCGTTATTGGGGCAATACTGATGACAACTGGAGGAGAAAGAAAGAGAAGAAAAAAGAGACGGAGATACATTAAGGTTAAATTCAAGACGGTTTACGCAATAACTGCATCACTTGTTCTTGTGACGTTACTAATCTCAATGATGCTCTCCTGGGGAACTTTAGCATTCAGCTACTCTTCAACTCTGGCTGGAGGGCAGCAGAAAGGGTGGTATATGCCAGGTTCTACATTCGAGGAGAACTTGACAATAAAAAACAGAGCAATTTATCCTTTTCTATACTTCGTTGAAGCAAAGGGAAATAGGATAGAAATAACAAGCGAAAACTCTTTTAAAATCCCTGGAAGAAGCGAGAAGGCAATAACTATCAGGGTTAATGTTCCAGAAGAAACCAGAGTATACGGGGAGAAAATTGAAATTTATGCATATCTGCCGATTCTACCTGAAAGAGTGATTGCGGAGCTTTACAGCAAAAGCCCATATCTCCCGTTTGTCGCATACATCGTAGAGGCGAGCATCTTCTTAATATTGCTTTATTTTGCCATAGGAGCAGGTAGTGAGGACATAATCAGATATAGAGTTCACCGCTCAGGAATTTTTGATAAACTTAAGGAGAGTGTTGGGTTATGAAATGGACTGCGGTGTTGTTAGTATTGCTGGCGAGTTCTATGATACTCATTGGATCCAGCGGCAACTTCAGAGAATACGAGAGTCAGAGAGGAATATGGGTGCAGATTTCTCAGGGAAATGAAGCCTACATCGCCTACTTCTGTACTGATGATGGATATTCCACCACTGTAACTGTAGAGCAGGGTAGCTTTGCAAGTTTTAATGCACTAACCATACGAAATCAGCTGGGAGAAACCTTAGAAGCAAGGATTGAACTTAGCAATGCTTTGCTCCCCAGCATAGATGTTGAGCTTGAAAATGGATGGGTAACGCTCTTTGACCAAGAAGAATATTCCTTTGAAGGGAACGTGAGTGTTGCAAGTGATGCTCCAATTGGAACATATACCGTCCCAATTACCCTCTATGCAAGCTGGAACAATGGCGACGCTGAGATAAGCACTTGCCCGTTGAAGATTAATGTGATAGCACCTCAAGTGGAGCTGACAAAAACCCTCATAGATGGAAACACAACAGTACACGTAAAAACAAACCAAAGCTGGACCATGAGGATAGAAGTGACAAACTACGGATCAGAAAAGGAGCTTGTGATCAGAGATGTTATTCCAGCAGAACTTGAAGTTGATCTCAACAGAACATCAGCCACAAACGGTACATATACCTTTACAAGACAAGGCATTGGCAATATGGGCTCCACACACATGGAGTGGAGGGTTACCGTTAGAAAAGGAGAGAGTGAGTACATTGACATAACAGTGTACACCAGACTCAATCCAGCAGGGAAGCAGGAGTTCACAAGTCCCGGTACATATACCTTGAATGAGGGAGCAGAAATTGCTGGATACGGAATAAAGACAGACCCCATTACTGTCGAGGCAGTTAAAGAAGAAGACTGCTGCCACCATGGTGGTGGATGTGATGGTTAGTGCCTTTTTATTTTTTTATTTTGGCTATTGCTTGGAAATATGGAGGTTTCAAAAGTGAAGAGAATTGATTTAAAAAATATTAAAAGGATCAACAAGAAAAAGGTAGGCTTTGCGATAGCAATCGCAGTTTTCCTGTTATTCTCCGCTTACAGTGCAGTTGCGCTGCAGAAAGACCCGGAAACTATTACCTCTCAGAAGATGGGGAGCTATATGCAAAGAGGTGTGTTTCAGCATAAAGCCTTCTTTTCAAACACATCCCTTTATGGAGATGTGAAAAGTATGAAGTACTACCCAAAGGATATTACCGAATCAATATCCGGGGTTTATGTTTACACTTTCACACCCGGAGATGATGTAACTGGCAGGTACAAGCTGACAATTGTCACCACCTATTATATTTCAAAAGGAAAGGAAAAAATAGTGCTGTGGGAAGAAAAGCTTGTGGAAAGAGAAAGAGAGCTGGAAAACGGCATGATGGGTGAGGCTATAACCTTCAACATGAACGACATGAACAGGAGAATGGAGATAGTGAAGGAAGGGTTGGGGATTAAGAGGATCTCCAGGGAAACAAAGATCGTGGTTCAGGTTCTTGCTAAAGGGAAAGTCAACGGAAAGTATATCAAAGAGGAGTTTGATCAGACCATAAACATGGTAATAGATTCTGGCAATGGGCTCATATACTTCACAAATGATGAAGTTGAGGCAAAGAAGAACATTATCGACAAAAATATTCAGGTCAACTATGTAAGCTTTCTCGGAAAGCCAATCACCGTTGCTGCAGCAAGGAAAGTATTTCCACTACTTGCACTACTAAGTGCCCTTCCGATATTTGGAATGGTGTACACGGCAAAGGCAAAGACTCCAAAAGATGAACTTAAGGATCTGAGAAGATACATGATCGAAGGAATACCAAACAAAGTGGACAAAAAAATAACACTCGCAACAGAAGAAGACTTGAAGAGAACCTTTGAACTGATAGACAAACCCATAATGCACTATCAAGAGGGAAACAGTGATGTGTATGCAATTGTTGACACCGGGGTTGTTTACGAATACAGAAGAGACAATTAGGGAAGTTTAAACTCTCTTAATACCTCCCTGAATGTCTTTATTTTAATTCTTCTCCTCAACGCATATTCCTGAGGAATGTCAACGGCATGTTCCACGCTGTCAATAACAGCAAAATCCGAGGTTGCAACTGTTTTAAACTTCTTAAGCTCAAAGTCAGGAGATGGTACAACTTTAGCTAATCCAGAAAGACCAACCTCCCTCATAATTTTACCTGTAATCTCTGCAACCTCTCCGCTTTTGCTAACAGGTTTGTCATATAAGAATACAACCTTCTCTGGACTGAACTGAGACAAAAATTCCAAGAGAACAAATAGCATTTCTTCAGTTTTTTCGCTAAGCTTGTATCCCCTCTGATACTTCAAATCTCGAACAAATCCATCCTCGCAAAGTATAGCTTTTCCTTCGAGAGCGGATTCCAAGGTTATAAGAACATTGAATCCATCAACTGCCAAGATCCTACCCCTTATGAACTCAATCGGCATTCTCTTTCTTTGTCTGTTCTCAAGTTCCTTATCACTGAAAACGCATCTCGCCAGAAAATATCTCTCCATCTTTTTTAGCTTATAATGATTTGCAACAAAATTCAGTGCAGTGCTTTTTCGATAACCCCTGTTAAGCAAATACTTCAAATCCAAATATGCATCAAGGAAAGGAGAAGGCATTAAACCACCTTCTCCAGCACCTGGTTTTCTGCATGAATCCGGATTTTAACCTTTCCACTCAGCAGGGAGTTTCTGATCTTCTTGGTTAAAATTTCGTCAACTTGGAAAATTCCGGATAGGTGCCTCATTTTGACATCTATAACCACGGGTGTTTTGTTGTCTCCCTCTTGTATTTCGACTTTCTCAATCGCAAGTGCAGAGACGGAGTGGATATCGACTTTATCCTTCTTATGGACAAGCCTCGAGCGACCTTGCTCCATATCACAGCCATCAGCAACTGTAACGCAGCTGCCCTCAATCGTTGTGCACTGAGTTGCTTCGTCATGAGTGTAAATTGCATTAAGCGTTAGCGCTTTCAAAAGCAACCAATCATCCTCCTCAAACTCTTTGGCGAGCTTTTCTATGATCGGTTCTGCCAAAATCGTGCTGAAAAGGTAGTGATTCTCACGGTGGATCATGTTTCCAATATCATGGAATAAAGCCCCAAATGCGACTATAAACTTGCTCCATTTGAAAGGCTTGCCGAGCTTTTCTGCTGTTGTTTGAATTCCAAATTTTTTTATAATCTTTAAAATCTCCAATGCCCTCCTTGCTGTTAAAAGGACGTGTATGCTTCCATGGTCATTAAACTGGTAAACGTTGAGAACTATGTAGTTTGTTGTGTTGAAGTAATATTCATAATCCTCAAATGTTTTTTTGAACATTTCAAACAGCTTGTCATTCTCCATAAGCTCCTTTATCTCACTTAAAAGCTTTATTTTTTCATACATTTCCTTCCCCCCACAGTTTATTCCATGCTTTTTGATTTAAACATTTTTAAATCATTTCCATTCGGCTTGAAGCTGTGGAAAATTATTAATATAGTGAGGTGCAAAAGTAATATAATCATATACGCCCGCTTTTGTTTTTGCGGGTTTGGAGGGGAAAATATGAAAAAATCTTTACTATTGGTGCTGTTTGTAGCTGGACTGGTTCTTATAAGTGGATGCATTGGAGGAGTTAAAGAGAAAGCGGTGGAAGAAGCCAAGGAAAAGGCGGAGAGCATGATAGAGAGCCACACCATGACTCAAACACACACTGAAAGTCAAGGTGAAAGTGAGAGCTCTTATGCCACATGGACAACACCTTGGGACGCTTACAATCCAATAAGTATTGGAAGCGAGGGTTATCACATAACATACATAAAATACACTTTCATGGTCAAAACTCCAGAAGGAGAGCGCTCATATGAGGTAATAAAGCAGAGGGGCTACGTCAAGGCCCACATCTATTCCGACGACAACGGAAAGAAAGACTTAGGCGAGTACAACCTCTTCGCCTACTACGGGAAGATAACACCCCTGAACGACCCGGACATGAAAGGCTCGCTTGAGTACCTGATACTGATAAAGGAACGAACTAAGGACAGCGATAGCTATTTCCTAACCCCGTTCCCGGACTTCGGGGCCATGATGTCGGGAACAACCGCTGTGATAGAGGCATCCTACGGAGGAAACTACTTCTACTGGAGCAATCCTGCATCCATAGGAAAGTATTCAGAGCTTCCCTACACCGAGGGAGATTTGAACACCCTTATGGGAGCGATCCCGGGCACGGCTTTTCAGGGCTGGACCGTCATGGTGAGCTCGGCCGTCTGGAGGGGACTTGAGGATCACGATCTGAGCAAGCCAGACGAGTACAGCTTCTCCTTTATGGGAATGGGCTATAGCTACAAGGTTAGCCCGGACGGAACGGTAACGTTTGACGGAAAGAGCTTCATGGTAAGCAACGTCGAATGGAGCTGGGCGATTGGCAACGTTAGGGGACAGGGTAAGGCAAGGATAGCCCCGGCACTGCCAGTTCCGGTTGAGAGCGAGGGGACCTTTAGCCAGATGGGTGGCGAGAGCTACTACTCCAAGATTTCTGTGGAGGAGATGAAGTTCTCGAAAGAATTCGAAGGAATAAACGTCGGGATAGAGCACACGACTTCCCCGGGAGAAAGCACGGGAACGGATACACAAACCGGAACCCAAACAGAGACATCAACGCCGAAACTCTCTGACAACTGGAAGCTCGGCTGGGACGCGAGTAAGTCAATAAGCATAAACGGAAAAGAGTACCTCGTCAAGGAGGTAACGTTCAACGTGGACTACAAGCTCTCCGGGGGAGAAGAAAAGCACTTCGTCATCACAAAGGGCTACCGTGAGGAAGAACTAAACGGTAGGAGCGTTTACCTGCTCTACGCCAAGGTTGAGATAAGCGGAGAGAGCTACGAGTACAGAGTTTACGTTGAGCCGGGCTATCTGGACGAGTACACATCCGGAACACTCTGGATTCCTTCAGTTTACGACCTCATCAACGGCCCGGACTTCGTCAAAGTCGAGATAACCGGACCGAGCTGCCACTACTCGATAGACGAGGAAGGAAACATTGAGGGAGACATGAGCTGCGGGATGATAAGCGAGGACTTCCAGAAGTACAACATGGTATGGAGCTATCCAACGGGGTTCTACGGTGGAATTTACGGTGATGTGCTAACCTACGTTACCTTAACCGAGAATGGAAACGGCTACACTGTTGAGGCAGGCGATTCAGTGGCCATAGGGGGAATGACGTTCGATACCTACAAAGTCACATGGAATGGCCTGGTCCAGGGCGGCTTTGCCCAGGGCAACGGCGAAACGGTAGTCGCTCCAGAGTTGCCATTCCCTGTAGAAGTTGAGGCTTCCCTCACGATACCCGGAGCTGGAGGTTTATACGTCCATGCCAGGCTGGTTGACCTGAAACTTGAACCGATAGATTAGCAAAACTTTAAATCTTTTTCTTCCTACTTTGTTTCATGTTTGGAGAATATGATCTGAAGACAAGATTCATCAGGGTTTTTGATAAGAAGATTCACCTCACCGAAGAAACCGAAGATATTGTTGTTTATCGACGAGATGAGGTTAAGAGAATAATAAAAAAATCAGGGAAGCTGAAAATTCTGCCTTCCCCCGCCATTGGTTATGGGGTTAAGCTCCTCATGATTCGGTTTGATGAGCCAATAGCCATCCCACCAAAAGATACAATCTCCGGATATGCTGAAGCACCTGTTGAAGTGGATGTGAAACTTGGAAAACTAACAATTGACCATTTCATATTGGGAAAGGAGAAATATGCCCTCTACGGAACTGTAGACGTCGGAGTCATTACGAGGTACCACAAGAGCCCTTTCTACCTAAAGGAGCCTGAATCTGTGGGAATTGCAAAAATAGTCATAAGCAACCCTTCAAAAGAATGGAAAATAGTTGACAGAGTAGTGTTCCCAATAAAAGACAGCGTGATGTTTTTCAATGCCGAAAAAGCATATTATCCTCTTTTGATAGTTACACTAAAAACGGACACTCCAGAAGTCAACAACACAGGAAAACCCCCGGAAGAAAATTTAATCCCCACAAAGGAAGCGTTGTCGCTACCGAACTTCCTCATGAGGTGGTGAAAATGTTCAACATGACAGAAATTTTCTTATCAAGTCCACTATCTGAGGTAACCCCAATTATGCTGGCAAAAGCTGCAGCAGTTCTGCTATCTGGAATAATCATAGCAAACCTCATCAAAAGATGGATCGTGGGGATCTCGAGAACTACAAAATATGTGTGGATAATAAACGAAGACACAGGGGAAGCAATAAGAAGGCTGATCATAATAATTGCACTCATCTATTCTCTCGATACGATTGGAGTCCTCTCAATCAGCATAGCAGGAACTACATTGAGCAACTTAATAAGTGCGTTTCTTGTGTTCTACTTCTCATACCTCATAGCAAAGAAGTCCAAAGATTACCTTCTGATCGGAGGGGCAAAAAGAGGAAACCTCCCTGAGGTTCAGCTCAAGGCTAAGCTCTTCTACTACTCCCTGTTGACAGTGGCTTTTTTAATAGCACTGAACATTGCAGGTTTTACAGGAAAGCTGACAACAATCATTGCAGCAGCTGGGATCACGGGAATCATTTTAGGTTTTTCAGCACAAACGGTGATAGCGAACTTCATCTCGGGAATATTCATGTATTTTGATAAGCCGTTAAAAATCGGTGACCCCGTTGAAGTCGCCGGTTATTCTGGAGTAGTCAACGATATAAGGATACTCTCAACAAGGATAAGAACATGGGATGGTGTCCTGGTAAGAATCCCAAATGAAAAAGTGTTCAACAGCGAAATAAAGAACCTCCAGAAGTTTCCGGCAAGAAGGGTTGATGTGATTATCGGCATAGCGTATAAGGAAGATGTGAGCAGGGCCATTGAGGTTATAAAGAAAACCCTTGAAGAAATGCCTCTTGTACTGGCAGAGCCTGAACCTGCGGTATATGTCGATGAACTCGCGGACAGCAGTGTAAACATTTACGTCAAAGCATGGGCTCCGAGTGAAAAGTGGTTTGATGTAAGGAGCACAATCCTTGAAAAACTCAAGAAAGCTCTTGAAAGAGAGGGCATAGAGATTCCGTTCCCGCAGCGCGTTAACTGGTTCGCTGAAGAGCTAAGGGTGAAAGTTGAGAAAGAATAAATCCCCGTCTCTCTTGAAAATTCTTTGGGGAAAAATTTATAAATCAACCCCATGGACTACATAACGAAGGGCTGGGCTGTAGGGTCCCGCGGTAGCCTAGCCTGGGAGCGGCGGCGGACTGTAGATCCGCAGGTCCCCGGTTCAAATCCGGGCCGCGGGACCACCAAAAACTCTTTTAAAAATCCTTGCTCATGTTCCAACCAAAACACGGCAGCACGTTCTAGGAACTTACTCAAAGAGACCCCGCGCTTTTTTATTTCGCGTATCAACCAAATAGGTAGCGTTACGTGAACATCTTTATATGCGCCCCATTTCCCAAAAGAACGATTACTTTTCTTCATTGTTGAGCACCTCCGTAGTAATGTGAGAAGTATGGCTCAGGTTGCAAATGATTCTCTTGTATCAACTAGACTCTCAAAGTACTAACAAGTTATTAACAACTTCTCCAATCTGGAAGAATCACAAGTATCAGATAGCGATACGTCGATTTGCCTAGCTATATATGTCTGGTTCTTGAAAGCTACTCTTTATGATATCGTCTCTGATTTTTGGCCAAATTGTACTAAAATATAGTTATGTAACCTTTCCAAAAACTTCTTGAAATCTTCGGCATTAAACGGAACATTTAGCAAAAATAGCTCTTCTTCTGTTGCAGTGGCCTCAAGGAACGAAATTGACTTTATAACCCTTTGAAAGTTAATAGAATACCTCTCAAATTTCAGCGCAAATAAAAGCTTTTGAGTTATCTCCTCAACATAGTCTTCAATCCTCAAGCCTGCCTCTTTTTCAAGGTAGTACAAATCATAAACATCCCTAAATTTCACCTTCTTTCGTGTTAAAAGCGCCCTAACTTTTTCTGTTAGAATCTCCCGCAGATCATA
Organism: Thermococcus barophilus MP; assembly: GCF_000151105.2. NCBI lineage: Archaea > Methanobacteriati > Methanobacteriota > Thermococci > Thermococcales > Thermococcaceae > Thermococcus > Thermococcus barophilus. Next base: position 1,773,624 of record NC_014804.1, on the reverse strand, counting down.
TGCAGAAACAGGGACATCAGAATAATCCTCAAGAAACTCTGAGAAATATGCCTCCTCCTCACCACTAACTTGAATATCTGAAAGCAAGGATTTAGCACTAACATTTTTAGGCTCAAAAAGAAGCCTCTCCACCAAGTTAACTTGAATCTTTATCATCTCACGCATTACTCCTTCAGAATAATACAGCTTGAAAGTAATCATCCTCGATCCTCCGCCAAATTCCATATAATTCCTATCCCTCAAATCCGCTTTAAACTCCAAACCCCTTTTACTGGCAATGCCCTCAATTAGCTCTGCAAGCTTTACAGCTTCAGCTTTGAGTTCTCTTTCCCGACTTCGTCTTGAAAGCTCTATCCATGTTTGGGGATCTCTACTTGTAAAGTCCAAATCAACGCTGAAGCGATAGTAACCAAGATAACATTTAATCAAGCATGTTCCTCCTTTGAAGAGGTAGTTGCTAGAAAAGTACTCATTTGAGTACAATTCCCTCAAAATGGAATGCAAGATGATGTCTTTTCGTATGAGGTTTCCCTTTTTAATTCCCGTTTTTTGAATTATGAATTCAACAAATTCTCTCTCGTTCATGCTTTAAAACCTCCCTCTGCACACTCTTTGGATATTTTTGTAGGTAGCTACATAAAATAGCCCAGTTAATCTTGTCTCCGTACTCTACTAAAATATCCTCCGCATGTGGTTTGAGTCGTTTGTTATACCTTGAGAGGTATATGAAGTCGAGGATTGTTTTTTCGGGATCTGAGAACTTTATTTCGTTACTTTTGATTATTCCAAAAGATGCCAAAGTTGGCTTTATTTTTACAAATTTGACGTTCTCTCCAAGAATTTTAACTGCTTTTGACCGGATTACTTTGTCATTGAGGACGAATATCATGTTGAAATATTCGTGAGTCATGCCATTGAGCCTCAAGGCTGTAAATAGCCCATAGTACCATATTAAATTGAGCTTGTTGAGCCCTTTTGCGATCACTTTAAATATATCAGGAGCCCGTTTTAATCCAATTTCTTCAATTGTTTTAACGTAATACACGCCCCTGAGAATTCTAACTATGTAACCTTGGGATAACAGGTAATTGACAAAATAATCAATGTCAATGCCAAACTTCTCACTAACATCTTTCAGCTCATCTTTTGTAACGGCATTGCCACCAAATCTTGAGATTATATACCTAATCGCAAGTCGTCTCATGTTTCAAGTTGTTGAACAATCATATAAAAAATTATTGGTTGTTCAACAAAACATGGGTTAATTACTATATAAAGTTTAAATAAAGAACTATCCCTAAACCCTAAACCGCAAATTTCCAAAGACTTTATCATAGATTCTTCTCGTGTGATGGGAATAATGCAAGATATTCATATCTTCTAATTGAGAACCTCAACGACTCCCTAACATCTTCAATGTTAATTAGAACTCCATTATCACATAAAACACTTGAATACTCACTCGAAGGGCCAAGTTCAAAATTTTCCTAGATGTTAAATATTAATATAACATTTTGTTTTAAAAACGTGTGGTTATTAAACCTATTCAGTAACAAAGCGTAAAAAATAAATACTTCCATAGACATCGTAGCATATCGATGAAACACTTCATGATACCTGAGGTGTAGTTTATGGAGAATGACCTTGATGAAATATGGGACAGCATCAAGTTTGGAGAGACCGTTCTTGTGGAGCACTCATCACTTGCATCCCCTGTCAAAGGATTGTATCACCTGATAGAATGGGCAAAAAGAAAAGGGTATGGAGTTATTGTTGATGATATTCTGGACACATTGTATCTCTACAGGATCCATATGAAGCTTGCCGGATATGATGAGAGCATTCTGGATAGCATCACAGTTATCAAAGAGGGAGGAAAGGTAAACGTCGGCAGTGTTGTAAAGAGGTTTCCAATAGAAGAGCCTTCAGTTTATGAACAGGAGTACGGAAAGATCTTCAGCTCCGTGGTCAAGGGAAAAGTCATCAACCCCGTTGTTGGATTTGAAAAGCTTCTCTTCTTGGCCAATTCAAAGCAGGATCTTCTTTCCATGATAAATATAACCCTCTCTTTTTGCGGAAATGATAAGAGAATAGCATTTTACTTTGTAAACGCGGATATGGCAGAACGCATAAATCCCGAAGTTATGCCCCTGCTGGAGGAAGTTGCAACAACAGTTATCAGAATAATAAAAGAAGGAACGAGCCATATGTTCATGGTTCTTAAATCAGTGAATGAAAACATGGAAGGAATGAAAGTCCGGGTGTAGGGGCATGCACGAAATTGCACAAGGCTTTTGGTATGCAGGACATTTTCTGCTGGTGCTTGCTATCTTTGTGACACTCTACATGTTCTACCTTTCAACGAAAGAAACACATAAAACTGAGAGACACCTGATTATGATAGCACTTCTTGCCATTTTCATTGATATTCTCAGCGAGCTATCCCTCTCAGCGGGAATAACCACCACAGCCCTTTACTTTCTCAGCATTGCTGGGGAATTTGTCGGGGCTTTAATAGTTATCCTTGTGCTCTTTAGGATAAGGCGTGGAAAGGTTGAAATTGAGTTTAAGCCACTCCCACCCAATAACAGAGCCGAGATCAGCATAACCCCTGGACTGCTTTTGCTGAAAGCAGATGAAACCAACAGTCAGCTCGTTTGCAGATTTTCAAAGGGAAGGCAGAGCCTAATCATCAGCAGAAAGAATGAAGACTACTGGAGAGCCCTGGGATGTGAAGCCCCGGTGATATGGCTGAGCAAGGTGGAAAATGTCAGAAATGCTATCAACCCGAGAAACCTTGAGTACCTGGCACACATAACAGTGCAGCTGATGAAGGGTGAAGGAGAAAAGTTCGTATTCATTGATGGGCTGGAATACCTGATTATTGAGAACAGCTTCGATAGAGTCTTCAGGCTTCTAACAACATTAAAGGACCATGCCCTTCTCCACAACACAATGGTCATGGTGGAATTTGAGCCAGAGACACTAAGCAAAAAGGAGCTGGCACTTCTCCTCAGGGAGTTTCCCATATTCAGAAGAGAGAGGTAGCACCACAATAATTATCGGGTGAAAGAAAAATTTTTAATCTTGAATGTGATGTTAAATTAAGGTGTTTAAAATGAAGAGCTTCCTCACCGAACAGCAGATTAGGATACTCCAGCTAAGAGCTAAAGGACTTAAGCAGAGCGAAATAGCTGAACTTTTGGGCACAAGCAGGGCAAATGTGAGCATTCTTGAGCACAGGGCCTTGGAAAAAATTGAGAAAGCGAGAAATACCCTCCTTATCTGGGAGCAGATAAATTCAAAGATCAGCGTTGAAGTAAAAAAAGGAGAGGACATCTTTACAATCCCAGATAAGCTGTTTAAAAAGGCTGATGAACTTAAAATTAAGGTTCCCTACAGTACAGCCGAGATAATAGCTTTTCTTGTTGAGCATGCTCCCATAGAGGATAGGATTGCAAAAAGAGATTTCACCCTTTTCTTAGATGCCCAAGACAAACTTCGAGTTAGTGAATGCCTACTTGAGGACATGGATAAGATAAGGAAGAACAAGGGAAGTGAAAACTCCGTTTAGTGCCATCGCTAATCCGCTGACCGCTCCAGCAAGCTCATCATCGAGAATTATCCTTGCTGTTCCCAATCCATGAGAAGAAACCCCCATGGCAAGTCCTCTTGCCACCCTATCCTTAACTCTAATGAGATTCAGCACCTCAACACCAACTGCATTCCCCATTATTCCCGTCAAAATAACGAGAACAGCCGTTAAGGCAGGAATGCCCCCTATCTTCTCGCTGACTCCGATAGCTATTGCCGTGGTTATGCTCTTGGGAGCAATGCTGAGCAGAACTATTTCTTCTGCCCCCAAAAACTTTGCAACGTAGAAGGCGCTCAATATCGCAATGAGACCCCCAAATGGTATTCCCAAGGCAATTTCCTTTAAATAAGTCTTAATAACTTCTCGCTGCTTGTATAGAGGAATAGCCAAGCTCACAACTGCCGGACCTAAGAGAAAACTTAGTATTCGTGCACTTTCCATATAGGTCTGATAGCTTATGCCAAAGACCTTCAGAATCACAGCAATTACGAGTATCGAGAGAAGAACGGGATTCAAGTAAAAAGACCTTTTCTTCTGGTAGAGCTTTGAGAACAGGTAAAATAAAGCCAAAGTTAAGAAGATTCCAAAGCTGTTCATCCTTCTTTCCCCCCTAAAAATTCAACAAATTTAGCAGTTAAAATTATTGTTACAAAGAAACTTACTATCAAAGCTACAAAAATTGGCACCGCTTGACTTTTGATCAGCCCCCAGTATAAAACTATACCGACTCCAGGAGGAATAAACATTATGCTCATGTTTTTCACAAATAGCTCTGCTTCTTTTTCAACATCCTCAATTTTAACGACATTAAAAATCAGAGCTAAGGTGAGAAGGATCATGCCCACTACATTGCCAGGAATCGGAAGATTCAAAACCCTAACCACGATCTCTCCCAGAAAGAGAAAGCCAAAGATTATAGCCAATCCTTTATACATGGTGCATCAGGATAAATTAAGAGGAGGGATATAAAAATCATACCTTCTCTAAAAGCCCTTCAACTTGTTCCTTGTCTGCCAAGTTGACAGCCTTGATGCCCCAAAGCTTAGCTATGAATCTAAGTTCGGTGGTGTAATCTCCGGGAACAGCAGAAAGGTGATTTGCACCCATAACCGCAATAAAGCGCTCCTTGTCGAGAGGATTTTTCACAGCTGTATGCGGCCACTGCTTACCCCATTTAAGCTTTTTCTCGATTTCTTCAGTTATCTCAACACCTTCAGCTAAGAAGTAAAGCAGATAGTATTCCCCGTCAATTCTGATGAGTCTTGCAATTGTTAAAGTGGTCTTTGGAGTTCTATATGTTAAAGCTCCACCACTCTTTCCTTGGCACTGTCCTTGTATCGTCGTTGCACTCAGATTTTCCTCCGGATTTTCGCTCAGCTTTGCGTAGTAAAGTGAAGAGGCTCCACAGTTTGCTATCAGGACGAGTTCGTCATCAACATATTTTATGTCCCCAAAAAGAGGGGGCTTCCCGCTTAGGTAGAACAGTAAAATCGAGCTTATTGTTCCTTTAATGTCTCCCTCACAGGTGGCTGGAATTATCGGCTTCTCTCCTTTTGCATCTAAGCTGAATGGAAACAGCGCTGGGATTAAACACGCAGTAACTCCGTAAATTTCACTCAGCTCTGGCTGACATTTAATCGAAACTCCCGCAACCTCACTTTTATACTGCTCCCAAATGTCCTTTGCCGCCAGATAGATAGCTATCTGTCTTCTCAGAGCTTCTTGGGTTAACATAACATTGTCGAACTTTACTTTAGCTTTTGAAGTGAGCCAGTCATAGAACTCCTCTACTTTGATCCTAAGTTTTTCATCACTCAGCATTTCGTCAGCTTTTCTGACAATCAAGTACTGATCAAGCATTAAGAAATCTCCGATGAAGCGCTTTAGTCTGGGTAAATCATCCATCAGGTGCTCCATTCCTAACGTATAAGGCGCTCCCCAAAGGAGGAGAGACTTCTTGGAGAGCTTCGATACTGCCTCAACTGCCCTAACCCACGCTTTGACTTTTCCAACATCGCCTTTTAGTCTTGTGTGATGAAGTGCATAATAGTTCACGGCACTTTCCCAAAGTGATGATCCAACGGATGTTATGCATGTCGTCCCAGCCCACGCTGGGTCGTCATCTGCATATAAAAGCAGAGGTTTGTTTGTTTCTTTAGCCAGAAGGGTCACAAGGTTACTTTCGGTCCAGTGCCATAAGCCGAGGGTTATTCCGCTTACATCTTTTGAGTTTACTATCCTTGCTGCCTCAAGAACTTCTTCTTTGCTATCAATCCCAAAGTTCTCCCCTTTTTCAAACGCTTCATACTTTTTCAGCTTTGCATTGACATCTAAAATCTCAAATTCTTCCAAGGCTTCAATTAAAGCTCTGTGCTTCTCCATTAACGCTCTCTCACGTTCTTCTGAAAGAGCAGTTGGTCGAGGATCGGTAAAAGTTGCAACGGCTATCATTCCAACCACCTCAGGTTAATATAAGCTTAATCTTTGTAGTTTCGTAATCTTCCAAAACAGCAAACATTCCGCCGATTTTAAGAATACCCCTATCAGTCTCCAGCTCAAAATTGTCTATGCCCTCATTTAGCGCAAAAGTATATCCAACGACTTTTCCCCTAAGCTCCTCAATTTCATTTGTACTAAGGCTTTTTGCAATAACTTCAGCATAAATGTCACATTTTCCAAGATACCTCCTTATAACATCAACAGCATGGAAATCTGCAAAAAATCTCAGTTCATTTTTTTGATTTATATCTTCCAGTATAAGTTCCGATTCACCGAATGCTTCTCTTAAGAAGCTGTACTGAGAAAATATAATTTCTGGATATGTAGCTTTAAAACTAGGTGGATTCTTTGGCTCAAATCCAATATTTTGTATGTTTATTACCTCCCTCCCGTCAAACATCCCTATGAAATGATTGAGCCTGTGGAACTTTCTTACAAACAGGTTCCCAATATTAGTTAACTCGGACAGATCAATGTTTCCCTCGGTGTATATGGAAAGGGTTGCCCCCTTTTTAAGGGCATTTCTTAAACTGTCTTTTATTTCTATAAAAAATTTCCCTGGAGATAAAAGAATTGCCTCATATTCAACTCTCTCCAGAGATTCCCTAACCATTTCAATTGCTTCATCCAGTTCTTTGGTTCTCCATACGCCAGGCCTCTCTTCAGTTTTCACCTTAATTCTTTTTAGCTCCTCCTCAAGTTGTTCCTTGATCTCATCAACTTCTTTTTTAAATCTGAGAAAAGCTATGGATGGAGAAAAAGCTACGTAAACCCTTGGAGAGCCATCTATCTCACTTACAAACCTTCTGGTCTTCAGTGAAGCTATTGTATCATAAACCCTATTGTATGGAATACCGCTTCTTTCGGATATCTCCTTTGCAGTACTTGGCCCATATACAAGCAATGTCCAGTACGTTAGGATTTCATACTTTGTGAACCCAAGTCTTGTCAGCATTCCAAGAACTTTTTCACTGATTTCCATCTTCATCACTATCAAATAAATAGAGTAAAGAGGTCTAAATATCTTTCTAAGTGCTTTGTTATAATAAAGTTTTCTCTGACTCTTTCTTTTGCTTTTTGACCCATCCTTTTTGCAACCTCAGGATGCTTAAGCAGGTAAAGTGTTTTTTCAACGGCTTCATCTACTGTTCTAATTAAAAATCCAGTTTCCCCATCAACTACTTGAAGCTTGATTCCGCCAACTGCTCTGCCTATTACCGGCTTCTCCTTCCACATGGCCTCGCTGACAGTTAATCCAAATCCCTCCCTTGTTGACATCTGAAGGACAACGTCGCTTGCCCTCTGGAATGCGTTTACTTCCTTAGCATGGACACCAATTAAATTTGTCAATATCTTCACGTCATAGTCTTCTCCAATTTTCCTAAGTACTTTTTCAAAGTATATCCACCCCTCAGGATCATCATGTGCCATTGCACTCACAAGTAAGAGTTGAACATCTGGTATCTTCTCTTTAACCTTTCTGTAAACTTCAATTACGTCGAAAACTCCTTTCCAGGGATCAAATCTTGCAACTTGAGTTATCTTTGGTCTGTCTGGATCTACATCAAACTTCTCCAAGATCTTTAAAATTTCACTTTCTTTTAGTTCGATGTTTTTTTCGCTGAGCGGATCAATGGATGGGGGCATTATAATGACCCTGTCCTTATCAAGATCACTTTGTGCATATTCAGGCATATGGAAGATATAACGGTCATATTTTTCAACAAACTGTCTTAAAAAGCCCCAGAATTCAGGATTTGGATCGCTCAGATCAATATGACATCTCCATATCCACGGCTGCCTTTTATCATAAAAGCTTATTAGCGGAGCAGGCTGTGGATCATGAATGACAACAAAGTCATAGAGACTTGGATCAAAATTTTCAGAGTTTCTCTTGTTAATCTCAAGATATAGCTGCTCCATTTCCTCTGTAAGCTTGAGCTCCTTATTGCCCTGTAAAGCATTGTGAAAAGTTTTTGTAACTTTAAAGAATTCATCCGTTCCTTCAATTACGAACCATCTGGCATCTATGCCAAGGCTCCTCATTAGGGGAATCAGGTTATGAAGTATCTCAGCAACCCCTCCACCAAAAGCTGTTGAATTAACATTTACAATTGTCTTTCCTTTGAGGCTTTCCGCTTTTTCCATAATTTTTTCGATTTCTTCAGATCCTATTATAACTTCATAGTTTCTCAAATTCTTTCCTTTTCCTCCAAAGTTTTTAACCTCAAACATGGTATTACCTCCCTATTTTTCTGTGGACCATCCCACCATACCACTTATGTAGTACTTCTGGAATAAGGCATAAACGAACAGAGGAACAATCATGACGAGGATAGACGCAGCTGTAAGTACTCCCCAATTAACATAGTACTGTCCTCTAAGGAGAGGAAGCCTTTGAGTTGCGACGTACTTTGCGGGATTCTGAAGAAACACCAATGCAAGGAAGAAGTCGCTCCAGACCCATGTAAACTGAAGAATTGCTGCCGAGATCAAACCAGGCAACGCCATCGGAAGAACTATCCTGTAGAATATTGTAAAGTCTGATGCACCATCAATTTTTGCAGCTTCTTCAACATCAGTAGGCAACATTGAGAAGTAGTTCCTCATGAAGAATGTTATCCACGCCAATCCCCAAGCCGAATGGACAAGAATCAACCCTCTAAAAGTGTTGAGCAGGTGGAGATTCCTAAGAAGAAAATAAAGAGGAACAACCGTCATCTGCTGGGGCAATGCCATCAGAAAGACTATGAAAGTGAAGAGATAATTTTTCACCGGAAAGCTGTATCTTGCAAATGCATATGCCGCAAGAGACGCGACTATCAGGGGAACTATAGCACTTGGAACGGCTATTATTAGAGAGTTTTTTAGTCCAACACCAATAGGAAACATTGGATGGTTAAATGCTTCAATGTAATTTTTCAATGTTATCGTGAAGGGATGGAGATGCCACCAACCATTCACAATCTCCTCATAGGGTCTTAACGAAGCCATCAACACACCAAGAAACGGTATAAGCCATATAACTCCAGCCAGCCATGCAATTAAATTTGAAACAATATAACTCTTAATCTTGTATCTTGGTATCATTTCACTCCCTCCTTTTAAGTAGCCATGTTGCAGGTACAAGTGTAAGGGCAGTTAGCAAAACCGCAACAACTGCTGCATAGTTGTAGTTAAGTTCCCTTGCAAAGTAGTCCCACATTTGGAGTGCCAGCACCATTGATGCCCCGCCAGGCCCTCCACCCGTAGCAACATAAACAACATCAAATATCTTGAGATCCCAGAGGAGAGTCATTGCAACTACAACAGTAGTTATAGGTTTCAGCAGGGGCCAAGTCACATGCCTAAATATCTGAAATCTGCTTGCTCCATCTATCAAGGCGGCTTCGTAATAGTCTCTTGGGATTGATGCAAGTCCTGCCGAGTACATCAGCATGCTGAAGCCCGTCCATATCCAGATGGAGCCGAGAATTACGGCAAATAGTGCTGTCTGTGGATATGCAGTCCATGTGATGTCAAGGCTCTTTATTCCAAGAGCCCCGAATATTGAAGGCACAACTCCAGCGCCCTGCTCAAAGAGAAAGCGGGTTATTAAACCTCCGACTATCATCGGAATTACCATACCAAGAAAAATTATAGACTTAATAATCGAACTCCCCTTAACCTCCTCCTTTCTCAGCAAAAGCGCCAAGCCAAGACCCAAAAATAATGTGATGGGGAGATGTATCAATATAAAAATTGCATTGTTAACAAGAGAGCCCCAGGGAGGAGATTTAGTCGGGAACCTCTCAACGTTTATTATATCCGGACTCAGCAGCACATGCTTGTAGTTCTCCAGACCAACGAATTTATCATTAAGAAAGAAACTCAGATAAATTGTTTTAAAAACGGGATATATTACAAAAGGGATCATCAGAAGAAGTGCGGGCAATAGAAAAAAGAAAGGGATTAAGAAATGCCTACGCATTGGAGATCCCTCACTTCTTAGGGAACTTCTCGTCAAGGGTCTTAAGAACGTCATCCAGCCTATCGGGCTGAACCCACAGTAACTTTAACTGATCCCAAAATGTCTTCTGCCATTCACCGCCAACACTATCATCAAGATCTGGTACAGCCTGAACGTTGCTAACGATCTTTGCTACATCCCTCATAGGTGGCCAATAGTCATCTAAGGTTACCTTCTTCCAAGTGGCAAGCTTTCCTGAGTTTGTTCCAACATGTACCCTTTGACCTTCTGTAGCTAAGAATTTTGCGAGCTCCATGGCTTCCTTTGGATGTGCTGTGTATTTAGGTACCATCAGGTAGTCTGGAGCAAGAACCATTGCCTTGCATCCTGGAAGTGAAAACATTCCAAGATCATTTGGATCATCCACCATTCCCGTTATCCATGTACCCATAAAGTACAATGCATAATCTCCTTTCCACCAAGCAGTTACCGCAGATGTCCACTCCACGGGTTCACTGAAGTAGCCGGCCTTAAGGAGAGGTACAAGTTTATTTGCAAATATATCCCTAACCTGCGGATCTTCGAACTTGACATCTCCCTTTATAAGCTTAAGCTGAAGATCTGCTCCTCCAAATGTCAAAATAAAGTGCTCCGTAACATCCGAAAGCGGCCATCCAACGCTGTCTCCGCTAACTATTGGAGCCTTTATCCCTGGTATCTCTTTTATCTTTGCAAGCAGAGAAACAAATTCATCCCAAGTTTGAGGAGGTTTTAAGCCATACTTTTTAAAGAAGGATTTTCTGTACCAGAATCCCGGCTTTGCAGCTGCAGTAAATGGAGCCCCATAAATTTTCCCATTGGACATAACAGCATCTAAAACACCCGGAATATATTCATCAGGATTTATGACATCATTGAAGGTCATCAGATGTCCTTTTTCACCCATCTTTTTAATGAACCATCCCCACATAAAGATAACATCTGCTGGAGTGTCTCCAGATTCAAACTGCAATGGAAGAATGGTGGCGAGATCTTCAGCTCTGTATGTTTTGTATTCGATCTTTATATTGGGATGCTGAGCCTCAAATGCTTCAATGACCTTCATAAATGCATCAAGCTCTTTACCAGACCAAGGACCTATAACTTTAAGAGTTATCTGTTCCTGAACTTTTGTTTCTGTTTGAACCTTTGTTTCTGTTTTTGTTATTGTAGTAGCAGTTGGGCTTTGACTTGTCTGACTTATACAGCCACTGGCAACTACTGAGAAAACAAAAATTCCAAGAAGCAGAATTCCAAGCATTTTTCTCTGGGGCATATATAGACACCTCATCCCCCACTATATACTAAAAGTATATATATTTTGTGGTTTTTAATGTGTATTATAATTCTAATTATATTGGAAGTTCAACAAGAAATTTAATGTGTTAATTAGGAGTTTTTAAAGTATATTCCAAATTTTCTTGAAAATAAGAAACATTTACTGTGATATTATTCAAATCTCGATGACCTGGAAAATTTTTATATACTTTTAGTACTTCATTAATGGGGGTGACTTTATATGAACCAGCTACCGAACTATCGTTTTCCTCCACGTTATGGCCCTGAATGGGGAAGCGGTGGAATTTTTGGCTTAAGATATCACAACGGAGTTCTTTATTTCACAGTTGCATTTGAAGCAGAAGCCCATTTTGTAAAAGAAGATTCACACAGAATTTACGAATTTGAGCTGGTTGGCGAAAAACCGACGTCTGGAGGAGACACGTACAATGCCGTCGATGTTGTCGATGAGTTCATTTACTTTGGGGGATGGGTTCATGCTCCCGCAATCTATGAGGGGAAGGGAAATGAAAAAGCGACAATAAATTTCGTCAACAAATACTCCCATGTGCATGAATATGATACCGAAAACGACTCAATACGCTTAGTCTGGAAAGAGTCCATACATCATCCCACAGACTGGGCCGGAGAAGTCAGCGATATAATATACAATCCCTACACCGACGAACTGCTGTTAGCAAGAGAAGATGGACATCAAAACCTGGGGATATATGCTTTGGACAGGAAGAAGGGTGAGATAAAATTGCTCAATTCTGCTCCAAGTCCAAAAGGTACGATTGTTCACGACACTGCATTTTTCGGCATTGGAAAAAACTTTGCAAAGGGTCTTGAAGAGATTCATGCCTTGGATATGATTAGCGGAAGATGGGAAAAGTTTAAGCTTGGAGAGAGCATCGACGGGGAAAGATACCTCCATCCACACCTTGGAGCAATGGGAAGTGCATACAACAGAGCATTTGCCTTTGTGAGAGGCGGTCTTTTTGTGGGGAATCCACTCAACGATGAACCATTTGAGTTTTTTAGGCTCTTTGACTTCTACACATTCTACGCCCCCTTTAGGGTCAATGCACTCCCCTTAGATGGAGGTTTGGTGATAGCATACAATGCACACCATGATGCAATTTATAAGCCAAGAAGCCCCGGAGAAATAAGATTTGCAAAGTTAACAAACACGATAGTTGGGCCGAGCGTTTTGGTTTATATTGCTCCACCTATGGTGAAGATAGTTGGAAGTTTTGGTGCAAGGATTACAAGCATGGAAAAAGCCAACGGGAAGCTGTTGCTCGGTACCAATACAACACCAAACACGGGTGCACTTGATGCGACGCCCTTCGACACAGGCAACAAGGACATAGTTGTCCTCGATGAGAAGATACTGCAAGAAAAACCACCTGCCGTTTCCTTCTCCATACCTTTGGCATATCCATCAATGGCAATGCAGGAAGGAGCTGGGGCATTTGGAGGAATTCCACTCGATGGATACAAAGATCCCCGCATGGTTATCTATGCATCAAAAAACAACGAGCTAACAATCTATGAATACGATCTCACACTGCCACCTATTGAGGCATGTTCTGACAAATTCGATATCAAAAAGGGTAAAAACATAATTGAACTAAATTCATTTAGCGGAATAGTATCCTTCAGGCTTAAAGAAGAAGACTTTAAGGGGAAAGTCAGAATTGAGCTCAGATAGGTGGCATACAATGATATTTTCAATAGGTGAAATCCTCATAGATTTTATAGCAAAAGAAGAAGGCTCACTAAAAAAAGTTAGCACCTTTGAAAAGCACGCCGGAGGAGCACCAGCCAACGTAACCGTAGGACTGGTGAGACTGAAAACACTTGCAGCATTAATAAGCAAAGTTGGAGCAGACCCATTTGGCGAATTTTTAGTTGAGCAGCTCGAAAAAGAAGGTGTGAACATAAATTACATAAGATTTGACAAAGAAAAGCACACCGGCGTTGTTTTTGTTCAACTAATCGGTGCCAAACCGGAATTCATCCTCTATGATGGAGTCGCATATTTCAACCTGAAAATTGACGACATAGATTTTTCTTTCCTTGAAAAAGCCTCTTTGCTTCACTTTGGGAGTGTTCTGTTTGCAAGAGAACCAAGCAGGAGCACTGTTTTTGAAGTAATTAAAAGAGCAAAGGGCAAGATTCCAATAAGCTATGATGTGAACATACGCCTTGATCTGTGGCGTGGAAGAGAGGAGGATATGATAAAAGATATTGAAAAAGCATTAAGTTTTGCAGATATAGTTAAGATAGGGGATGGGGAGCTGGAATTCTTAGAAAACCATGGAGTAGACCTGGAGAGCTTTAACTTTAAGCTCATGGCAGTAACAAAAGGCGAAAGAGGAAGTGAAATCATTCATGGAGAAATCAAAACTGAAGTCCCTTCATACAGAGTTGAGCCTGTGGATACAACAGGAGCTGGAGACGCTTTTATGGCAGCACTTTTATCTGCTCTGTGGCATATGGACAAGCTTGAACATCTCGAGCTTAATGAGGAGGAGCTGCTGAGGGTTGGTAGATTTGCAAACCTTGTTGCTGCACTTTCTACACTGAGAAGGGGAGCATGGAGTGTTCCAAGAGCTGAAGAACTGAAAGAATACAAAGAGGCAAGAGAAGTCCTTATTCGGACAGAACTTCGCCCATGACGTTCTTCCAGCTCATGCTGGAATTTACAAGCTCTTCAATGCTTATTTCTTTTTCTTCAATGATCTGCGGATTCAACTCACTCAGCATTTCCAAGAGCTTCTCTTTTGGGAGCTTTTCTTCATCAAAAATTATCATGCCCCTCTTTGAATAGCCGTTGATGAAAACCCTGTAAGTTGCTGGATTAACGCTGAGTTTGTACTGCAAATCCATGGCTTCTTGGGGTGTTATCCTGCCGAATTTAAGTTCAACAAACTTGAGCTTTCTCTCCATTGACATCACCTCAGAAGTACTGTTTGATGTCGATGTAAGTCTTCCTGTAGATTTCGCTGTTCTTCATTTTTTCAACAAACTCTCTCGTTCTTACATATTTGTCCTTTTTGTATTCCCAGTCTGGATGCATAGCTTTCCATTCCTCCCAAGAATAACTGAACTGTGCCTGAACTTTATCTCTGTAAAGCTCCGGGATGACGTTGAATGTGCAGAACGGCACTATTCTGCCGTCGGGCATTGCATAGTGGATAACACATCTCTCAACCCTCTCGACATCATAATTGTATTCATCCATGAAGTGCATCATTCCAAGGAACAGCGTTTTATAGTGGAACTGTCCCAGTGCATCGTATGTTCCATGTGCAAAGGCGTTCTTTATGATATCAAGAACATCAAAGCTCTTTGGAGCGTATTTTTCGTCGTAAAAGCTCTTGAATTTGAGGAATATCTCTGCTCCAACTTTAAGCTTCTCAAGTCTGCCAAGCTTCTTCCACTTTGAAAGCTCCTCTGCTTTTTCTTCAAGGAATTCTACAAATCCCTCAACGTCAAGAAATCTTGATATTGGGATTACCTTATCATCATCAAGGAAAACGTAAGTTGCAGCACCGCAGCCAAAGTGGGAGGTCATGTAGTATTTACTTCCAGCAAACGATTCAAAGAACTTTGCTATATGACCTGCTATTGGAATTGGATACCAGTCTTCCTTTGCTATTGCTCCATTCGTCTGCTCCTCGATTTTCTTTATTGCACCCGGGATTGTAATTCTGAACCTCTGTCTCTCCTTCTTTGGAACCCTGCCAACAAGTGAAATCGGCTGGAAGTTCACTCCCCTAACAATGTCAAGATGGTTGAGACCAAAGTTGATAATAGCCCCAAGCTCGTGGTCGTTTACATTCCTAATCGTTGTTGGCACAAGAACAATTCCCGGTCCGCCTGCTTTTCTGACGTTCTCAAAAATAAGCGGAATTTCCCAGTGGTTCTTCCAGTTTGTCTGTGGGGTCATGCCATCATAGCTCAGATAAAGGGTATTGACTCCGGCTTCCCTAATTTTCTTAACCAGTTCTGGCTCAAAAGCCAGTCTTATCCCATCGGTATTGAGCTGAATGTGGTCGTATCCTTCTTCCTTTGCAATCCTGATTATTTCAATTAGATCCTCTCTGAGTGTAGGTTCCCCACCAGTGAACTGAACAGCTGTTGCCCCAATTGGATTTTCCCTCTTTGCATTGCGAAGCATCATGCGTATTTGCTCAAGGGTTGGTTCGTATATCGGCTGCCCCTCTTTGGCGTAGAAGAAGCAGTACCAGCAACTTAAATTACAGCGATTAGTTAAGACTATATTAAGCAGATTAGTGTGCGAGCGGTGCCTTGGACAGAGACCGCAATCAAACGGACAGTTAACACCGCTGTTTTCCACATTAAAGCTCATCAATTTTTTCTCGTCAAACTTCCATTCTCTAAATTTGTAGTACATTTCAACATCTTCATAGTATGCATCGGTTATCAGACCCTCAGGACACTTTTTGGTTATCCAAACAATCCCATTTTTCTCCCATACAACAGCTGGTACAACTTTTCTTGTTTCTGGACAGAGAGAATACGTTTTATGTGGCAGAGAACCGCCGTATCCTTTACTGGCTTTTTTAAGCAACTTTTGAAATTCCTCCTCACTCAACTCAGGATACTCAATGATATCGCGAACTTTCTTGGTGAGCTCATCAAATTCCTTCTCACCGCTTGGAATTTCGCCCACAGTTTCACTCATTTTAATCACCTCTGGTATTTGATTACCTGATGGGGTATAAAAACTTTTGCGTAAATATGAAGATTTACTTGCATAGGTATGGGTGAAGGTTAGAGTTAAATATATTTCGGGACAGTTAAAGTTGGTGAACAAAAATGCCAGCAAGGGAAATGAGGATGGAGATGTTTTTGAGAGCCCTAATGAGGCGGGATTTCAACAAAGCAAAATCACATCTTGAGAAACTTGAAAAGATGGTGGGTAATGATGAATGGGGAAGAGGGTATTCAAAAGCAATAAATGGATTCATATCAGCTCTAAAAGACAATGACACTGATGCACTGATAGTTCAGCTTGTGAAAGAAGTTGACCATGAAAAAGCCAAACAACTTCTCTCGCATTTTAAAGAGATACTAAACCAAGAGTTCAGAGATGAATACGAAAAAGGTTATTACACGGCATGGACCGAGCTTTTGACTGCTTATCTTTCACAAAAAACCTTGGGTGTTAAGCGTGGCAAAAGATGAACTCATGAAAAAGCTTGAAGAAAGGATAAGGAACTGCAAAAAGTGTCCATTAAGTGCGTTAAGGACAAATGCCGTTCCTGGCAGCGGAAGCTATGACGCAAAGGTGATGTTTGTTGGCGAAGCCCCTGGCTATTGGGAAGATCAAAAGGGTTTGCCTTTTGTTGGAAGAGCTGGAAAGGTTTTGGATGAACTCCTATCTGAAATTGGTTTGAAAAGGGAAGATGTATATATCACCAATATTGTGAAATGCCGCCCTCCCAATAATAGAGACCCCAACGAAGACGAGATCAAAGCCTGCTCTCCATATCTGGATAGACAGATTGACATAATTAGACCCAAAATAATTGTCCCATTAGGGCGACATTCTATGAGCTATATCCTTAGGAAATTCGGGTTCGAAGCAGAGCCGATAAGCAGGATACATGGAAAAACATTTGAGGCAAGAACGCTTTTTGGAAAGGTAATTATAATGCCGATGTACCATCCAGCGGTAGCTTTGTACAGACCCCAGCTTAAGGAGGAGCTGAGAAAAGACTTTAAAAAGCTCAAGAACGTCTTGATGAATACTTAAAGGGTTTAATTTTGCCAAATTTTTTCGAATACTTTTTTCTGTTGAACAAAAGGGACAAACTTTTTTCGACATATGTCTAATCACATATAGGCTTTTAGGGAAAAATTTTTATAAAAAGAACACCTTAATGCTACTGATGCTACATCATAATACATAGACATTCACAAACGTCCAGAAAAGTTCAGAAAGGGTCATTTGAGAAGTTCCAATAAACCCCGATAAAATTTCGAAAATAAACAGAATGACAAAAATTTTTCCGAAAACTTTATATACATGCCGAATAACGAATGTCTGCAAATTTAAGATTGGAGGTGTTGATTGATGGCAGACTTCGGGGTTTTGTCTCTGCTGCCACCTCTCGTAGCTATTATACTGGCTATATGGACAAAAAGGGTTATATTAGCGTTGTTTGCAGGTGTTTGGATTGGTGGAGTGATGGTCTCAGGATGGAACCCAATAACAGGAACCACCCAGACTTTAGACTGGATAGTTGGAAATGCCATCGATGACTGGAACGCAAAAATTCTTCTCTTCGATTTCCTGATTGGTGCTGGGGTTGGTTTGATATACAAATCCGGCGGTGCGATGGCAATTGCAAGGGCATTAACAAGAACGGTAAAAACAAGCAGGGCAGCATCACTAATGGGATGGCTTTTGGGAGTTCTGGTTTTCTTTGATGACTACACAAACACAATTATCGTTGGTAACACCATGAGGCCTATTACAGACAGAACAAGGGTCTCAAGGGAAATGCTGGCATATATAGATGACTCAACCGCTGCCCCAGTGGCTGGTTTGGCTTTGGTTTCAACATGGATTGGCTATGAGGTTGGTCTGATTGGAGACTCATTCAAGGATTTAGGGGTGAGCTTAGGACCTTACGCCGCATGGCTTTCAAGTGTTCCGTACAGATTTTACTCAATCTTCGCAATTATCCTGGTGTTCCTTGTTGCCTACACCCACAGGCATTATGGAGCAATGCTTCACGCTGAATACAGGGCAAGAACCACTGGAAAAGTTATCCGTGATGGTGCAAAGCCATTGATGACAACTGAGATCGACCTCGGAATGCCAAAAGAAGGCGGAAATGTTCACACATTCATATGGCCAATACTAACACTCGTCTTTGTAACGCTTTATGGAATGTGGATCACTGGGGGAGGCAGTGAAACATATGCCTCAGATGGTCTAATGGGGGTGCTCTCAAACTCTGATCCAGCTTTAGCCCTTCTCTGGGGAAGCTTTGCAATGGTTGTTGTGGCATTCTTCTTGGTGCTCGGGTTCAAGATAATGACAATTGAAGAAGCAGAGACCGCAATAGTTCAGGGTATGAAGCAGATGATCATTGCGAACACGATACTGCTCTTAGCCTGGAGCATTAAAAGCGCAACTGATGCCGTTGGAACGGCTGATTATGTAGTCAGTATCGCCTCAGGAGTGCTTTCACCCGGAATAGTGCCTTTGGTAATATTCCTCATTGCAATGTTCATTTCATTCACAACTGGAACATCATGGGGAACCTTCTCGATAATGATGCCAATAGCTATTCCCCTTGCTTACCACCTAAGTGGTCAAGCAGGACCAGTGCTTTTCGCATCAATTGGTGCAGTCTTCGCTGGAGGTATCTTCGGTGACCACTGTTCACCAATCAGCGATACGACAATCATGAGCTCGATGTTCTCCGGAAGCGACCACATTGACCACGTAACAACCCAAATCCCATATGCAGTAACAGCGGCCAGCGTTGGAATTGTACTTTACCTGCTCTTCGCTATTGGAGTAAGAACATGGGCAGTGCTTCTACCAATAGGACTTATCCTCCTTGTTGCGGCACACTGGCTCCTCAGCGAATGGTACGGCAAGAAGTACGGCATTCCACACGGAAAAGTGCCAATATATGTTGTTGAGGAGTGATAGGAGACAGGTTTTTTTCCTTCCTTTCACTTTTCTCCCCTGTTTATTACTGGGAACTACGTCTCCTACGACCTTTCCCATATTCCAAAAGGTTTATATATCTATCTACCTATCTATCTACCATGAACGGAGTACAAAAACTTAAGGAGATAAGAAGGATAGTGAAGGAAGAGTTGAAGCACATACCAAGAGGAGATGAAGCTCAAAATATGCTGAGAATGATCTACTGGAATGCCAGGCTTAACAGCTTGGGGAAAAAGCCAAAATTTAAGAACAAAGAAGAATGCCTAAAATATGCAATCAAGGTTGTTCAAGAAACATATCCCGGATTTAGTCCGCAGTACGACAAAGAGTTTTTTGAACTGGATGACACAGACACAGGTGATAGCAAATGATTATTGATGAAATAATTCTGGGAGATTGCTTGGAATGGATACCCAAACTTAAAGGAGTTCATTTAAGCTTTCTTGATCCACCATTTAATCAGGGAAAAGAATACCGCTTCTTCAATGATAATTTAAGTGAAGAGGAATATTGGGGCTGGATGAAGGAAGTTGTAAGAGAAATTTATAAGGTGACTGAAAAAGGCGGAGCAATTTACTTCATGCAGAGAGAGAAAAACACAGAATGGGTGTTAAGAATTCTCAGAGAAACAGGCTGGACTCTTCAAAACCTGATAATATGGAAAAAGATGGCATCTGCAGTACCGCAGAGATACCGTTTCAATAAGGCATATCAGATAATAGCATTCGCCACTAAAGGAAAAAAGCCAAGAGTGTTTAACAAGCTGAGAGTTGACTATCCTCTTGCCCCATGGCACAAGTATCCAAGAGAAAATGGTATATATCTCACAGATGTTTGGGACGACATAAGAGAACTCACATCCGGATACTTTGCCGGCGATGAACCCCTTAGAGATGAAAGTGGAAAGAGAATTCACCTACAACAATCCCCAGTAGCATTGCTTTTAAGGATCATTTTATCTTCCACAATGCCTGGAGATTTAGTTCTGGACCCATTTGCAGGAACAGGAACAACCTTAGTTGTTGCAAAGCAGCTTAAAAGACACTACGTCGGAATTGAAATCGATCCTCATTATGTAGAAGTTATTAAGAAGAGACTCTCAAAGCTTAGAAAGGCAGACGATATAAGCAGATACAGAGAATATTACAGATTCACTGAAAATTTGGAAAAAATCTGGCCAATGCCTGAAAAACCTTTAAAAATCCCAAAACAAAAGACCCTTCTTGATGTTGAGCTATCCAAACATAGTAAACACATTCTTAAAGATGGTAGAGCTACTGGAATCGAAGAGAATCAGCTTACATGACGAATTAGAGAAAATTGTTCTTAAATCATCTATTTCAAATTTAGCATATGTTGATGGAAGAAAAACTGCAAAAAAACTTGGTTTTGACATCTGGCAGAATTTAAAGCAAATATATTCCGAAGAGACATTAAAAAAGAACTTAAAAATCAAAAATCTTTACACTGACTCGCAAGCATTTCCAGACTTTATGTTTAAATCCATATTTGAGAATAGTAGGCTTATAGGAGGGGAGATATTAGAGCTAAAAGACAGCAAAGGGGGCAGCATTGCTTCCTTTAACTCCACCATCCCAACAGAATATAAAACATTGAAAGAAATAGAGAGGCTAAACGGCTCAAAAGGTAAGATAGTTATAAAAATCGCAGAGATATTTGATAAAAATTCAAGTTATCCGGAATGGAAAACATACAAACGAAAATGCTTCTACCTAATAAGAACCCACAAAAAAGATGAAAACAAAGTTAAAGTCTCCATTGTTGATGGTGCATTTTTTGAAACGATTCCTGAAAAGGATCTAATTTCAACAATGTTCCAGAACATTTTCAATAAACATGCCAAAGAATACCCCATTCCGGATAAAGTCAAAGAAAATGCCAGTCAAGTATTCCAGTATTTAACGGATCACAGCTTGATTTCATTTTCCCAAGATATCCCCAAAGCCTCAATAAAACCGAGATTGAGAATAATGGCAGAAGCTAAAAACGAGGGCAATCCTCACTGGGAGAAATACAACATACCTCCAAAAACGCTGAATTTGATTATCAAGGCTGACAACGGATCAAAAACTGTAGGAAACATCATAGAAGAGAGCGAACTGCCAATAGAGATCTTTACAATAGCTCATCAGAATGATGGAGAATTTCTCGTGTTCAGCTATAAAGTGAGGTGAAATAATGCTGATCAGAGCCTTTATCCCAGCGCATATAACGGCATTCTTTGTGCCTAAATTTAACGAAAATCCTCTTTTAGCAGGATCTCTTGGGGCTGGAATTAACCTGACAAAGGGCACCAATGTTTTTGTGAGTGTTGAAGTTGAAAGTGTATTGGAAAAGCATGTTCACATTGCATTCAACGGGGAGCCCGTAAAAAGGAAAGATGCAATTATCAGCTACTCCGTGGCTGAAGAAGTGACCCCCCAAGAATTTAAGGGGGAAGTAGAAATCTGGCAGTACTTCGACTTCCCAAATGGATATGGCTTCGGCAACAGTGCCGGTGGGGCTTTGGGAACAGCTTTGGCTTTAGGATACTATTTTAAGAACAAAACGTTCCTTCAAGCGGCACAAATAGCGCACAAGCATGAAGTCCTTAACAAAGGCGGTTTGGGGGATGTTATTGCACAGATTCATGGAGGAATCGAGATTAGGATAAAAGCTGGGGCTCCTGGGATTGGTATTGTTGATAATATATTTTCCGAAGAATACAAAGTTCTTGCAATACCCTTGGGGAGATTATCCACAAAAGAAGTCCTTGACAGCGACATTATAAGGACAATAGAAAAAGAAGGACAGAAAGCCCTAAGAAGGCTCCTTAAAAATCCAACTCCCGAAAATCTCATGCATCTTGCAAGAGACTTCGCCGAAAATACAGGACTTCTGAATGGGGAGCTGTTAGAGATTGCAAAGGAAATTGATAAGCTAATAAAACTGCCCTCTTCTATGATTATGCTTGGAAAAAGCCTCTTTGCTCTTTTGAGGGAAGAAGAACTGCCTAAAGTTCAGGAAAGACTTAGAGACTTAGGCATAGACAGCTACCACATCTGCGGAATTTACAATGAAAGACCAAAGGTCGGGAGATGGATAGGGTAAGCTTTTATCCGTTAACTCCCTATTTTTTATGGTGGTGAGTTATGCTGTACAAAGAGTTGGCCGAGCTATATAGGAGACTGGAAAAAACAACACTCAAGACATTAAAAACAAGGTTTGTCGCTGATTTTCTCAAGAAGGTTGAAGATGAGGAGCTTTTGGAAATTGTGCCCTACCTCATTCTGGGAAAGGTCTTCCCAGATTGGGATGAAAGGGAATTGGGAGTCGGTGAAAAATTGCTTATCAAAGCGGTTGCAATGGCAACGGGTATTAATGCGGAGTGGATAGAGAACTCGGTGAAAGACACTGGTGATCTGGGAGAGAGTGTCGCATTAGCCCTTCAAAAAAGAAAACAAAGGAGCTTTTTTGGACAGCCTTTGACAATAAAAAGGGTTTACAAAACTCTCGTGAAAGTTGCAGAAACCACTGGAGAAGGGAGTCAAGACAGGAAGCTTAAATATCTTGCAAACCTTTTCATGGATGCCGAACCAATTGAAGGGAAATATCTGGCAAGAACAATTCTCGGAACAATGAGAACAGGAGTTGCTGAGGGACTTTTGAGAGATGCAATAGCTGAGGCATTCAGAGTAAAACCGGAGCTTGTTGAGAGGGCTTACATGCTAACAAGTGATTTTGGTTTCGTTACAAAAATAGCCAAGCTTGAGGGAAACGAAGGACTGTCAAAGGTCACAATCCAGATCGGAAAGCCTATAAAACCAATGCTTGCCCAAATGGCCGCTAATGTCAGAGAAGCTTTAGTCGAAATGGGGGGCGAAGCAGAGTTCGAAATTAAATACGACGGTGCAAGAGTTCAAGTCCATAAAGATGGAGATAAAGTGATAATCTATTCCAGAAGACTGGAGAACGTTACGAAGTCCATTCCAGAGGTTGTTGAGAGGATAAAGAAGAGCATAAAGCCAGAAAAAGCCATAGTTGAAGGAGAACTTGTAGCAGTTGGAGAAGGGGGGAGGCCAAGACCGTTCCAATATGTTTTGAGGAGGTTTAGGAGAAAGTACAATATCCAAGAGATGATTGAGAAAATACCTTTGGAGCTTAATTTATTCGATGTTCTTTACGTTGATGGAGAGAACTTAATTGATACTCCTTTTATAGAGCGCCGCAAGAAATTGGAGAGCATAGTTGAAGTCAATCAGTGGATTAAAGTTGCAGAGAACTTGATAACAAAAAGTCCGGAAGAAGCTGAGGAATTTTACCACAAAGCCCTCGACATGGGGCATGAAGGGCTGATGGCTAAAAGGCTCGATTCGGTTTACGAGCCAGGTAACAGGGGTAAAAAGTGGCTCAAGATCAAGCCCACAATGGAGAACCTCGATTTGGTAATCATTGGAGCAGAATGGGGAGAAGGGAGGAGGGCGCATGTTCTAAGCTCTTTCCTGCTTGGTGCTTATGACCCTGGAACTGGAACTTTTGTCCCAGTTGGAAAAGTTGGGAGCGGATTTACAGATGAAGACTTAGTTGAGTTTACAAAGATGCTTAAGCCTCTCATAAAGAAAGAGAAAGGGAAATTTGTAGAGATAGAACCAAAAGTAGTAATTGAAGTTACATACCAAGAGATCCAGAAGAGTCCAAAATACGAGAGCGGCTTTGCATTAAGATTCCCAAGATACGTGGCATTAAGGGAAGACAAAAGCCCAGAAGATGCTGATACCTTAGAAAGAATTGCACAGCTGTATGAGTTACAGGAGAGGATGAAAGCGGGAAAGCGCTAAGTTTTTAAACGTTTTTCTGTTTATTTATTTTCAAAAATTTTTTAAATTTAGCATTCTGGTGATAAAAATGAAGGATGAGCTAATCGGTATGATATTTAGAGAAAAATGTATAAAGTTCGGGCATTTTATTTTGACCTCGGGAAAAGAGAGCAACTACTACATTGACGTTAAGAAACTCATAACTAATCCTAAAGCCCTAAAACTGATTGCAAAACTCATGAAAAGCGAAGCTGAAAAGAGAAAAATTGAGTTTGACAAAGTTGCCGGTCCTGAGCTTGGAGCTGTTCCAATTGCAACAGCCCTATCTTTAGAGACTGAAAATCCGCTTTTAATCGTGAGAAAGAAGAAGAAAGAGCACGGGACTGGAAAGCAAATTGAAGGAGATGTAAAAGCTGGGGATAAAGTGCTTTTAGTTGAAGATGTAACAACAACGGGTGGAAGTGTTTTAAGAGCTGCAAAAATTCTTGAAAAAGAAGGAGCAAAAGTTGTGGGAATCATGGTTGTTGTTGACAGAGAGGAGGGAGCCAAAGAAAACATTGAAAAAGAGGGCTACACCCTGATTCCGCTTATAAAAGTCAGGGAGCTGTTTGAATACAAAGAAAAATACAGGACTTAGGGGTTTAATAGTTTTTCAGCTATTATTTCATCTATAATTCTCTCCACCTTTGCCTTTCCAAACATCCAATCCTCTAAAATTTCCCCACACTCCCTAAGTCTTCGTGAGACACGACTCCTTGGTTTGTATTCAAGTATGGGAACGCCCATGTTCACCGAATGAGGAACGCTATGGTCAAATGGTATCACCCCTATTACCGGGACATCTATTTCGTCTTCAAGAAAATCTATAACAGCCTCAATATTTTTTGAAGACTCCCTAACCTTATTAAGAACCACAGCAACATTTAATCCAAATGCATCCCCCAAGCTTTTGAGCTTAACAACTTCATTCTGTATCATAACCTCCGCTGAATAAATTGGCGAACGTTCAAGCTCAATAACAATTATCTGATAATCGGCAAGCTCAAAGATATGGAGGGTGTCAAAAGGTATTCCTGTTGGAGAATCAACAAATATAACACTGAACTCGTCCATGATTTCATGGAGAATACTCTTTAATCTAAATGCCGGTACATCTATTATATCTCGGAGTTTTGCGCTACCCGGGATGATGTAAACCCCCGTTTTTTTATGTCTGTAAAGGGCATTCTCCATTTTAAGAGTTGGATCTCTAAGAAGGTTATGGATGCTGTATCTTGGAGAATCGATGCTGAAATGAAAACCCAACTTTGGAAGGTATAGATCACCATCAATTACCAAAGTTTTGTACTTGTTTCTCGCAAAATACACTCCAAGATTAGAGGTAAGCGTTGTTTTGCCAGCTCCTCCCCTACCTGTGATAACAACCACTGTCATGTATTTTCCACTTCCATAGACAACTTACCTTTCTGAATGTTACTATGAGGTTGA
This sequence comes from Thermococcus barophilus MP, assembly GCF_000151105.2. Lineage (NCBI taxonomy): Archaea > Methanobacteriati > Methanobacteriota > Thermococci > Thermococcales > Thermococcaceae > Thermococcus > Thermococcus barophilus. Next base: position 1,748,227 of record NC_014804.1, on the reverse strand, counting down.
ACTTTATAAAGATAATGTTCGAAATTCAGAAAAAATTCTCAAAAAATAAGTGCAATTTAGTAAAACAAAAAATAGTGAAACTGAAAGTAAAAAGAAATACATCCAGATAGCATTAAATGTAGTCATCCAAAGTTTTAGCCTTAACCATGATTGCAGCCTTTTCCTTTCCGTAGAAAACCTCAACAAGTCCATCGGATTCTAAACTCTTAAGGGTCTGGAGAAGTTTAGGCATGGGAGTTTCCAGCTCTTCACTTAATTTTTGTAAAGTTACAGCTCTTTTCTTTACAACTAAAAGCTTGTATATATACTCCCTCCTGCGCATACCAAAGGCACCACTAATATTTATGCATTCCATTCTAATAAACATTGCTGGACAAAATTTGCCAATCTTTCAAAAAAGATTTATAAGTGCACAGCGGATCCAAGATTCATGAGAGGAGAGATTAAAAAGCTGAGCGAAGAGGGGTTTGGGATCATAAAAGCGGGGAAAAAGAAGGTTTATGTTCCTTTTGCAGCTGTTGGGGATGTTGTTGAGATTAAAAAATGGCATAGAGAAAAGAAAAAGCTTGTTGCACATGAATACGAAATAATAATGCCTTCTCCAATTAGGACTGAACCAAAATGCCCGTACTTTGGAAAGTGCGGAGGGTGCGTGCTCCAGCATCTGCCGTACAGTGAGCAGATAAAATTTAAGGCAGAAAAACTGGAAAATCTCCTCGGATATGCTGTTGATGTCATCCCCTCTCCAAAAATTTATGGACACAGGAATAGGATTGATGTTGTAATATCCACAGAAGGTATAGGGTTTAGGAGAAGAGGCACTTGGTGGGATGTTGTAGACATAGAAAAGTGCATAGTTTTTGGTGAAAAGAGTGGAAGAGCTCTCAAATCGCTCAGGGAATTTATAGAAGATTTCAAACTGCAACCATGGAATTTAAGGAAGAGCGAAGGTTTCATGAGATACATTGTGATGAGAGAAGGCAAGTTCACCGGAGAACTCATGATCAATTTAGTTACATACGAAGGAAGCCTCCCGGATGAAGTTCAAGAATACTTTAGTTTTGCAGACTCGATATACTGGAGCGTTAACAGCTCAAAAAGTGATGTCTCCTATGGAGAGCCAAGGAAGTTCTGGAACAGAGAGTTCATAAAAGAAAGGCTTGATGATGTTGTCTACTTGATTCATCCAAACAGCTTTTTCCAGACAAATTCTTATCAGGCAGTCAACCTTGTGAAAAAAGTAGCTGAGTTTGCAGAAGGCAAAAAAGTCCTTGATCTCTATTCTGGGGTCGGAACATTTGGAATTTATCTCGCCAAAAAAGGCTTTGAAGTTGAAGGAATTGAAATTAATCCTTTTGCTGTTGAGATGGCAAGGAAGAATGCTGAAATAAACAATGTTGATGCTAAATTTTATGTTGGAGAAGACAAAAGCGTAGGAAATCTCGGAAAATATGATACCATTGTGGTCGATCCACCAAGGGCCGGGCTTCATCCAAAGCTCATTCGAAAAATGCTTAAAGACGCACCAGAAATAATTGTCTATGTTTCGTGCAATCCCAAAACCCTTGCTAAAAACTTGGAGGAGCTTAAGAGTATCTACAAAGTTGAAGAGATAATTGGGCTCGACATGTTCCCTCACACCCCACACGTTGAGGTAGTAACAAAATTAAAATTAAATGTTTGATATTGAAACCAAAAAGTTCAAAAAGTTAATATATTAGATTTGCTAAATTAATGTGAGGTGAGAAGAATTGATAGATGAAAGGGATAGGGTTATAATAGACATGCTCACCAAAGATGCAAGGACGCCTTTTACAGAAATAGCCAAAGTCCTTGGAATTAGCGAGACTGCTGTGAGGAAAAGGGTTAGGGCATTGGAGGAGGCAGGAATCATTAAGGGTTACACTGTCAAGGTTAACCCTGCCAAACTCGGCTATAACCTTGTGAGCATAACTGGTGTAGATACAAAACCCGAGAAAATATTTGAAGTTGCACACAAGCTTAAAGAATTTGAGTTTGTTAAGGAGCTTTATCTAACAAGCGGGGATCACATGATAATGGCAGAAATATGGGCAAAAGACGGAGAAGATTTAGCAGATATAATCTCAAACAAGATTGGAAAGATAGATGGAGTCACTAAGGTGTGCCCGGCAATTATTTTGGAGAGACTGAAGTAAAGCTTTTAAATACTCCTTTCTCTATTTATTGTTGGGCGGTGGTAGTCTAGCCTGGTCTAGGACGCCGGCCTCCCAAGCCGGCGACCCGGGTTCAAATCCCGGCCACCGCACCATAACAAACTTTGCCTTCGCAAAGTTTGATCAAAGTTTGTTTATCTCTTCCAAGTGCTGTTTCTTAGTGTGGATTTCTAATTAATTGGCAGTTCTTCAGTGTTTCACTCCAAAAGCGTCCTTTGGACGCAAAAAAGACAAGAAACCCACTTTAAAAACAATATACTTACTTAAATCCACACTATATCAGCGAACCTCAGAAAGATAAACAAACTTCCATGTTCTTCAATCGTCTTAAACACTTCTGATTTCTAAAGTTTGCTTCATCCTCTGCTGTAAACCCACTTCAATAATGGAGGAGTTATTATGGTCGTCACAAACACCATGAAGATTGCCACTGTTAATGCGTCAGCACCAACTACGCCGCTCGCCATTGCTATCGCCAGCATAGCCAGCTCAACACCCAGCCTTGGAATCATGCCAACTCCTATTCTTAAAGATGCCTTCAGGTCAAAGCCACCTAAATAGGCACCAAAACCACACCCAAGTATCTTACTGAGAATAGCTGCAGAGGCATAGATTACGGCGAATAATCCAGCATGAAGTATATAGGTCAGCTCAATTCTCATACCAACCTCCACGAAGAAGAGAGGGATGAACAGTGAATATCCCAAGGTGTTAACTGGATTTTCCACTTGTTTTCTGTAATTTGTTTGCCCAATCGTAAGACCAACCATGTATGCTCCAAGGATGGAAGCCAAGTTCAAGTGCTCGGCTAAGTAAGCAAAGAGTATCAGAAAAATTACTGCAAAAGTCGTTGTGGACTCTGGCAAATCTATGCGGGAAATCTTTCTAAAGGCTTTTTCCGCCAGCACAGGACCCAAATATAAGAAAACTGCAAGAAATCCAGCAACCTCAATGAGGATCTCAATGATGGCATCATAATGGACGCTACCTTCTCTCAATAGAGAGAGCACGATGGTTAGAATCAATATGCCCAAAACATCATCAACAACAGCAGCAGCCAAAATCGTGGTTCCCTCTTTTGTTCTTAACCTTCTGAGCTCCATTAGTACTCTAACAGTTATGCTAACGCTGGTTGGAGTCATTATTGCACCGTATAAAAGGGCTTCATGGAGCTCGACAAAAGGCAGGGAAACAAGAAATCCAAATGCAAATGCAACAGCAACCCCCACTCCCGCAACAAACATGCTTGGCTTTCCAACTCTCTTAAATTCACCCAGATCACTCTCAAGTCCCGCTAAGAACAAAAGGAGGAGCACACCGAGATTCGCAAATTCACGGATTATTTCATTGCTTTCAGCAAAGATTCCAATTATTAATCCTCCAAGAATCTGACCGAGCACAACAGGCTGACCGAACTTTTCAAATATCCAGCCAAGGAGCTTTGCCGTTGCGAGCATCATCGCTATCATCAATAAAGTTTCCATCTCACTCCCTCGCAAATGCCAGCTTAAGCAGAGGTGGCGTTATTAGCGTGGTTATAATCACCATAGTCACGGGGATCGAGAAAATACCTTGGTCAAAAACCCCCTCTGTCAAAGCGACGTTGGCCATGATCAGGGCAACTTCCATCCTTGGTATCATGCCAACACCAACGCGAAGGGCTTCTTTAGGTTTGAACTTTGCAAGCAATGCCCCAGCTCCACATCCCACTATCTTACCAAAAACACCCACAAGGGCGTAGATAAGGGCGAAAGTTCCTGCATGGAGGAGTGTTCCTATGTCGCTTTTTATACCGATGCTAACCAAAAATACTGGAACAAATAGGGAGTATGCTATTGTCATTATCTTGGTAGTTATTCTCCTCGCTTCATCAGTTTGAGCTATTATTAAACCTGCCAAATAAGCACCAGTAATGCCGGCTATTTGAAACTTTTCAGCTATATATGCAAATATCAACGTTATGGAAAGAGCAAAGGCTGTAACTGTCTCTGGCAGTTCAATTTTTGATGAAAGCTTTAAGGCCTCTTTTATAGCTGGAGTTCCGAGGAGAATACTAACAGCAAAGAAAAATGCTACTTCCCCAAGGAGAATGAGCAAATCCTCAATATAGACATGCCCCTTTGTGTTTAATGCAACCAAAATTGTGAGAACAATGATGCCCAAAACGTCATCGACAACAGCAGCAGCTAAAATCGTGGTTCCTTCCTTCCCCCTGAGCTTCTTCATTTCCATTAAAATGCTCGCCGTTAATCCAACACTTGTGGCAGTTAAAACACCTCCAAGAAAAAGAGCCTGAACCTTTGAATATCCAAAGAACAGCGCAGAGGCATAACCAAGGATGAGGGGTACAGCAACACCGCCAACGGCAACAAGAAAAGCCGGAACGCCAACACGCTTAAATTCCTCGACATCCGTTTCAAGACCGGCCAGAAAGAGAAGCAGAACAATACCGAGTTCACTTATCAAGTGTACCTCCTCAGAATAGCTCACAAAACGAAGGATAGATGGACCAATAATTATTCCCCCAACAAGCTGACCCAATGCTGCAGGCATCTTTATCTTGGTTGCCAGATACCCAAATATCTTTGCAGCTATTAATATAGTTGCAAGTTCGAGGAATACATCCAACTTTATCGCCTCTAAACGGATACAATCCTGATAAGCCTTATTATGTCCTTCACCTCTAAGATGCCATGAACATGTTTTTCACCATCAACAACAGGAAGATGATGCTTACCAGTTTCAATCATCAACTTTATTGCATGACCCAAATTATCATCGATGTGAATTGTTATCGGCTTCGTAACCATTATGTCCTCAACCCTTGATGCCCTGTTCAGCGTGTATCTTTTCAAGAGCCCAAGACCAACAATCGAATATCTCCGAGGTGGACTGAAGAAATGAAGCAGGTCCTTCATTGTAATAAATCCCAAAAGCCTGTTTTTTTCATCAACAACAACTGCAGAGGTTTCCTCTCCTTTGAGGTTTTCTATTAAGGTTGTAAGTGGATCCTCTGGATGAACCTTTAAGAAATCCGTATCCATGACAAGTTTAACAGGAACCTTGGATATGTACCTTATATTATGGCTCAGCTCCTCCTTTCTCTGCATTTGGAGGTGCTTTCTTTTTCCCACAACAATATGCATCTTCTTCCTCTTCAGCTTTTCAGCACGTTCCACCCATGCCACCATAGTATATTGGACAAAAATGTGTTTAAATCTTTCTCTGTAATCACAAATTTTATAAGTATGCACACTGCAAACCTTGGTAAGGGATATATGGTTTCTTTTGAAGAAAAATTTGACGTTGTCATTATAGGAGCAGGTCCAGCAGGTCTTTTTGCCGCTTATGAGCTTGCAGAGAAAAGCGATTTTAAAATAGCTGTGATAGATGAAGGTGGAGACATTGATCAGAGAGTATGTCCAATGTATGAAGTCGGCTACTGTGTTGGGTGCAAACCATGTCACATAATGAGCGGTGTTGGAGGCGCTGGAGGCTTAAGCGATGGAACAATAAATCTAAGACCAGATATCGGTGGCGATTTAACTGAACTTACACACGACGAAAACTATTCTTGGCAGCTCGTTTGGGAAGTTGATCAAATATTTCTGAGACATGGGGCACCAAGAAGGCTTTACAAAGGAAATGAGGAGCAAATTCGAGAATGGGAGAGGAGAGCCGCTCAGGCAGGGGTAAAATTCATCCCAATAATCCAGAGACACATTGGTTCTGACCATACAAAGGAAGTGATAAAATCAATCAAAGAATATCTTGAAAGCAAGGGAGTAAAGTTCATTCTCTGGACAAAAGTTGAAGAATTTAGGCAAAGTGAAGTCGTAGCGAGGAGAAGGAATAGACTCTTCACGATTAAAGCCAGATACATAATTGTAGCTCCCGGAAGGGGTGGAGCCGACTGGTTCCATGAAGTTGCTCAGAAAATTGGACTAAAAGCCAGACACGGCCCAATAGATGTGGGGGTTAGGGTTGAAGTTCCCGCCATAGTGATGGAGCCCATAACGAGCATAAACCACGACCCTAAGTTCCACATCTACACAGATACATACGACGACTTCGTTAGGACATTCTGCACAAATCCGTATGGATTTGTTGTGGAGGAAAGATATGATAGTTATGTTGGTGTAAATGGACATTCAATGAGGGACAGAAAAAGCAACAACACAAATTTCGCCTTTTTGAGCAGAATAGAGCTTACAGAGCCCGTTGAAGACACAACAGCTTATGGGAAGAGCATCGCTCAGTTGGCAACAACGATCGGTGGAGGAAAGCCAATTCTGCAGCGTTTAGGTGATTTAAGGAGAGGAAGGAGGAGTACATGGGCAAGGATAAGGAAGAGCAACGTTGAACCGACATTAAAACATGTTACCCCGGGAGATATAGCCATGGCACTGCCCCATAGGGTTGTTACGAATATAATAGAAGGTCTCGAAAAGTTAGATAAAGTAATCCCAGGAGTTGCAAGTGATCATACTCTGCTCTATGCTCCTGAAATTAAATACTATGCAATGAGAGCTGAAGTAAATGAAGACTTAGAAACGAGCATAGAAAACATATTCGCCGCCGGTGATGGTGCTGGGCTTTCCAGAGATATAGTAAACGCTGCCGCAACAGGGCTCTTAGCGGCGAGGGGAATTCTGAAAAAAGAGGGAAATTATACAGAAAAAGATTTCAAAAAACCAGGCAACTGGAAGAAAAGAATTGAAAGCTTAGAGGGATGATCATTAAGATAGGCAAGTTTTTTAAATCTCCTTCTTCTCCTTTCCTTAGGTGAGAACATGAAGTGCAAATTCTGTGAGAAAAAGGCATTCATCAAGCTCCACTATCCAAAAATGTACCTCTGCAGAGAGCACTTCATAGAGTATTTTGAGAGAAAAGTTAAGAGGACTATTGAGAAATACAAGCTTCTAAAAAGAGACGAGAGAATTCTTGTGGTTGTGAGCGGAGGTAAAGACTCAGCCGTTGTCTCTTACGTGCTCAAAAAACTCGGCTACAATATTGAATGCCTTTATATAAACCTTGGAATTGGGGAGTACTCAGCTAAAAGTGAGGAATATGCTAAAAAGCAGTGTGAGATGATAAACGCCAAGCTTCATATAGTTAGAGTTAGAGAGCTCTTGGGAGCCGGGATTGGTGAGCTTAAAACCTCCCGCCCCACATGCTCTTACTGTGGAATAACTAAGAGGTACATCTTTAACAAATTTGCTTATGACAATGGATTTGACGTTATCGTTACGGGACACAACTTAGATGATGAAGCGTCGTTCATTTTTGGCAATATAATGAACTGGAATACCCAGTATTTGGCCAAGCAAGGGCCTTTATTGCCCGGAGAAGGTAAATTCGTGAAAAAAGTTAAGCCACTTTACGAAGTCACAGAAAGGGAAGTTGTTGCGTACGCCTTAGCGGTTGGTATAGACTACATGGTTGAAGAATGTCCGCATGCAAGGGGAGCAACCACTCTGAGCTATAAAGAGATCCTGAACGATATGGAAGAAAAAAGACCGGGGACAAAGATAAACTTCGTGAAAGGTTACCTAAGGAAAAGACACCTCTTTGAGCAGGAAATTGAAGAAGTAGAATTTAAAGAGTGCAAAGTATGTGGAATGCCAGCTTTAGGTGAGAAGTGCTCCTTCTGCAAAGTCTGGCGTCTTGAAAAGCCAATAGACTTTAGAATAAAGCCTCAGATATCCAGCACATAAAGACAACCATTGGCCGTTTTCTTTTTAAATTTAAAAATTTTAAAAATCAGAGCTCCCTAAATTTGATTTCAAATTCAAGCTCCTTCTCTGTTGGGAATAGCAGGGTATAACTTACACCCTGCTGAATAAAGTCCCAGCCGCTCTCCGACTGTGAGAGGGTTTTAATTGGGAATTTCCATACCTTAACTTTTCTGTCTAAGATTATCTCAACTTTACCAATGCCATAAGTGTCGTTCACGAGTATTCTATCGGCTTCAAACTCCTCCGGATTCTCCATGACGCTGTGAACGGCTAAGTTAAGTTCAACTCCAAAGAGGGTTTCATAAGGCTCGCCAAGTGAAACACTGTATTTTGCCAGGAAGCCGTCATTTGTAAGCTCAATTACTTTCTCAACTCTTGCCGGAACCTTTTTCTCGGCATAGATTCCCCCATTGCGCCAAAGCTTTACACGATTTCCATTAAGCTCAAATTCATACGGCTGATTAACGAAGTCTCCAAGCTCATGATATTTAACTAAGCGGTAAGTATCAAGAGTCTCCGTAGTTGATATGAAGTGATCTTGCAAAATAGCCCTAAGGTGCCAGTCATAAGCCAGCTCACGCTTAATTTCCCCAGGGATTTTCTTACCAAGCTCATGAATGCTTGCAACGCCCTCTTCGCTTTCTTCCCCTGGAGTTGTTCCAGAGACGTCGTGGTAGTGCTCCCATCTTCTTGCTAAAACATCGTTGTAGTTAACAGCTTTTCTCTTTGAGCTTAGCTCAAAGATTGACCCTCCATAATGAGGCTTAATCGTTGCTATAAACCTTCCATTTTCAAGAATGATCTCATCTCTTCCATCAAAATCCACGTCAAAAACCCTGTTTCCAGTGGAGACATAGCTCTGTGCTCTTATGATGTTCTCCCAAACTGCTCTCCTCAGGTGAGGCAGGTAAACACCGCCAAAGACACCATGCCAGTAAGCATCGTTGCACTGGGCTTTAAGTATGTACCTCCTTGCCTCTGGAATATTTCTGACAAGTTTGCTAACATAGAGCATCCTTTTGTGCATGAAATTGCTCTCCGGGTACTTATAGAAGAAGTTCTTCCAAATGCCACCCCTAACGAATACCCTGTACTTTTCAAATTCCCCTCTCCTTTTCAATTTTTCAACAAACTCAACAAAAAGCTTTGCCTGACTTGCCGGAAGAGACCACTCGCTCATTTCAAAGTATGATGCTATCGGCAGATAGACGACACCCCTTGGGGTAAACTTCGAAAGATACTCGGAATAAAGCATAAGGTTTATCTTCTCGTTGCTTGTGACGGCATCAAAGAACCTCCTAAGCCAGCCTTTTTTGTAAACCCATTCATAAGTTCCAGGCCAGACCCCAAACTTTTCACCATCATCATGGAAAACAGCGACCTTTGAAGGATCGCTGTCAGCTAAGCTTTCCAAATACTCAATTGTTCTCTCAACAGGTCGGAAGGGAATCAGGTACCTTAGCTTTTCGTCAATTGGGAATACAACGATAACCTCTCCTCCATCTTCGGTATAGTATGGCCAGTAAAGATCTTCTTTGCTAAGTCCGGCACTCATGAAGTGGTAGTCATCAACTATGACATACTCAATTCCGCTCTCCCTGAGAGTCTTAACAAGCTCAGGCTGCCATACCCTTTCAGTAAGCCATACACCCTTTGCGTCGTAACCCAGCTTCTTAGCAAACTCCTTAAGGAGTTTTATCTGCTCAATCCTGTCTTCCTTTGGTATCGCCGCTAACACTGGCTCATAAAATCCTGCAACAACTATTTCGAGCTGTCCCCTTTTTACAAGCTTTCTCAAAAGCTCAATATACTCCGGATGGTTTTCGTTTATCCATTCAAGGAGGGGACCGCTGAAATGAACGGCAACTTTCATTGAGGGGAACTCTTCAAGGATCTCCATAAATGGTCTGTATGATTTGTTGTAAGCATCTTCAAAAACCCACCCAAAGTTCCCAAGGGGCTGATGATTATGAATGCCAAAGATGAAATTTATCATTGCAACACCTCCATCATAATTATCACTAACGGTGATATTCAAAAAGGTATATAAACATTATCATGCTCATATATCAACAAGGGTGAACAATTATCACCCGGGGTGACTCAGTATGAAAAAAGGCCCGAGTTTTGTTATTGTTGTACTTATTGTGCTGGGCTTAGTGCCGGCAGTGAGCGGACTTTATGGAACAAAAGTTCTTGATGGAAGCTTAGGCGACTGGGGAACACTTGATTACATAGCTACAGCCAACGACAATGGGCTCGCAGGTGCAAATCTGAATAACCTATATGTTGCTTGGGATGATGAGTATCTGTACATTATGATAACCACAAGGAATTCCCAAAGCTGGGACTTGGCTTATGGAATTGGAATTGACGTTGATCCGGGAACCGGAAATGGATACACTGGAGACATGGATGCTTGGGGAAGACGCATTGGCTTTGGAAACGGATATGCAATTGATTACGAGATTTACTTCTGGTATAGCGGTGGTAGCGGCATCACAGCAGACAACTTCATTACATGGACTGGCGGAGGATGGGACTATAAAGCATTGGCAGACGTTGGAGCAGGTTTTGCATACACCGGGGATACATCAACCGGTCTCCAGACGTTGGAGGTTAAGATTCCTTGGACAGCGCTCGGTGGAAAACCAGAAAAGCTCGCACTAATAGCTTGGATTGCAGGTGGAGGGGACTCCTCAGCAGTCAGCTCTGTGCCATGGGATCCAGCGATGGAAAGTCTTGATGAACCTTATGCCAGCTGGTTCAACGGAGATGAATGGGGTGACACAGATTACTTCACAAATCTTGCAGAAATCCAGATAGCCCCAAAGACCATCGACGGCAACTTAAGTGATTGGAAAAACTACGAGATTGTTGGAGTCAGCACATTAGATGGTCCAGATGGTGCAGACCTGGACAAATTGTATGTTTCATACGATGACCAATACCTCTACATAGCACTAACAACAAACAACACTGCAAGCTGGGGAATCGTTTACGGATTCGGACTTGATGTCAAAGATGGTGGTTATACAGGAGACACTGACGCTTGGGGAAGAAAAATAGGGTTCTCAAGAGGGGTAGATTACGAGATCTACTTCTGGTACGATGCTGGAAATGATAAAATTGGTGGCGGAAACTTCATAACCTGGACAGGAAACGGATGGGAGTATCAGGACGTTGGAAGCGTCGTTACATATGCTGCCACCTGCGGAAATGGATTGCAGATCCTTGAGATGGCAATTCCATGGAGTGCTATAGGGGGAAGAACGTCTGAACTTGCCATAATAGCATGGGTTGCAGGTAGCTTTGGTGGCGATTCTGCAGTTGATACAGTTCCACTGGATCCAGACGTTGATGGGAATGACTGGACAGACCAAGACTACCTATCGAACTTTGCTGTAATCGAAATTCCAATCCCAAAACCCGAATTAACTGTAAAATTGAGTTCAAATGTTCTGGACATAGAGCCCTGGCAGCCAGCTAATCTAACGGTTGAAGTCCAAAACTTGGGCAAAGTTGATGCCAAGAACGTTAAAGTTGAGCTCTACGACAACGACGAACTTCTCAGCTCGTGGATTGTAAATGTTTCCGCAGAAAGCTCAGTTAGCTTGGTGTACACCTACGAATATCCCGGTTCATGGGGAACCCACGTATTTAAAGCAGTTGTTGACCCTGAAAATGTTATTCAAGAGGTCAATGAGGAAAATAACATTGCCACATTGGAACTTGAAATAGGAAAAGCAGTAAAGACCCAGAGCGACATGATAAATCTTGGCAAGTATGTATGGCCGAGGCTTTATGAGAAGAAGTACCCGATAGTCCAAGAGCTACTCCAAAACATTACCAGAGCAAAACTCCCAGCCAAATACCAGGAAAACTTGACAAAATTCCAGATGCAGCTTAATGAAAGCCTTTCCATGTTCAATGAAGGGAAGGAGATGATAGGAATAAGAAACATGGAGCTCAGAGGAAGCTTGAAAATATTTGCAGCATATTCAAGACTCCTAAGAATTCAGAGAGAAGTTGAAAAGTTCCTCAGTGCAGTGCAGGGCGAACTCTTAGCCAATAAGCTTACAAAGAAGATTGACGGCAACTTAGATGACTGGAGTCCAGAAACATTGGTTTATGAAGATACGACAGGCTTTGGACAGCAGGGGGCAAATCTCAAAGCACTGTATGTCGACTACGATGATAACTTCCTTTACATCGCATTAACAACTGAAAACAAAGCTTCATGGAGAATTGCCTATGGATTTGCCTTAGACTATAAAGATGGGGGCTATACAGGGGATACCGATGGATGGGGAAGAAAAATAAGCTTCACAAGAGGTGTTGATGCAGAACTTTACTTCTGGTGGTTCGGGGAGTTCTTTGGAGAGAAAGGAACCGACAGAATTGAAACCATGCAGCTTGTGCTCTGGAACGGTACTGGATGGCAGTACTATAACCTTCAAGATATCGGATTTGCAGCATGGACAGGAAGTACAAACGGTCTGCAGACATTAGAAGTCGCAATCCCATGGGATGCCCTCGGAGGAAAGCCGGCAAAGATCGGCATAGTGGCATGGATAACCGGAGCAAACGCCGGTGACTCAGCCGTAGAAACATTACCAGATGACCCATCAGTTCACGACCTCGACCCAGGACAGGAATGGACTGATGCAGACACAATAAGCACGTTTGCAGAGGTAACAATTGGATGACCTGTTTTTCTTTATTTTATTCTCTTTTTCAAAACGCTATGTTTCTAAAGGCATAGAGCGTAACAGCAACTGCCAACTGATTCGAGAAGTTGTCATCAGGGGGGAGCTCATAGAATTCAGCCAAAGTTCCGGCCAATGCTCCAATCAATGCGTGTGGAAGGTCAATGAGGGAAGATAGAATGAGCAGGGCAGTTACGAAATAAGCTAAGCTGCCTTCCAGACTCTTACCGTTCTTAAAGCGATGTTTTCCAAAAGGCTTTCCAATTATTGCAGCTACGGCATCTCCTAAAGTCGCAACAGCTATAGATCCGATAGCAATGTCCCTGGGAAAGAAGTAAACTATGACAAACGCAGCAAGGGCAAAATAGATATGCGCCCCAATGCTTCTCCTTTCATGTTCCCTCGCTATAATGTCTATTTCTCTCTCAACGATCTCGATCAGCTGTCTATCAACATAAAGACCCAGCTTTCTCTTCAGCCGATCCCTAAAATGCTCCACAATTCTGAGAGGTTCAAGAACGATAAACATCACAAAAGACAAACCAACAAAGAAGAGAGCAGCTTCTTTGCCAAAAAGAAGATAAACCGCAGGAACAGTTAAGCCTGCCAGGTGGAGGGATTTACGCTTTATCTCGCTTTTCATGCTCACGCTTGATCACCTCCAGTGCCTCAATCAAATCTTTGACAACGTAATCTGCATATTTTGCCCTTTTGCCCTTAAAATATCCTCTTTTCACAAGTATTGTAATCGCTCCAACAGCTTTACCTCCTTTCATGTCCGTATCATCTCTATCCCCAACCATGTAAACTTCATCCTCATTAGGAAACATTCTCCTCGCAAGTAAGAAGTTGTGGGGATCAAGCTTGCTGTGTCCCGTTTCTCCACTGATTATTATCCCATCGAAGTAGTCTTTTATGCCGAGATACTCAAGCTTTTTCCTCTGCCAGTACGTGGATGAGTCAGTCACAAGAACTAACTTTGCATTAATTTTTTTAAGCTCCTCAAGAAAATATTTAGCATCCGGAAAAAGCTTGAGATTTGAAAAGAACGTTCTATCAACGAGTTCAAGCATCTCCTCCAAATCCTCTCTCTTAACTCTGCTGTACACCCTCTCCATAATTCTCTGAAGGAGCTTGTCCAGATCAAGAACCAAAAGCTCCCTCGACTGCTCCAGCTCTCTATAACGGGCGGTCAAAATATAAAACAGTGCTTTGAATTTTCTTTTCCTTAGGAGATGAGGAAAAAGCCTAATTATGGTATATTTTCCGGCTTCCCAGGTGTTGCAGAGAGTGTCATCAAGGTCAACCATTACCAGCATAATAGAGCTTTCAGGCTTTGCTTTAATAACCTTTAGGTTAAGCTTTAAAAACTTGCAAAAATACAATCTCATGATGGCTATGAAAGGGGAGCTTTTGATAATAGCTGGGATAGCAATGATCTTCATAGGGTTTCTCTTAGTGTTCATAGGGACATTAATGACAGCAGCAGGTGGGGAGGCTGAAGTTGAAGGTGGAGGGGTCATAATGATAGGGCCAATCCCAATAGTCTTTGGAACTCAGAGAGGTGCAACCTTAGCAATGATCCTTGCAATAATCCTGATGCTTCTCTGGATATTTATGGCTCTGCTGAACAGGAGGGTCTGAGTTGCAATATATCCTCGATCTTTCAATTCTTCTGGTAACTGCAAAAACCTTAGAGTGGCTCTTTGAAAAGAGGGAAATCCATCCGATAATAGCCCATATCTTAACGGGAATAATCTTAGGTCCCTTTGTTCTCAATGTGATTTCTCCTTCCGAGCCTCTTAAGGTTCTTTCAGAGTTTGGACTGTTGATGATGATGCTGTACATGGGTTTAACAAGTAACTTTTCTGCTATAGCCACAAACAAACTAAAAGCCACAGTCGTTGCAATTTTAGGTGTGGCATTTTCCTTTGTTCTTGGCTTCATGACTGTAATGGCATTTGGAAGGGGGTTAGCAGCTGCTATATTCGTTGGTGTGACTTTAGGGAACACCGCAATCGAAGTGACAAGCGGGGTTATTGTCAGAGAGAGGGTCAAAAGAGAGATTTCTTCAATTCTAATGGGAGCAGCTTTTGCTGACGACATAATAGCGGTTTATTTGATCGGCATCATTACCGCACTTGCAAGAGGCGAGCTCAGCTTTGTGCCACTTGCAGTCCTGACGATCAAAATAGCCCTATTCATAGTTGCTGTTCTTCTCATCTCAGAATTCGTATTCAAACGATCCAAAAGGTTTTATGGAATAGTGCGCAACTTAAACATCTTTTTCACATTCACACTTGTCTTAACTTTCCTCCTTGCACTCATAGCCGAAGAAGTTGGTCTTCATCAAATAATTGGAGCATACTTAGCTGGGTTAACGATAAGCCGGCTGAGAGAGAGGAAGGATCCGCTTGTCATAAGCAGAATTAAGCTCAACGAGCTGATTGAAGACCTACAAGTTGTGCTGACAGAATTTTTCATTCCGCTCTTCTTTATCTATGTGGGATTGATGTTCAACCCAACAATGGGCAAAATAAGCTTGTTCATGATTGTGATTCTCTATGTCGCTGCAGTCCTCGGAAAGCTCATCGGATGCTCACTTGGTATGAAGATTTTTGGATTTGACTGGAAAAAGGCATTTTTAGTTGGGATTGGTATGGGTGGAAGGGGCAGCTTAGATATTGCAATTCTAAAATTCGGACTGGAAAAAGGACTGATTGACCAAAGCTTGTTCGCAAGCATAGTTATTGTTTCAATGCTCACAGCAATAACCACACCCCAGTTCTTTAAACTGTATTTGGGAAAAATTAGGGAGGATAAAGCTTAAACGCATAATGAACAACTCCATGCAGGTGAGAGTTATGGTAACTTTTCCAGAGAAAGGAATGAGTGAGGAGGAAGTGCTTGACGAGCTTGAAAAGCGGTTAAGTGAGGACTTAACTTTTGATTCGGGTAAAATCCTTGGCTCAATGTGCACTTACCCCCATCCTCTCGCTCAAAAGATAATTTCTCTTTATATGGACAGGAATCTTGGAGACCCCGGATTGCACGTTGGGAGTAGAAAAATTGAGGAAGAAGCCGTGCAGATGCTTGGAAATTTGCTGCACTTAAACAAGGCGTATGGAAACATTGTCTCTGGAGGAACAGAGGCAAACATCTTAGCGGTGAGGGCATTTCGCAACATAGCTGATATCGAAAATCCAGAGCTGATTCTGCCGGAAAGTGCACACTTCTCATTTCTTAAGGCAAGTGAAATGTTGAAAGTCAAGTTGGTGTGGGCTGAGCTGAATAAAGACTACTCTGTTAATGTTAGGGACATTGAGAGTAAAATTACAGACAACACAATAGGAATTGTGGGCATAGCAGGGACAACAGGTCTGGGAGTTGTGGATGACATCCCAGCTCTTTCGGATTTAGCCCAGGATTATGGGCTTCCCCTTCATGTCGATGCTGCCTTTGGAGGTTTCGTGATACCCTTTGCCAAAGCCTTGGGTTA
Organism: Thermococcus barophilus MP; assembly: GCF_000151105.2. Classification (NCBI taxonomy): domain Archaea; kingdom Methanobacteriati; phylum Methanobacteriota; class Thermococci; order Thermococcales; family Thermococcaceae; genus Thermococcus; species Thermococcus barophilus. The sequence continues at coordinate 1,732,086 of NC_014804.1, read as the reverse complement.
TGATCTGCCTGATTTTGACTTCAAGCTCAAAGGAGTGCAGAGCGTAACAATTGATCCTCACAAAATGGGCATGGTACCGATTCCTGCTGGGGGGATAATATTCAGAAAAAAGAGATTCATTGATGCAATAAGCATTCCCGCCCCATACTTAGCTGGCGGAAAGGTGTTTCAAGCCACAATAACCGGAACAAGGCCCGGAGCAAATGCCTTAGCAGTGTGGGCACTCCTAAAGCATTTGGGCTTTGAAGGCTACAAAAGGATTGTCAAAGAGGCGATGGAGCTCTCAAGATGGTTTGCGGGCCAGATAAGAACTTTGAAGGGGGCATATTTAATAAGAGAGCCCATGCTCAACATAGTGTCCTTTGGAACTAAAGAGCTGGAAAAGGTTGAGAAGGAGCTTAAAAGAAGAGGATGGGGAATCAGTGCTCACAGAGGCTACATCAGGATAGTTATGATGCCCCATGTCAAAAAAGAACACTTAGAGGAGTTTTTAAAAGACTTAAAAGAGATTCTGAAAGCTGTTTGATCACTTTGTTACTCCTTTTATATCAACATGCACAAATGCCATCTCAACTTCCTCAAGTTCCTCTATTCTTCTTTTCACCTCTTCACTGACATCGTGGGCTTCTTTAAGCGTCAAATTTGGTGGGACTTCAATATGGAGTTCAACGTGAAGCTTCGGACCAACATAATGGGCTCTTAAATCGTGAACACCTACAACGTTGTCAACACTTAAGGCTATTTTCTTTATCCTCTCGCATATCTCAAAGGGAGGGGAAGTGCCAGTTAAATAATTCACATTCCTCATAACTATCTCCAAAGCCACTTTTGCTATGAATATGGCAACAATCAAACCTGCCAGAGAATCTCCATACCTGAAGCCAAATTTCTCTGCAAGCAGACCAATGAGAACGGCTATTGTGCTCAAAACGTCGCTTCTATGATGGTAGGCATCGGCTATGAGTATTTGATTATTGAGCTTTTTTCCAACCCAGAGGGTGTATTGCGTCATCCCTTCTTTAAAGATAATCGAAAAAACGGCAACACCAAGCATTATGGAATTAACTTCAATCGATGTCCCCTCCAGCACTCTCCCTATGGAGTCCCTTGCGATTTCATATGCAACTAAAAGAAGAGCCAATCCCATGAAGAAAGCAAAGAGCGGCTCAAATCTTGAGTGTCCGAAGGGATGAGACCTGTCAGGGGGCTTTGAAGAGATCCTTATTCCAATAAAACCAATTATGCTCGTTACAACGTCGCTGAGGGAGTGAACACCATCGGAAATCAGAGCTAAGCTTGAATACATAAAGCCTACAGCAATTTTGAGCAACGCCAACAGTACATTTCCAATGATGCTGAACCATATTGGCTTGTAAACCTCTCTCATGGTATCACCACAATTTTGTGCATATGCACAAAATATTTAAATTTTTCCACTCTCTGCTTGCAGCCTAACTTTATTAGATTTTCGAATTTTGTTAGCCTAACCAAATTAAAAAGAGCTAAACGGTCAGTCCGTCACTCCATCATCACACATCAGGCAAGGCTGAACTCATCATCCCAAAAAGAGATTTAAAGGGAAGTATAAAAACCTATGCTCAGCGATCACCTTTCCATCCTCATCCCTCGGTTCGCCCATCACTCATCATTGCATAAGAGTTTTAACCTCTAGGGACTTTTTAAGTTTTGGTAACAATGAGTGATAACCTAAAACTTAGATTACTCAAAAATGCTAGCTGGTTATTTGGTGCAGAGATAGTATCAAGGTTATTGGCTTATGGTGTGATAATACTTCTAAGCCGAACCTTGGGTCCTGAAGGGCTTGGCCAATATTCATTTATTTTCTCATTTGTTGCCTTAACCTCAATATTTTCCGATTTGGGTGTTAGTTATTATGTTATGAGAGAAATTGCAAGAAATAAAGAAAGAAAAAATGAACTATTTCCATATGCCCTAGGGTTTAAGATAACTTTAGCTGTAATCAACTTTGGAATAATAATTTTTCTTGTTCTTCAACTCAATAAATCTAACATTATTAAAAATTTAATTATCATTGTTGCGTTGGAGAATATCCTTCTACAAGTGGCATATTTCTTTACAAGAATTATGTTCGCTCATGAAGTTACAAAATACGAAGGTATTGCGAAAGTAATTGAAAGAATTTGGGCATTTTTTGTGGGAGGTGCAGTATTATATGTTAAAAGAGAATTAGCCCCATTCATATTAGCAATTCTGGCTGGATATCTCTTAAGGGACTCTCTACGTATATACTGGGGTTCAAAGTTTTTTGAAAAAATTAGAGTCGAGTTTAAGCCTGATACATGGATTAATCTCTTAAAACATTCATATCCGTTCTGGCTTATCAGCCTCTTTACAATGATTTACTATAGGACCGATATTGTTATGCTTGGTTTGTTTAGACCAGATTATGATGTAGGAATCTATCGTGCTGCATACACACTGATACAAGTTGCACTTTTTATTCCTAACATAGTTGTTGCAACAACAATGCCCTCTATGGCAAGATTATGGAGAGAAAATAAGAGGATACTAAACATTTTGTTCAAAAAAAGCTTTCAGATACTTTTGGCTATTGGACTACTGGGAGTTATGGGATATTACATCTTTGCTAATTTTGCAATAACCATTGTTTTTGGTGCTGGATTCACTGAGAGTGTTGGAGTTTTGAGAGTGCTTGCTGTTGCAGTTCCTTTTTTGTTTCTGAATTCTCTTCTTGGAAGTTTTTTAAATGCAACTGGAAAAGAACTAAGCTTTACAAAGATAACCGCATTTACAGCTCTGCTTAATGTTGTCTTGAACTATTTTCTCATCCAAAGTTACAGTTACTATGGTGCAGCTATAGCGACAGTAGTGAGTCAAGCACTAGCAACTATTCTGTCATTTAAAATTATCCTCAATAATCTCTCTCAAGAAAGTTACTAGTTCTTTTTTCTTTGTTGTCAGAACTTTTTTGTTCATAACGATTAAATTTTCATTTATTTTAGCCCCAACATTCTCAAATAATAATGCTCTTGGAGTACTATAATATAACCACGCTCTAGTGTCATAAGCTAAGGAAGATACTACTGCATGTACTCTGTCAGAATGAACTTCAACTGCATTGCTATATAAGAACAAATAGTCTTTGACATTATCAGATATAAAGACGTTCTCTTTGTTTAATAAATTACGATCTGACTTTAACAACTCTCTACGAGCTAATAGAAATCTAGATATTGCAATTGGTAATCTAGCAAAAACATCGGCAGGAATAGTATAGTAAAGATAATTAAAAGGCCTGTGTGTAGTAAATATCACAGTAACATCTGAATCGATTGATTTAATCCGGTCTAAAACATGGGGAGGGACTTTGGACGCCTTATCAAAAGCTAGTACGATAAATTTTTTATCTGCTTGTGGAGGCTGGTACCAATCATTTATAAAGAATCCACAATCAATTCCATTATATACATATTTAATTTCTGAAATCTGTGAATAATATTCATAAGCAACAGAGTCCCTTGTTATCAGTGCTAGAGGTTTAAGCTTCTTTAAAATTTTAGAAACATAATCAACTGTAGCTTTTGTATAATCATGTCCACCAGCACCTAATAGTATAATTGGAATTCCTTTACTCATTAGTTTTAATAAGATTGGATAGTATCTAGGAAGGGTAAACTTGTCAAGTATGCATCCCGGAAAAACTGCAAAATCTATACTCTTATTATGAATTAAATATGCAGAACTAACCAAGTTTTTATGCCATTCCTTATTAATATCTCTTTTAAACCCCAGTTTGTTTAATAAACTTGAGGTAAGACTATATCTAAATTTAGAATAAACTAGATGATATGAATAGCCACTTGTTTCAAACAATTTGAGATCAGGAACAGCTCGCTTAATTGCTGCCTTTGCACCATTTTCAATAATTTCATTTCCGATATTTATCATCCATGTTTTAAGCAAAAGAGCACTTACCATATTTTACCCCCCCCAAAACTTGTCCATAATATGTTCCAACAGAACAACTGAAATTTCTTTGCCATTTTTTATTCCCCCAATTGCAGATATAAGTTTAAGAGATTCTCAGCTATAACCCTATCTCTCCATCTCTCTTGAGCTTTCTTCTTCGCTTCTTTTCCCATCCTCTTCCGTAGCTTTCTATCTTCCAGTAAGATTAAAAGCTTTTCAGCAATATCCTCAGGATTATTGGGTTGGACTATAAATCCATCCTTCCCATGGCTGACCATATAAGGAATTCCACCAACATTGGAAGCAATTACAGGAACACCAACAGCAAATGATTCCGAAATGCTCATTGGAGCATTTTCATGATAAGATGTCAATGCCGTGATAGAACACTGAGCATATACGTCTGGCATTTTTTCATACGAATAAAGCTCGAATTTGATATAGTTTTGGAGATTGAGTTTTTTTATCCCAGATAAGATCTGTGAATAATAGGGAGCATCAACAACCTTACCAGCAAAGATCACTTTAAAATCCTCCCTGGTCTGATTTTTTAATATTCCAAGAGCTTTGATGAAGGTCAGCTGATTTTTTAATGGATAAATCTTTGCCGGATATAATATCAGATTACCAGTTTCCACATGCTCTACGTCAAAAAGCTCATCTCTAACTGGATTTTCAATAACAATAATCTTTGATTCATCATAGATGCCCAGCACTTTGAGTTCTCTCTGCACATATCGAGATATTGCAACAAATTTCGTTAATTTATGGAAAATAGTAGCAAACTGAAGAGTATTCCATCCATAATAAAAGAGCCTTTGAACACTAAATCTGTCAGCTTTCAAATCCCTCCAATAAAGCCCGTGAAGAGTCATGATAGTTTTAGTTCTTGTTTGTGACGATGCGAAAGCATTGTATATATCATGAGCATGTACTAAATCGGAAGATAAGAAAAAATACTTATTTTTCTTATAAGAGTGAAATGCTCCAGAAAATGTTGCAAAAGAGGGAAACTTATAGTGCAGAATTTCAATATTTGGATGCATGTCTTTTTTTGAAATAACAGCATCTCTCGCTGTCGAAACTATTGTCAGATGAACATCATTCTTCTCAAGCAACTTTGCAATTTTCCTAAATCCTTCAACTGTATTGTACGCAACAGCCCTAGCTCCACCATATGGTTTTTCCGTATAAGGAAGCATTAAAGTTACCTTTAGTGTCACACACTTCACCTGGTGCTAAGCTAGTTTTAATTTTTTCATCTTAATCCTAACCTTGGACATCTCAATTTCCCTCAAATGCTCTTTAATTTTCTCCTTCATGTATAGAGCAACTTTTTGGTAATTTGGTTCATTAATTAAATTGTTTCTCTCCTCCGGATCCTCTTCAAAATTGTAGAGTTGATAACTGCTGTCACCTTCATAATAAATCAGCTTATATGGATACTCAATGTAAGCAATTGCCTTCCTCCTTTCTTTCATTATGTTTCCAACAATCTCGCTCTCCTGATATTCATGCTCCGAGTAGAATGCTCTGTGATCACTTTCCTCTTTGCTCATCAAAGGAACCAAACTTCTACCCATGAACTTCTTAACTTTTTGAGAAGCAACGAGGTCAACAATAGTCGGTGCTAAGTCAATTAAGGATACATTTTTGTTTACATCATCATATTCCCAGTTACCAGAGTAGAAAATCAGAGGCACGTGGATATGAACATTGTACAATGCTGGCCTGTCTCTATCAACTCTATGTGTAAAGTCTCCATGCTCTCCAAATTCTTCCCCATGGTCTGCAGTAATTACAATTAGTGTTTCCTCCAACAGTCCGTTTTCATCAAGGTACTCAAATATTTCCCTGATTTCTTGGTCTACTGTGTAAATCTGCGCATCGTATAAGTTAATTAAAATTTGAACCTCCTCTGGAGTGACTTTCTCTGGAGCATTGAGCATCTTAGTGAAGAGTCTTGCTTTCTTGAAATCATTAACATCCTCGAAGCCAAGCTCTTCCATTGTTTCTCTACTCGGTAAATAAGGATAATGAGCATCCATAAAATGAGCCCACAAAAAGAGTTTTTCATCTCTGTATCTTTTTAAGTAGTCAATAACTCTGCTCCTAAGCTCCTCTGCTGGAACATATGGTGTTCTTCTTTTCTTTACCGCCATGTACTTATCCACAAAGCGGAGAAATTTATAAAGCATACTTTTATCAGAAAATTTGCGTCTGAGTTTTACCATCATAGTGCTCTTTTTCTTCGCTCTTTCACCAGACAAAAAATCATTGAATACATCAAAACCTTTTCCATATCCAAAATATTCTGACAGAAACGGATTGGAGTTCAATCCAACAGTTTTGAATCCAAGCATTTTCATGACTTCAGCTAAAGTTATCCTTCCAGCTCCAATTTTTGGACCTTCAAACATCAGAGGATACGTTGATGTTAAAATTGAAGGGAAAGAGTAATGAGTATGCGGGCCATTTGAAAATGCCATGAAGAAGTTGGAACCTTTCTTAGCCAGCATATCCATCGTGGGGGTTATTTTTCTCCCATACCCATTGTAGTGAAGATGATCACCGCGAAAGCAATCAATAGTTATTAGCAGAACTTTCTTTATTTCATTATCAGCCATATTTTTCACCCTTAAATTATTCTCGAACTAAATTTATATGCCTTGTGAATTTAGAATGTATTCATAAACCTGTCTTATTCTTTTTTCATATTCCTCCCAAGTATAACCAAGCTCAAAAATAAGTTTCCTACTCTCTCTCTTCATTCTTTCTAAGTCTTTCTCATTTTCAAGAAGATAAATGAGCTTTCTCGCTAACCCATTCACATCATTTGGATGTATGAGGAACCCATTGATGTTATCAAAAACTTGCTCTGGAATTCCACCAACATTAGACGCGATAATAGCACACCCACTGCTCATAGCTTCATACAGTGCAACTGGTTTTCCTTCTGAAAAGCTTGGAAGAACAAATATATCCGCAATTCCATACAGTTCCCTCAGTTCCCTAGAATCATGCGAAACAAGACCAGTAAAGATAACATTCTTACTTAAACCCAACTCTTTTACCAGCTTTTGAAGAGAATCTCTTTCGGGACCATCACCAACAATTACAATCTTCGTGTTAGCTCTCAGCTTCGGAGAAGTTCTGAAAACCTCCCAGATTGCCAACAAAAGTGTTTTGATATTTTTGTTTTTAGTTAATCTACCAACATATAAGATTACTCTGTCTGTGGGATCAATCTTATACTTTGATACAACAATTTGAGAATCCTTCTCGCTGAGAGGTTTAAATTCTTCAGTATTAACACCCAAACTGATGTATTCAATTTTCTCTCCCGAAATTCCTATGTCCTCAAGTTTTTTGACAATAAATTTTGCCACTGCTACAATTTTATCCGCATGTTCAAGAGCTGAAAGTACTTTTTTAGAGCACACCTTCAGATTGTTAGGGCTATGAACTGTTACCACAAGAGGAACTTTAAGTTTCTTTGCAATTGGAACGCTGCCATAACCATCAAGATAAGGATGTAACGCATGAATAACATCTGGCTTTTGAATATTTCCTTGTTCTACGCCCTTCAGAATATATCTTCCAACAAAACACCTGTAAGATTCACCTGTTAGACAATAAAACAAGGATTTTGGAAGCAAGTACAAAAATCTCGGATAATGAACTGGATATCCAAAGTGTCTATTATACTTAGGTATCTTCGAAAACTTGGAAAAGGGAGGTGCAAAAGGCCTCGGTGCTATCACGATTGGCTCTGCAAACTCCAAAACACTGTCAACTGCACTCTTGTTCCAAGGTGCCCATGTTTTGTTCACTGGGTCTGGAAAGTTAGATGCAAGGAAGATAATCCTCATTATTTCTCACCTTTTAAAAATGTTAATGCATAACTTAAACAATCCAAAACTTCAGATGTCATGAACATGTCAGGGAAGTTCTTAGAAGGCTCAACTGTTGAGGCCTTTATTCCAAAAAGCTTTGTTACAAATTTGAATACCATATCTTCCCTAACATCTTCAGAGAACCTTCTCCTTGCAATCTGCCTATAGACAGCATAGCCAAGTCTAAATAGCTTGCGTTTTACAGGATAATTCCCAAGCCAAGCACTCTTAAATGAAACAACTACATCTCTTGGGAAATCTCTCCACTTTCCTTTCTCCCATCTAAGGACTATATTTGGAGTGTTCTCTCCCAAAATTGGCAATAGTTTTGTTGCATTCTCCAAATATTTCTCATCCCATTGAGATGTGTACACAAAAGATGCAATTCCAAATGCATAAGCTCCCGTAAGATAATAAGCAAACATCAAACCGCTCTTTGACCAATCAAATTTTCCATCATTTCTTTGAACGTTCAAGAGCCATTGCGTTCCCTTGAGCATACACTCCTTAAGCCACTCTTCCCGAATAACTTCTTGAACCTTTGAGAGGTAATAGAGCGTAACCCCTTGGTAGTGAATACACGGAACATTCAATGGATATTTCTCATTTCCTCTATTCACTGTATACGGAAATGCCCCATCTTTTTCTTGGAATGTGCACACTCTTCTCGCAGCTCTTTTTGCACCTTCTAACGCTTCTTTATCTCCAAAAACTTTGTAATACTGAGCTAAGAATGCCCCACAAGTTGCATCAACATTAAGATAGTCAGCTGTGTAGAGCTTAGATTTAAGAAAATATCCCTGCCCAATCTCACTTAATAAAACATAATCTCTCGCCTTTCGCAGAGCATTTTCTGTTCTTTTTTTCAGCTCACCCTCTAAATATGGCAACGCTAAGAGCAATGCTTCTCCAACAAAAGATGTTACGAGAGCCGATTCTTGGTTGTAATTGGGGTGAATTTCATTCCAAGAACCGTTTAAATTCTGTCTCAAAAGAAGGAAGCGCACAAGTTTTTTGATAATATCTCTCTCAGACTCACCGTATAGCCGAATTATAGATTTCAGATACTCAGCGCTAACTCTATTTCTTACTATTCCAAAAACGGGGTCTTTTATGTAGGCAATTTCGTTTTCAATCACTAAATATTTCTCAGTGTTTTTCAGTAGTGCTTTCAAGTACTCAGCAATTTTTGTTTTCATGTTTCTCCCCTCAGAGAGTTCAATACTATAAGGAACTTTTTAGCAGAGCTTTCTCTGCTGAACCTCGTAACATATCTAAGAGCTCGAACCTTCAGCTTTTCAAGATTTGAGTTTAAAAGCTTCATAATACACTCAGCAACTTCTTCTGGAGTTTTTCCTACACATCCAGCTCTGCTTTCCTCTGCAATCTTCTCTATCTCTCCAACACCCACTCCAATAAACGGCAAACCACATGCCAAATACTCATATATTTTTGATGGAATTGCATACTTCAGACTTTCGTCCACTTTTATTGGAGCAACGCCAATGGAGGAAGAGCACAGCAACTTAACAACGTCTTTCCTAGACAGCATCCCAACATATTTTATCCATTTAGAAATTCCAAGCTTCTCAACATTTTTAAGCACATCTTCAAGTGTTTCTCCGCCGCCTGCCAAGATTAAAGGTACTCTTTCATTTTCTCTTAAGAGTGCATATCCTTTCAAAAATGTGTCAAAATCCTGGGCATGTCCAAAGTAGCCAGCGTAAACCATTTGAAGTTTTCTTTTTGATTTGTCGCACTTGAATGTCTCCAAATCCACACCATTAGGAACTACATAACATTTGGCGGGATTTATTCCATATTCCTCAACCAATTGGTGTCTTATCTTTGGAGTAACAAGAGTTACAGCATCTGCTTTTTGGAGAGCTTTCGATTCTAAAAATCTAAAAATCCTCTCAATTAAGCTTCCTTTTTTTATAAAGCCCAAATTAACGCTGACATCCAAAAACAAGTCTCTAACATCAACAATAACTTTCTTTCTCATGAGTTTACCTATGAGAGCGATCAAGTACATTTGAGGCGGTGGTGAAGTTACTAAAATAACGTTCGAAGATTTCCTATTGAAAACCAGCCATATGCTCGCCAAAACTGGAAAAATAGTGTAATATAAAGTTCGCTCAATGAGTGAAGCATCTTTTTTAATCGGTTGATATGTAAACAGCCGAATAATATCGCCATCTTTTTTAATTAGCCTGGATTCCCGGGGAAATGTTCCAAATGGATAAGTTTCAACTGCAGAAACAACAGTAACTTTGACTCCAAATTTGGTGAGATATTTGTATAAATCCCCCATTCTTGACGCGTTACCTCCTTTTTCCGGAGGAAACGCTTGAGAAAATATTATGAGGTCTGCTTTTGCATCCATAGGTTATACCTCACATGAGTTAGCTTAACAATGCTTTTATAATTTAGGTCACCAATACCTTGTGGTGTTTAAAATGTCTCAAAAGTATTTCGTTCATCCGACGGCTGTTGTTGAGGATGAAGTTGAAATTGGTGAGGGAACAAGGATTTGGCACTTCGCTCATATAAGAAAGGGTGCAAAAATTGGAAAGAACTGCAACATTGGAAAAGACGTTTACATTGACGTTGGAGTAGAAATAGGAAACAACGTAAAAATCCAGAATGGCGTAAGCGTTTATCGTGGAGTAAAAGTTGAAGACGATGTCTTCCTCGGCCCACACATGACCTTCACAAACGACCTTTACCCAAGAGCCTTCAGCGAGGACTGGGAGCTTGTGCCAACCTTAGTTAAAAAAGGAGCAAGCATTGGAGCTCACGCAACAATAGTTTGCGGAGTAACAATCGGCGAGTACGCCATGGTCGGTGCCGGAGCCGTTGTCACCAAAGACGTGCCACCCTTCGGCTTGGTTTACGGCAACCCCGCAAGATTAAAGGGCTTCGTATGCTACTGTGGTAGAAAATTAAAAGAGAAAATTGGCGAGGATGAAAATCACATAATCTTCAAATGCTCCCACTGCGGGAGAGAAGTTAAAATCAGGAAAGAAGATTATGAACGCTATTTAAAGGAAAAAGACTTGTGAGGCGGTTAAAATGAGACAAATCCCAATTGCCAAGCCTTTAATTGGAGATGAGGAGATAAACGCTGTTGTTGAGGTTTTAAAAAGCGGAATGTTAGCCTATGGAGACATCGTAAAAGCCTTTGAAAAAGAATTCGCCGAGTATTTGGGTGCAAAACATGGAGTAGCAACCTGTAATGGGACAACAGCCCTCGACGTGGCACTGAAAGCCCTAAAAATTAAAGAAGGAGACGAGGTCATAACTACACCCTTCACTTTCATCGCCTCTGCCAACTCAATACTCTTCCAGGGAGCAAAGCCCGTTTTTGCTGACATTGATCCAAAAACATTCAACCTCGACCCCAATGACGTTTTGGAGAAAATTAACAACAAGACGAGAGCAATTCTCGTGGTTCACCTCTACGGTCAGCCGGCTGATATAAAGGTTTTCAAAGAAATTGCAGAAGATTACAAACTTTACCTCATTGAGGATTGTGCACAAGCTCACGGTGCTGAGTTCGAAGGGCAAAAAGTTGGAACCTTCGGAGACATTGCAGCCTTCAGCTTCTACCCCACAAAAAACATGACCACTGGAGAAGGAGGGATGATTGTCACCAACGATGACGAATTAGCGAGGAGAGCCAGGCTTTTGATAAACCACGGACAAACAAAGAAGTACTATCATGAAGAGCTCGGCTACAACTTAAGAATGACAAACATTGCCGCTACAATTGGGAGAGTTCAGCTCAAAAAGCTTGATGGGTGGAATGCTAAGAGGATTGAGAATGCAAAACTCCTAACCGAGGGAATCAGCAAGATCAAGGGGTTAACGCCACCTTATGTCGATCCCAGAGTTAAGCATGTCTTTCATCAGTATGTCATCAGAGTTGAAGATGACTTTCCATTAAATAGGGATGAATTAGCTGAAAAGTTTAGAGAAAGAGGAATCGGGACGGGAATTCACTATCCAATGCCCATCCATTGGCAGCCATTGTATCAAAAGCTCGGCTATCCAAAGGACTGTTGTCCGAACGCCATAGAAGCTAGTAAGGAAGTCCTCAGCCTGCCAGTGCATCCAGCAGTGAGCGGGGAAGATATTGCTTATATAATTCAAACCCTCAAAGAACTTTCCTCTTAATCTCACTTTTAAGGTGGTTTGAATGCTTAGGGTTGGCGTTGTCGGCGTTGGAAACATGGGGAGGCATCATGCAAGGGTTTACAGTGAATTAGCAGAAGAAGGGAAAGTTGAGTTCATAGGGGTTGCAGATGCAAATTTTAAAAGGGCAAAAGAGATTGCAGGACAGTACAAGATTAGGGCGTTTCAAGATTATAGGGAGCTGATGAGTAAAGTCGATGCAGTAAGCATTGCAGTTCCTACTTCTCTTCACAAACAGATTGCTTTGGATTTTATTGAGAAGGGGATTAACATTTTGGTTGAAAAACCTATAGCAGAGAGCATTGAAAGCGCTCAAGAAATCATTAAAGCAGCAAAAGCAAATAATGTCGTTCTGATGGTCGGGCACATTGAGAGATTCAATCCAGCTGTGCTTAAACTGAGGGAAATTTTGAGAGACGGAGCCCTTGGGGAGATCGTAACTCTGATGGCAAAGCGTGTCGGCCCTTTCCCTCCGCAAATTAAAGACGTTGGTGTGATAATTGACTTAGCAGTTCACGATATCGATGTCATGAGCTTTTTATTGGGAGAACAGGTTAAGGAAGTTTACGCAAAAGCCGGAAGCGCTAAAAATCCTCTTGAGCTGGAAGATTACGCTGTGATGGTGCTGACCTTTGAATCAGCAACTGGAATTGTTGAGACAAACTGGCTGACTCCCCATAAAGTCAGAAAGCTCAGTGTTGTGGGAACAGAAGGAATTGCAGAGCTTGATTACATTAACCAAGAGCTAACCTTATACAATCATGAATGGATTAGAAAAGCAAAGATTCAGAAGAGAGAACCTTTAAGGAATGAGATAGAGCATTTTGTTGAGTGCATTGAAAAAGGCGTTGAGCCAATTGTTTCTGGAAGAGATGGTTTGCATGCATTGAAAGTAGCGATAATGGCATTAGAGAGTGCAAAAGAAGGAAAGATCATTAAGAGTTAGGCTCTCCTAAACTTTATAAAGGGAGCAGAGGAGTGTGGTTAGAGAGGTGTTAAAAATGAATCTTTGGACAGTCCTTATTATCATCCTTGCATTCTGGGGAATTCTCTATGTTCTCTTTGGAAGAAAAGAAGAAGAGGAGGAAGGCTTAGCGGTTGACATGTTTGTGATAATGTGGCGTACAAAAAAGCTTCTTGGATTCATAGATAAGATTGCTCTGAAGTACAGGCGTTTTTGGAAGGTTTATGGAACAATTGGAATTATTGTGGGATTTGGAGGGATGGCGTTTGTCTTTTACATGTTAATAAAATCTGCCTTTATTGCTATAAAAGCTAAAGCCCAAGTCGCTGGAGTTCAGCTCGTAATTCCTGGCGTTACAATACCACTGTGGTATGGTTTGATTGGTTTAATCGTTGTAATGGTTGTCCACGAACTGAGCCACGGAGTTGTTGCGAGAGCTGAGGATTTGCCTTTAAAGTCCGTTGGACTTGTTCTGTTTTTTGTAATCCCCGGAGCTTTTGTTGAGCCTGATGAAGAGGAACTAAAAAAGGTACCCCTTGTTAAAAGACTAAGGGTTTATGCCGCTGGTTCAATGGCTAACATTGTTACCGCTCTGCTTGCTCTCATGCTTCTTAATTATGCTTTAGCCCCAGTTCTTCAGCCTGCAGGTGTTGAGATAACACAGTTTGATCCAAAAGGTCCAGCCATAAACCATCTCCACGAAGGGGACATAATAATTGGAATAAATGGAGAGCAGATAAAGACCATTGAAGATTTCTTGAACTTCATGAACACAACAAAGCCTGGGCAGATTATAGCACTGGAAATTCTGCGAAATGGTGAAAAAATTATTGTCAAAGTACCTCTCGGAGAAAATCCAAACAACCCTGAAAAAGGTTATCTGGGGGTGTATCCCTCCCAATATGTGGTATCAACAATAGGATACGAAAACATCATTCTCCCATTGGCATTTGCTTTGTATTGGATTTACATCTTAAACCTCGGAATAGGTCTGATGAACCTCTTCCCGTTAATACCTCTTGATGGCGGCAGAATGCTCGATGAAACACTAAAAGAATACCTCCCTGAGAAGGTCGCAAAGCCAATAAGCTTTGCTTTCATTGGCATTGGAGTTTTGCTGCTTGCAATAAATCTAATCCCCGCCATACGGAACCTAATAGGGTGATTGCATGATTCAAATAGCGATAGCGGGCTCAAGTGATGAAAAACCGCTGGAAAAAGCAGAGAAAAAGGCGAGAGAATTTGCAAGAGAGCTCGGAAAGTACAAAGATGAAGTGGTTTTATTAACCGGGGGCAGAGGGGGAATCATGAAAATAGTCAGCGAGGAATTCACGAAAGCCGGAGGGGTCGTGATTGGAATACTTCCAGAGAGACAAGAAGGCAATGAGTTCAACACAATAAGAATAAAAACCGGAATGGATTTTGCAGAGAGGAGTGCCATAATGATAAACTCTGCAGATGTTTTAGTGGTTTTAGGAGGCGGTATCGGCACAATGGTTGAGGCATTAATGGCATATGACTACGGCATTCCGTTGATTGTTGTTACAGACACAGGGTATGCAAGCGATAGGCTTGAATTATTAGCCAGAGATGGCTACTTCGACCATAAAAGGATTGTAAAAGTTGAATTTACAAGCGATCCAAGAGATGCTGTAAAATTGGCATTGGAACTCAAAAAAGCAGAGAAATCGGCTGAAATTTAACGTATCATCACTTCACCCTTTTTCAGTCTAAATTTATACGTTCTGGGTTCAAATTCTGGGAGAGGGGATTTCCTAACGACCATTTTCTCCTCGTTTCCCTCTTCTAAAGAGTAAAACTCAATAATGTACTGGCTGTAAAGTGCAAGCCAAGAAATGAACCTTCTTGACACCCTGTCCCTGTTCACCAGGAATACGTTTAGGGGCCTTTTTCTGCTTTCTTTAATTCTTGCAGTTTCTTTTATTGCAGCGTTTTTCTGAAGTATTCTTATGTACTGTTCTTCTCCCAGCAGAAAGGCAAGGCCATCCATTGTGACGGCAAGACCAACGGGACGTCTATCTTTAATCATTTCACTGAGCATTCTCCGGTATAGAGCTATGAATTTTGGAAGGAAGGTAGATGTGTCCATATCCGTATAATAAACAAACGGTTCGGTATACTGTATCTTATTAAAAGAAGCGAATATATCTATTATACCCAAATTCCCAGTGCGTGAAGTTTCATAGATGTCAAAATTTGCAATCTTAAACTCCATTGAGAGAGAGGATAATGGAAGAACGGAGTTTATTATTACGCCAAAGTCACCTCTATCTATCCTATTCTGTAAAATCTTGACGCCCAATGCCCATCCCATAGAATAGGTGTCATAGATTATCAGCATGACGCTGTCTTCAAGCAAGCCCCCACCGATTGCCTCATCAAGTTTTTCTATTCCCGTTTTAAGGAGCTCCACACCTATCCCCCGTGTATAGAAAAGTTTTTCATTAATAAAAAAGTTTTCGATAATGAGCTTCTATGCTCACAATAAGCCATCACTGCCCAACCTAAATCCTTTTAAAACGAAGCTTCTTCTGAAAGTTAGGTGAGGTCATGAAGTGCTCAAAGTGCGGGAGAGAAGCTGTTTATCACGCTCGTTATGAAGGCAAATACTACTGCCACAAACACTTCAACGAAATGGTTGAGAAAAAAGTAAAGCAGACTGTGAGGAAGTACAGAATGATTAAGCGCGGCGAGAGGATAGCCGTTGGGGTGAGCGGTGGAAAGGACAGTGTTGTTCTCCTGCATCTTTTAGCCAAGCTTAGGAAGAAGTTTCCTTTTGAAATTGTTGCCATAACAATAGATGAAGGAATTGAAGGTTACAGACCGCCAAGCGTTGAAATAGCAAAGAAGAATGCGGAGCTCTTAGGGATAGAGCACCACGTCTATTCCTTCAAGGAATACATCGGCTTCACCCTTGATGAGACAGTTCAAATAATGGGGAGCTTTGAGAAGGGAGAGAGGGTTGGTGCTTGCTCTTATTGTGGAGTATGGAGGAGGTGGCTACTCAACTACGCGGCACAAGATGTTCAAGCAGACAAATTAGCCATTGGGTTAAACTTAGATGACGAGGCGCAGGTGTTCTTGATGAACATAATGCGCGGAGATATTGCGAGATTGGGGAGAACTGGGCCGTATTATGAAGTTATTCACGAAGATTTAGTCCCGAGAATTAAGCCCCTAAGAGAGGTGCCAGAAAAGGAAATTGTTCTTTACGCTGTTTTAAATAACATTGAGGTTGATTTCAGCGAATGTCCGTATGCCGTTGAGGCATTCAGAGCCGAAATAAGAGACTGGCTGAATGAGATGGAAGAAAAACATCCGGGAACGAAATATCAAATTTTAAGGAGCTATGATAAGCTCTTTCCAATTTTAGCAAAACACTATGCGAAGAGAGAGCTGAACCGCTGCAAGATCTGCGGACAGCCGACAACTGGAGAGATATGCAAGGCATGTCAGTTCAAACTGCAGGTGCAGAAGAAGGCTAAAGAGCTTGGATTGACATTTAAAGTGGAATAAAGCCGATGAGAGCTGTGATGAGAGGCAAACATTCAAAAGCTTATGTTGGCTTTTCCATAAATCGGAATCTTCTCTCCACATCTTGGACATCTGTTGTCTTTTGTCAGATTCCATTCAACAACCCTATATGCAGAGCGAACGATGAGCTTTTTGCCGCATTTTGGACAGTAGGTTGTCTCATGCTCTATCGAACCAATGTTGCCGAGGTAAACGTAGCTGATGTTGTACTCCTTCTGAGCAATTTCTTTGAGATCTAAAAGCGTCTTAGCAGAAGTTGGCTTTTCCCTCCAGTAGTTCATTGGGTAATAGCGGTTTATGTGGAGAGGAACATTCTCTCCAAGCATTTCGGAGTGCATCTTAAAGATCCAACTATAGCATTCTTCAAAATCATTTGCGTTGGTAACAACAAGGTAAACCATCTCAACGTGGACATTCAAGTCCAATGCCCTCTTTGCATTTCTGAACACTTTCTTGTGATCCACTGTTGTAAGAACTTTTATCCCCGGACAGCCTTTGATGTCAATGCTGAAGCCAGAGACACCGCTTTCGATTAGTCTTTCCAAAGCTTTAATAGTGAAATAACCATTTGTGACAAGACAACCATAAAGGCCTCTCTTTTTTCCAAGTTCAAAGACATCCAAGAGATAAGTATAAAGTGTTGCCGGCTCATTGAAGCTTGCACACAAGCCCTCATCTCCATGTTTTAAGGCTAAATCTACAAGTTCTTTTGGAGAAATTATCCTTAATTCCCGAGGCGGCTCAGAGAAACTCAGATGGTAGTTTTGACACCAAGGGCAGTAAAAGTTGCAACCAAAACCAGAAAAAGTCAAAGCCGTGCTGTTCGGATAGTAATGGAAGAAAGGCTTTATTTCAATTGGCCTGCTTTCGACTGCACTTAATTTTCCGTAACTGAGGTGGATCAATTTGCCATTCAAGTTGGCATAGTTTTTGCACACCCCCCTCTTTCCTTCAGCAATTATGCACTGCCTCTCACAAATAAGGCATCTAATTTTGTTGCCCTCTTTTTGATAAAGTTCTTCAACTTTCATCATTTTAATTTAGACTCTCGAGAGCTTAAGGTTTTCTCTGAATTTCAGAAAGTCTTATCGGGTTAAATACTTTAAAGTTATATTAAGTATTGGTGAGAACCATGAAAGAAATTGAGGAGCTCAAAAATATGTTGGGAAAAGTTGAAGGAAAACTGATAGCCGCTGCAAAGATGTACGCAGCAATGAATTTTTCATTCTGGCTTTTCATAATGGCAGGATTTTATGTCCTTCTGGAACTCGTGAATTTTAAAGGAATTGGCTTAGCCCTGTACTGGATGGCAGCAATAGTGATCGGGATACCCTTTACCATTAAATTGTGGAGCAGGGTAGAACGGCTCCAGAAAATCCAGCAAACCGGGAAAAAAAGAAAGATAGTGGGTGCTATGATAGCAATTCCTTGGATCGTTGGTAGCATTATTGGATGGATGATAATACCATCAATGCAGATAGCCCTCAATGCTGAGGCAAGGCTGGCAGTCGGCTTTTTAAGCTTTATAGGCATATCAATCGGCGGAATGTGGCTCGTTGTTGGAAGAGAATTTGAGATGGTGCCAGCGTTTCTGATACCGCTCTGCTCCATACCGGTAGTGTGGAACATGGAAGAGGGTGCCATGATCTGGGCCGGGTTTGTGGTGACAGCCAGCTACTCAATCACAGTTTTCTGGTACCTGTATTCAGCGTTTAAAGCAATAGAACGGTGGTAAGATGGATACAATTAGACAGCTGGTGAAAAACCATGTGCTTGGAAACCCCATTAGGTTAGGTATCATGCTCTACCTCCTGCCAAGGGGAAGGGTTCTGTTTAAGGAACTGCAAAAGGTTTTAGATGTAACTCCCGGCAACTTAGACTCTCATCTAAAAACATTGGAGAAAGCAGGTTATGTAAAGCTGACAAAAGTCTTTGCAGACAGACCAAGGACTGCTGTTGAAATAACGGATAAAGGGGCTGAAGAAACTGGGAAATACTTGAGAACTTTGAAATCACTTCTTACTGGAGTCATGTGACTTTCCAGACCTCCACACTCCCATCTTTATAAACTGTGGCAAAATAGCTCTCCCATGAAGCGACTTTTAAAATTGGTGAATCATTGTAAAATACTTTTGGGATTTTTAAGTTTTCTCCAGGCTCTGGGGCATAGTACTCTTCAGCAGACAAACTGAGTGACCTACCAATTACATAGACGTTTCTGTATTCCCCAACGTAGCCCGTTGGGTAAGCAAACCTGAGCTCATAGAATATAAATCCATTTCCTCCAGCTGCAAGAACACTTAAAATCGGCAGATTGGGGGAGTCCCAGAAGGAGCACTTCCGACCAGAGAGTGTTTCTGCCCTCAGCACATCATTCCTAATGCAGAGAGTGCAGAGTCTCTTATTATATGCTCCAAATCCAAGACACTTCTCTTCTATAACACTACCTTGAAGTGTCTTAAGATCTACAATTGCTAAATTAATCCTATCAACAATCTCAAAGGTTCCATTATGGGCAAGATGCACCGCACTTATAAACAGAGTCTTGTTGTAAATCTTTGCGTCCCAAAAGATTCTATCCATATAAATTGTAGATATCCTCTCCATCCTTGTGTCCCACAAGAGTATGTCGGTATAATTCTCATTCTGAGAAACCACCATATATGCATTAGGAAGCACTAAAAACTTTGTGAAGTTGCCTCTGTAGCCAGAAACAACTTTTCCGTCTTTAAAAATAACTCCTCCACTGATACTTATGATATCCCGACCAGTTCTAAAGATTATTCCATCGTTTTCAACAGGTTCCAGTTTTAAGGTGTTATAGTCCAAATTGTATGAGCTCCCTTTGATTCTTAGATATGCTACGATATTTGACAGCAATACTTTATCAGCATCTATCCTTAAGATTCTCTTTCTTTTGCTTAGGTTGTAAACTTCAAGAGTCGTTCCATTTGTTAAGAACAGCAAATCCTTATAGCCTTGAACATCGCGGTTAACGGGTTTTAATTCTACTACCTTTCTGAGTCCATTTTTCGAGAACTTAAGAACAACAATTCTTCCAGAAGTAAAGTTGATAACATAAGAACTGTTATGATATTTCGCAAGAGTTCCATTAACTGTTAGTACTTTTTCAAGTTGCCCTTTTAGAAAGGCGTCCTGAAGAATAAGAGAATTGTAACCGAGCTTTTCAGAATTTTTAAGCTCATAAATGTGGATCAGCAGAAAGCAAAAAATTCCAATTATTAGGATCAAGTACCAAACCATTTTCAAATCATCCTTCCTCCTCAGCCTTCCTCTTAAGCTCTTTAATCCTCTCAATACGGTATTCTTCAACCAATTTCAAGAACTCCTGAATTTCCTTCTCCCTATCCTCCTCTTCCCACTGAGCTAACTTCTGCTCTATTGCTCTTTCAAGCTCTTCCCTATCAACTATTGCAAACTCGTCAACTCTCTTAACCTCAATTTCATCCTCATAAAACACCGGGACTTTGTTCTCTCTGAGCACTCCATAAACATTATCTGGCAGAGTTTTTGCACTTATCAAAGCTCTGATTCCTTTTTCAACAAGATGTTCCGCTATGCTCTTCCCAGCCCCTGAAGGATTAACAACATAGATTATATCGTCTTTTTTAATTTGTGCAGAACGCTCTAACCTTTCTATCTCCTTCCATGTTAAGTTCTCAAGGACTTTAAGAGGAACTGCAGAACCTTTAAGCTCAAGGAGGTGCATTCTCTTTGCCAAAACTAAGTCCCTGCTGAGTTTTTCAATTATCGCTTTTGCCTCTCTGAGTTCCTTCTCAAGGTATGCAATCCTCTTGTCCCTGATCTCAATCTCCCTGCTTTTGATTACTTTAGCCCTAACTTCTTCATCATAATATGCCAGCTTATCCTCAAGCTTTTCAATCTTTTTCTTCTGCTCTTCAATTATCGCTCTAAGCTCTTGATTTTCCCTCTCAAGCATTTCAATTGTCCTTTCAAGCTCCTTGATTTTCTCAATGTAAGGTGTTACATCAACGCTTTCTTCTTCGGGGAGGGCTTTGATTTCCTCTTTTGGTCTCTCTCTCAGCTTAACTTTCATTATAGCCTCTCCGAGGTTATATCCCTGAATAACTAAAGCTTTGATCTCATTGCTCTTCTTCATTAATCCGAGTTCTCTGAGCTTTGCATCAACATGCTCAAGCTTTGGCTTCAACCTTAAATAAGCCTTATAAGCAGCTGCCAAAGCATCTCTTTGATGATCATCATCGACGCTGATGCCTAAGCTTCTCAAAAGCTCATTCTTTTCCTCTACACGCAAGCTCTCCCTCGGAACATAGAGGATAGCCTTAAATGAACGGGCGATTTTCTCAACCAAACCCGGAGCTGGATTGACATCGGTTGCGAGGATTATTGGATGGCCAATATCGGAGATAAATCTCACAATATCGCTTACCGCCATATTTCTCTCGCTGTAAACTGCCACGATATTCCCATCCAAGTCCAAAGCAGCTATACCCACAGTTATCCCCGGATCGAGACCAACTATAACACTTTTTCTCACTTGAATGGCTTTTTCGCTCTTCAGGGGCACAAACTCCAAGCTCTTTCTTTCCACGGGGTTTATTTTAATTTCAACATCTCCACCGTGCATTGGCTTTATAAGTCCCGCTAATTCCTCTCTTGAAGCATAGACCTTAAACTCTCCTCTCGCTAACCCGTAGTCTTTTTCTTCAACTTCCAAATCAAAAGGAATGTCTGCCTTCCTTAGTGCTTCTTCGATTTCTCTGACTTTATTTTGAATAAGGTTATGAACTCTTCTCCTATATCTGTCTTGACTCCAGCCGCCCTTTCCCTGACTCCTACCTCTGGAGACCTTTATTATAACCTCATCTTCAAATGCCAAAACCTCATAGCCAACCCCCTTAGATGCCAGTAGGGCACAAACCTTGGCTTCCTCATAAGGGTCGAACTTATCACCAACTCTAATTCCATTCTCCCTTGCCAAACTCCAGAGAGATCGTTGTTCTCCGGGCCTTCCAGTGACCTGAACGAGCTTAGTTCCCTGGGGTAAAGCTCTTAGAAACTTCTTTAATTCATCACCAAGCTCATGGATGTTGTCCATTGCAATTATATCCGGCCTTTTTGCCCGGATAAAACGAACTAACCTATAAAATGTGAACTCCCCCTTTTTCTCAAGTCTTCCATTGAACCAACTAACCACAGCAAACCTCTTTGGATTTTCACTGATTATATCAACTCCAAGTATGAGAATAGGCATCACCTTCTCACAAGGTTTTATGCTCTCGCCTTGAATGATAGTAAGAAATACATTTTAAAAATATTGCCTAAAAGTGAAAAGAAAGATTAGTCAAGACTTTCTCTAATGGCGATTTCTATTGCTCTTTTTATCATTTCTAACGGCATTGATGGAGCATTTTTCTCCAACACTTGCTCCGGGATGTAGGGAACATGAATAAATCCAGCTTTGGCCTTTAATTCATTTGTAGCAACATAGTGGAGAGCCGTAAACATTGCAGTGTTGCACACATAAGTTCCAGCGGTATTCGAAACCACTGCTGGTATCTTATTTTCCCTCAAAGCCTTTACGATTCGTTTTATAGGCAGAGTTGAAAAGTAAGCTGCGGGAGCATCTTCAAAGATTGGCTCATCTTCCGGTTTATATCCATCGTTGTCCTCTTTCTTTGAATCCATAACATTTATCGCAACTCTTTCAACTGTTACGTTTACTCTTCCCCCAGCTTGGCCTGTTAGGATTATCACCCCTGGCTTCTCCTTTGAGATGATATCTGGCAAAAGCTCCTTAACTTTTTTGAAGCTGACCGGGAGCTGATACTTGACAATTTCAGCATCCCTTATAGCATCTGGAAGCATTTTAACAGCTTCCCAAGAAGGGTTTACATTTTCTCCTCCAAATGGTTCAAAACCCGTAACCAAAACTTTCATTGCTATCACCATTAAAGCTAAACTTTATAGGATTTAAAAGCTCATCTAAGTTGAGGGGGAGAGATGAAGTATGATATTGTAATTATTGGTGGTAGTGTGGTTGGTAGTTATTTAGCAACTTTGCTTGCGAGACACTACAGAATAGCCGTGATTGAGGCAAAGAGCTCTTTTGGTGGAAAGGCATGTACCGGAATTATTGGAGCAAAGAGTTATGAGGAGTTGAAACTTCCAAAAGATGCTATAATCAACAAACTGAGAGGAGCAGTTTTCTACTCAAAGATACAGAGCTTTGAGATTGAGAGAAAAGAACCCCAAGCGTACATGGTTGACAGGAAGATTCTTGAAAAAAGCTTAGCAGAAAGGGCGGTGAAAAGGGGAGCCGAATACTATATGAATACAAGATTTCTGGGCTTCAGAAATGGAAAAGCTGTTCTTCAGAGGTTTAATGACAGGTTTGAGATAAACGCTGACTTTTATATCGGAGCTGATGGTGTGAACAGCAAAGTGGCTCAAGAGATTGGTGCAAAAACCAAAGCAGAATTCTTAAGTGGTTATGAAGTTGAGATCGTTGGAGAGTTTGAAAAACCAGACTTCGTTGAGCTTTGGGTGAATAAAGAACTCAATGAAGACTTTTTCTTCTGGGTTGCTCCAATAAATGAAAGCTTGGCAAGAGTTGGAACCTTTGGAAGGCTTGACGCTCTCTTTAATTTCATCAGAGCCAGAATGCTAAAAGAGACCAATATTGTTGAGTTTAAAGCTGGAAGTGTTGCATTGGGCGTTAGAAAGCCGTGGGTTAAAGGAAACGTTGCATTGGTGGGAGATGCAGCTTTGCAGATTAAGCCTTTAACCGCCGGAGGAATTGCATACGGAATGTACTGTGCATATGCTCTCGCTTATTCTCTTATTAACGGAAAACCCGAGGACTATGAAAGGCTTTGTAAGAATATAAAACGTGAGATTTCCTTTGGATTGAAAGCGAGGAGGCTTTTCAAGAACCTCAACCAAGAACAGATTGAAAAGCTCTTCGAGGTCTTATCAAGCAGGGAAGCAATAGAGGTTATTGAAAGCACAGCAGATTTTGACGAACACGCAAAGACAATAAAAGCCCTTATAAAACATCCAAAGCTTTTAGCTAGAGCATTGAAAGTTACACCTATGATAATTAGATATTTGCTCTGAGAGGTGAATGAAATGTTTACACGAATCGAAATTAATCCCAAAAAAATGGGGGGAAAGCTGTTATTAAAGGAACACGGATACCGGTGTATTTCATATTAGAGCTACTGGCCAATGGATGGAGTATTGAAGAGATTTTAGAAAATTATCCCCAGTTAAAAAAAGAGGACATATATGAGGCTATCAGATATGCATCTATGATACTCAAGGAGGAGGAATACATTGAAATTTCTAGCTGATGAGAACATTCCATTGAAAGTCGTGAAAAAACTGCGAGAGGAAGGATTTGATATAATATCAATAACTGAGCTAAATCCTGGAATTAGCGATGAAAAAGTAGCAGAAATATCACAAAATGAAGACCGAGTTCTTGTTACATTTTTCTTTTGAAAGCCTCGTCTTTTAGGGCGGGGATGCAGAAATTCTAAAACCAACAGTTGAGCGGGAAAGCAACACTTTTTTAAAGCCTAAAAATCATACTATAATTTGAGATGAAGCGAACAGTAATAGTCAAACTCCAGCCGAGCAAAGAGCAGACAAAAATCCTTTCTGAGTTAGCAGACCTCGGAGCCAAAGCATGGAACAGGGTGAACTATCTGAGAAGACAGCAATTCTTCGAGGGCAAAATCGTGGACTTTAATGGCACAGAAAAAACCGTTTATGAAGAGTTTAAGAAGAAAATCGGTTCTGCAACCGTCCAACAAATCTGCAGGAAGAATGCTGAAAGCTGGAGAAGTTTCTTCTCCCTCCTTCGGAAGAAGCGGAACGGAGAACTTCCCTCTTGGCTAAAACCGAAACCTCCAAACTACCTGAAAGAAGACGGGAGGAGAAAGCCCTTAATCGTCCTCAGAAACGACCAGTATCGGATTGAGGGGAACAGGTTAATCCTCAAAGGCCTTGGTAAATTCAAACGCCTTGAAATCCAGTTCAAGGGCAGAATACACTTGAAGGGCAAGCAAGGGCGGTTGGAAATCACTTATGATTGGGTAAAGCGGAAGTGGTACGCTCATCTAAGCCTCACGGTCGAGGAAAAACTTGAGGGTAAAGAATGGGTTAAAGTCCCAAGGGAACCATTGGGCAACCTTTCGGCAGGAATTGACTTGGGCGTGAACAACTTAATGGCCGTTTACGCTGAAAACGGTGAAAGCTTCCTCATGAATGGAAGACCGTTAAAGAGTATCGACTTTTACTGGAGGAAGAGAATTGCTGAGTATCAATCAAAACTCAACAAGTCTGGAGCAAAGAAGAGCAGGAAGCTTAAGAGAATGCATGAGAAGGCCAAACTTCAAGCGAAGCATTACATTAATACTGCCGTGAGGCAAACGGTTAAAAAACTCTACGATTTGGGCGTCAGTAAAATCGTGGTCGGTTACCCAAAGGAAATTGCAAGGAATTCTGAAAGAGGTAAAAAGCAGAATTTCATTCTCTCTCATATTTGGCGGTTCAATACTGTTATTAAACGCTTAACCGAAGTCTCTGAAGAGTATGGTATTCGAGTCATTTTGGTGAATGAGGCTTTCACTTCTCAGCTTTGCCCCCTCTGTGGGAAGCCCCACGAAGGGGCTCGCTTCGTTCGTGGGTTGTTTAAGTGTCCCACAGAGGGGCTTGTTTTCAATGCAGACTTGGTTGGAGCGTTTAACATTTTGCGCAAGGTGAAAACCATAACCCCGAACTTGGGTGGTTTGCTTGCCCAAGAGAGGGGTAACTGGCCGAAGACCCGGCCAGGGGGGTCGAAGGCCCGCTTTGAATTGGGTTGGAATGAGACCCCTCAAACCTCCCTGCCAATGGCGAGGAGTTAAAGCTGAACTTTCACCCCTCGCGGCAGGGGGGAGGTCAGTCCGGTTTCCTCCCAAAAATATTACCTCCCAAAAATATTAAGTACATCTACAGTAGGCTCAAGAAAGTTTTTGAAAGTGATGTAGAGTTCTATGGAAAAGTTGTAAGCGTTCATGAAGACAAAATGAGGATTTCCAAGCTTTGAGGTGATTTCATGAAGTGGGAAATGGGTCTTCAAGAAGAGTACCTCAAGCTGATAGCCGAAGGAAAGAAAAAAATAGAGGGTCGGTTGTATGATGAAAAGCGCAGACAAATTAAGCCAGGGGACATTATAATCTTCGAGGGAAAGCTTAAAGTCAAAGTTAAGGACATTAGGGTTTACCCTTCCTTTAAAGAGATGCTCGAAAAAGAAGGCTTGGAGAACGTTTTACCTGGGATTAAAAGCATAGAAGAAGGAGTTAAAATTTACAGACAGTTTTACAGCGAAGAAGAAGAGAAAAAATGGGGGGTTGTGGCTATTGAAATAGAACCTATCCGAGATACTTCTCCTTCAAATACTCAATGAAGTATTCTGGATTTACGCCCTCTCCAAAGCTCCTCTCCAATAATTCTTTTGGTGGATATACTGATCCATATTTGTGTACTTTTTCCCTCAGCCATTCTTTTATTGGCTCGAATTCCCCTCTCTGAACTTTCTCATAGAAGTCCGGAATGTCCTTAGTGATGTATGTCCTGATCTGGGCTGATAGAAGGGTGCCCAATGTGTATGTTGGGAAGTAGCCAATTGTTGCATGAGCCCAGTGTATATCCTGAAGAACCCCTTCACTGTAAGTTTTTGGCCTGATTCCCAACAAGCGCTCCATCTCCTCGTTCCAAAGCTCTGCAACTTCACTTGCCCTTAATCCTTCGTTTATCATGAGCTTTTCAAGCTTGTACCTCAATAGGATGTGCATGTTGTAAGTTACTTCATCAGCCTCAACTCTAATGAAATCTGGTCTAACAGTGTTGAAGTAATAATAGATGTCTTCTGGAGTGTAGTTTGAGATAAACGGAAGATTATCCCGGAGGATTGGGTAAACTAATTCTGCAAATTCTCTTGAGCGACCGATGATGTTCTCCCAGAATCTACTCTGGCTCTCGTGAATGCCCAGAGAAACCCCACCTGCTATTGGGGAGAACATGAACCTTTCATCTTGCTGAAGTTCATAGAGAGCATGTCCAAATTCATGGACTACCGCCAGCAGAGTTCTCTTAAAGTCAAAACCCTCATATCTCGTTGTTATTCTGACATCTTTTATTCCAAATTCTGTGGTGAACGGATGAGGCGAAACATCTAAGCGGCCTCTTGTTCCTATGGGATAACCAAAAAGCTTGAGTACCTCGAGATTTACCTTTTTCATTGCTTCAATATCGTACTTCTCTTTTTCAAGCGGATGCTCTTTTGGGAATTTCCATTCCTCAAGAATTTTATCGAGAATTGGTTTGAGTTCTTTTTCAAGTTTCTCAAATATTGGGTCTAAGTCCCTGGTCTTCAATCCTTCTTCGTACAGGTCGAGTAAAGCGTCGTATGGATACTCATCATAGCCGAGATAGTCAGCGGCTTTCCTTGAAAGTTCTATGATTTTGTCAAGATAAGGCTCAAAGAGTTTGAAATCGTTCTTTTGCTTTGCCTCTTCCCATACCATCGTTGCCTTGCTCCTAACCTCACTCATCTCTCTGACAAATTCTGGAGGGAATGCCTTTGCTATCTTAATCGAGCGCTTGAGAACCCTCACAACACCCCTTTCATAATCGTTAAGCTCTTCTCCTTCTGCTTTTTCAACGAGTTCAACAAATTTTTCATCCAAGATTAGCTTCTGATTTAACACTGAAAGTTCCCCTTGAGCAACGCTCCTTTCAGTTATGCCCTCCTTTGGCATGTTTACCTCCATATCCCAGCCGAGAACACTTTGAGCGTGTCCAATTGCCCATATTGTTCTGTATTTCAGCAAAATTTGTTTTATAACCTCGTTTTGGAAGACTTCTTTCATTTTAATCACCCACTAAGTTTTAGTTTTAAGATTCTTTTGACCTTTTTAAATCTTTTCGATGATCATCTGAACGAAATAAGGGGAGTAGAAAAGGGTTACTCAACAGCCAAAAGATAAATAAAGCAATCTGTCAAGCTATGGGAGGGCGATATGGAGTTAGATCTGGTTGTCATTGGCCATGTCTCAATAGACCATATCAAGTTTCCCAGAAGAGAAGAGATTCTGCAGCCGGGAGGAGCTGCCGCTGCCGTTGCAACCTCAGCAGCCCTAAGCGGTGCAAAAGTTGGGTTGGTTACTAAGGTTGGCAGAGATTTTCCAGAAGAGTGGTTAAAAAAGCTGAGCGAAATCTTGGATATTAGAGGAGTTTACATTCTCGAAGGGAGAACAATTCACATCTATATGATATATCATGAAGATGGAACCGTTGACGCTCCCGTTGATATGGGCGTTGCTCAAAGGATGGGTGAAATTGAAATTCCAAGGGAATACATGAGTGCCAAGGTTTTCCACATAGCACCAATCCCACCCGAAGAGCAGCTAAAATTAGTTAAACGTCTAAAGGGCAAAAGAATAAGCCTCGATTTTAATCCAACATATATAGAGGACTATAAAGCAAAAACCGAGCTTTTGAAAAATATAGTAAAAAATACAGAGATAATTTTTCCAAACGAAAGAGAAGCAAGAATGATAACAAAAACCGAGGACATCAAAGAAGCAGCGAAAGTTCTCCATGAATGGGGGGCTAAAATCATTGTGATAACGAAAGGAGAAAGAGGCGTCCTCGTCTATGATGGAGAGAAGTTTGCAGAGTTTAAGGCATTGCCCATAAACGAGATTGTTGATCCGACGGGGGCAGGCGATGCCTTTGCTGGTGGATTTTTAGCGTATTATGCAAAGGGAAAGTCATTGAAAGAATGCGTTGCTCAGGGGCTCTTTAGAGCAAGGGAAGTCCTGAAGAAAAAAGGAAGCTGGAGCATTTAGTCAGTAACAACTTTCGAAAAGGCATACAGGACAAGAAGTATAAGCATCGCAACTGCCGTAACCTCCAAGCGGGGCATTGCAACTGCTAAAGTCCTGATGAACAAATAAGTCGGCAGGGCTAAGAGGACTGAAACCGTCAAAATTAAATAATGCTCTCTTGGCGCTTTTTCTCTATCCAAATATGCAGATTCCACAAAGAGCAGAGCTAAAGCAACTAAAAGAACACCAAACATTCCCCCAATTTTGTAGTAAAGGAGAAAAATTATGAAAACCACCAAAAAGAACACTCCAAGGAAGTAAGACAAAAATGCCGGTAAAGCCAAGATCAAAATGGGCAAAATCTTCGGGTAGCTGAGCAAGAGAAATGCCAAAATGATTAAAGGTATCGGCGAAAATTTTATCCTCGGCTTTTTCATATTTTAACTACCTCCGCTATCGCTGTTTTAAGGGATTTATTAACGTCCCAGTCTATTATTATACCATATGCAGCAAGCTTCCTTAAATGGGCTTTTCTCTTAAGCTGGAGGATCTTTAAGGCTAAAGCCTCTTCCACACTCTTAGGCTTAAGTGCTGAGTATGGATCTGGGCTAATGACAACCACTTTGTAGCCGTAGCGGTATAGCACCTTTAAAGCTTCCCTACCTTCCTCGGTTATGAGTGGAGAAAAGTATAGGATCTGTGCTCTCGCTGGGAATCTGCTCCTAACCAGATGCTCAACTTGGTACGCTATCATGTTGTTCTTATCTGGCTTTGCCATGCTCAAAAAGTCAATGCACTTGAAGAAGTGCCTCTTTCCATAATCTACTCTAATCCACAATGGAACGTCCTCAGCCAGTAAAAGCCCAAAGCTTGTTCCACTGTTGAGGCAGTCAAGCATGAATGAAGCAGCGGCTCTTATCAGATGATCAAAGGTGCTCTCCCCCTTATATGTTGCATCGACGATTAAAATTACATCAACTTTTCTCTCGCTTTCATACTCATTGCTCATTATTTTTCCAGTCTTTGCGGTTGCTTTCCAGTTGATTATCTTTAACGGATCACCGGGCTGGTATTCTCTAATCGCGTGAAACTCAACACCTTCTCCGATTCTTGGAGAAGGCAGAGGCCCAACTGTAACCTTTGTTCCTTTAGTTGAGTACGGCGTTACAACATCTTCAACTATCGGAACACCTATAAGCTCATCGTACAAATCTATTATTTTTTCTATCTTGAAAAAGCCAAAGGGGTCTTGATAGCTGAGCTTAATGAAATTAAACTCATGAATGCCGCGTTTGACTTTGACTTTATAAGATACCTCTTTTTCCTCACCCCTTGTAAAGGAGAGCAAAAACTCGTTTTTGCCTTCAACGAGCTCAAGACCCTTCGGCAGGTCATCAGCTATTTTTAAGCTTGGGATCCTCTCATTTGCCTTAATCTTCAGCCTTATCTCTATTTCACTCCCTTCAAGAATTCTGTCATGAGGCAAAATTCTTTTGATTTCAACGTCAAGCCTTGGTTTGAAAAAAGTCATTGCAACAAAAAAGAGCCACAACATAGGTAGCGTAAGGTATATCATATCCCAGCGCAGCATGAAAAAAGCTACCATCACTGAAAGCCATAAGGCAAGCAACAGCTGCTCTGCCTTTCCTGTAGGCTGGAATTTTCTTTCCATAAGGATCCCCTTTACTCAAACTTCGGAACTGGAATTTTCTCCAGAATTCTCTGCATAACACTCTCCTGACTAACCCTTGTATACCAGAGCTCTCTCTTCAGTATCAAACGATGGCTTAGAGCAGGCACCGCAACCTTCTTAACATCGTCTGGAATCACGTAGTCCCTTCCCTCCAAAGCAGCGTAAGCTCTCGAGAGCTTAAGTAAAGCCAAGCTCCCTCTCGGGGAAGCACCGATATCAATTTCCCTCTTGTTTTCCCTTGTGGCTTTTACGATGTCTGTTATATACTCCAATACTGCGTCGCTGACATAAACATCTTCAACAGCTTTCTGCATCTCAACAACTTCTTCTGGAGTCACTATTGGATTAATGTCAACTTCCTCCTTTTTCCTCTCAATTCTTCTCCTAAGTATCTCAATTTCTTCCTGCTTTGTTGGATAACCAACTCTAAGTCTGACAAGAAAACGGTCAAGCTGAGCTTCTGGCAGTGGATATGTCCCCTCCTGCTCTATTGGGTTCTGAGTTGCAATAACAACAAATGGCCTGTCCAAATAATATGTCTTACCCTCAATCGTCACCTGTCTCTCCTGCATTGCCTCCAATAGTGCAGATTGAGTCTTTGGCGGAGCTCTGTTAATCTCATCGGCCAATAATATGTTTGTGAAGATTGGGCCTTTTCGGAATTCAAACTCCAGTGTTTTCTGGTTGAAGACGCTTACACCCAAAATGTCCGAGGGCAATAAATCGGGTGTAAACTGAACTCTTCTGAACTTAACCCCCAAGGCTGTTGCAAAGCTCTTTGCCATAAGTGTCTTTGCCAATCCCGGCAAATCTTCAATCAAAATGTGCCCATCTGCAAGGATTGTCGTCAATATGAGCTTAAGAACTTCCTCTTTGCCAACTATTGCTTTTCCAACTT
Source organism: Thermococcus barophilus MP (assembly GCF_000151105.2). Lineage (NCBI taxonomy): Archaea > Methanobacteriati > Methanobacteriota > Thermococci > Thermococcales > Thermococcaceae > Thermococcus > Thermococcus barophilus. The sequence continues at coordinate 1,701,026 of NC_014804.1, read as the reverse complement.
CATTTAATATAAGTTTCCCTTTCTCATGCACTTCTTCTATCTTCATTCAAATCAGCCTCCACGATTTCCAAGGCTTTTTTCAAATTTTCATAAAAGTCGCCTTCAGAGTGGAGAAGTCTTAATGCCTCATTAGGATTTGACTTAAGGTCAAAACGGGTGTATTCATCAGAGAGGAGAGCATAAATTTCTCTGATCTCCTCAGCAATAATTTCTCTTGCCATCTTCCCTTTTTTTGCTCTTTTAACAACAGAAGTCAATCTTTCAAGGTCACTTTTGCCAGAAATCAAGTTTCGCTTTCTTCGTGGGATATATTCACTTTGAATTTCAAAGCCAAAAAGAACTACAATCAGAATAACACCAGCAATTATAACACCAAGCCATCTCACCAAATAAGAACCAGAGAGAAACGCCATTAAGGCAAAGGGAACTGCAAGGAATAAAGCTTTGCTAACTCTCATGCCCCTCACCTTTAATTATTAGGTAAAGTTCATAAGCCCTTTTGGCATCTTCCATCGTTACTTTTTCTGGAGCATATTTGGCTTTTTCAAAAAGTCGTGCAAGCTCAACATAAGCGTCGTGTTTGTATCTTACTCTCTTCGCATGTTCCCAGTGGGTCCAGCTTTCTCTGTAGGGAATTCCCAAAATTTCAAGCCATATGACAGCATTTTTGTACAGCTTAACAACAATATCTTTGGGATCTCCGATGAATGAAATTCCCTCTTCTTTAAGCCTTTTGTCAAACTCCTGAACTTCCTTTTTAAGCTTCTTTATTTTTCTCTTGGCACTTAAGTCTTTATAAAATACCATTGAAAGATAAACCAAAGTGGCAGAAACCACTCCAAACACACCATAAAGTATAACTCCCACATTGGAGGATTCTTGAAAAACAGGATTTCTAAAGTATTTTTCGTAATACGTTACATGATAGCTTCCGTTAACAACATACACCCCTTGTGTTGTAGTATTATTTGCCACCATCGGAGAGAGCTGAGCTTTATATGCCATATAAAGCAGAGGTAGAGAGAGCATCAACGTTCCAGCAAAAATTGCAACTATTATTTGCTGATTAATTCCCTCATTTCTCCTTTTTGTAGGCAGATCCTGCCAGCTCAGAAGTATTTGGATAATAATAAAGCCCGCGGCTATCACAATGATCCCAAAAAACAGACCAACCCAATAATAATTTTGTGAACCTTTTGGAATCTCCTCTATTTTGGCCTGACCGCTCATTATAAGTGCCATCAAGAGAAACAGCACTGAAAACAATGCTAGGCCTTTTCTTTTCATTTTGACCAAACAATAGTTATGATGGATAAACTTAAAAAGTTTTACATTGTTGAAAAAGTTAGGTGATTAATGTATGGAAAGGATACCTCAATTATATGTGGAGTCCTCGTATGAAGAGTGCTTTGATAAAGAGGGAAGAGCTAAAGTTAACTGCATAATCATTCAGGGAAACGTTGAAGTGAGACTCAAAAAGGGAGAGAAGATTCCAGAGTTCATAGACATAGAAAGAGCAAAAATTTTGAAAAAAGAAGTTTATGATAGATTTCACTTTTATGTTGATAAATATGAGCACAAAATGCTCTGCGATGCTATAGTTGTTTTGCCGGATAGGAGAACAGAGATTAGACTGTACAAAGGCGATGAGCTAATGATCCTGCCTGTTGAAGGTTATGTATCAACTTTAATCGCAGGCGTTGGTAATAGGGTAAGAAAAAGTGATGCATTTGCCGCTGTAACAACAAAAAAGGGTGAAGTTCACTACCTAAAGCCGCCAAAGAACGGTGTTGTGGTCTTTATAGATGAGTTCACAAATAGGCCACATTATCTCTACTATTTGCTTCCGGAGGATTAACTCTTTTCCATGCCTTCCATTATTGCCCTCACATTCTCTTTAATCCTCATCTTTAAAGTATCAAGTTTATCCATGCCCTGAATCGTCCTTGTGTTGTTTGCACTTGTTATTATCAACGACCAAAGATAAAGCCCGTGCTTCTTTTCCTCACTCTGAAACATTGCAAGAAACTTGGTTCCATAAACACTGACTTCCAGAATCTCTATGTCCCTGTTCCCAAGCTTGGTTGTGTAGACTTCCTCAACATTAAGCTCTTCAAACTCTCTTTTAAGCATTTCAGCAAAGTATCCCATAACATACAACCTCCAAATATCAGTCATCAGCATTGTATATATACTTTTCCCAAACTTGTATAATATTAACCAAAAACGTTATAAAGGTGTTATCACTATGGGGATTATCAAGAAAGTTTGGTGAAAAAAATGAAAGTTGAAAAAGGAGACTTTGTAGTTTTCAACTACGTTGGAAGATTTGAAGATGGGGAAGTTTTTGATACGAGTTATGAAGACATCGCTAAAGAAGCTGGCATTTATGTTGAAGATCGCAAATATCAACCAATAGGTGCCAATGTTGGAGTTGGCGAACTGATCCCCGGGCTGGATGAAGCATTAATTGGAATGGAAGTTGGGGAAAAGAAAACCATAACAATACCCCCAGAGCTTGGATACGGAATGCCCAAGGAGGAACTCATCATTAATGTTCCCCGCTCAGATTTCGAAAACGCGGGGATAGAGCCGGTTAAGGACATGTATGTCATGACAGACAGCGGGATAGCAAGAATCGCAGAGGTAGGAGAAGAAAATGTTACATTAGACTTCAACCATCCGCTTGCTGGAAAAACCTTGATCTTTGAAGTTGAAATAATCGACATCCAAAAAGCGGAAGAAAAACAGGAAGCCTAAATACCCAGATTTATAGAGCCAGCAAGGTTAAACACTATAACTCCCACAACTGCCAGCACTGCACTGTATTTTAAGCCTCCCAAAAACTTTCCTTCCCTTATTACTCCAATTCCTATCCCCGAGATTATTGCTTGCAAAGCAACAAATATCAAAAGTATGTTTTTTATAGATGAGATTGGCAGGATTACTGAGCCCCCAACACCGCTCAATCCAGCAATCACCTGGGACACAACTCCAAGAATCAATGGACCCACGAAGCCACTCGCGATTATGAAGAACATTGTCTGCATTCCAGTTGAAGCTTTTCTCTCCTTTTTGATTCTTAAAATTTCACGAACGTCATTACCAACTGAAACGAGAACATCAGCCATTGGTGCACCCCTTTCGAGTGCTTCAATTATAATCATCATTGACCTGTATATCACTGGAGATTTTTTGTTCCTTAGGGCAAACGCTTTTAATGCTTCCACAGTTGGTCTGCCTTTTTTGATTTCTGCAACTGTTTTTCTAAACTCTTCAGTTAATGCTCCGAACTTTGCTGTAGTGAGCTCTTCCAATGCTTCTGAGAATGAGATGCCAGCTCTAAGAGAACTTGCTAAATAGAAGAAAGCATCAGGAAGCATCTGCTCCATGTCCTCAATCCTTTTGACGATTCTCCAATAGGGATATACCCAAATTGTGCTAATCAGCGTTACAATAAAAGCTACAACCCCATAAATGGAGTTAAGCATTGACAATACTGTCCCGATAATTATAGATATAAGGAACGACATCAACAGATATTCACTTGCTCTAAAAGCTATTCCCGCAGAATACAAAAGCAAGTCATATTTTTTTAAGAGCTTCTTGGGGATAACTTTTTCTGTAATTTTAACAAGATAAGGGGTAATTTGAACTCTGACCATTTTACTCACCTCGGCTCACTGCGTTTTATCATCACAACCATCAGAAATGCCATTGCTGGAAAGCCAAAAAGCAGTACCACTGCCAATCCTTGAATGGGCATAATCAATCTTTTATTCATTATTGATGCCGCCAATACGGCGACCACAAGCATTGTGGGCATGACGACGCTTATAAACATGTAAACGAATGCTAACCCATTGACTTTTTGAACATACTCCACAAGCCTCATTCTGTACTCAAATGAAAAGTCCTCAGCCAGCTTGTAGAGTATTCCCGATAAATTCCCTCCAAATTTTACTGCCCTCAGCATTTGCTTCACAACTCTGCTCACATTTTCTGATGCCATTCTCTCTTCAAATCTTGTCAAAGCCTCCTCAAAGGATGCACCACCACGCATATCTCTGATTATAAGTTCGAATTCCTCCGAAATCACGCCATAATCCGAATTTGCAACCGATAATATTGCCTCTGCAATACCGACACCAGCACTTAATAAAGATGCTAAATGCCTAAGAACATAAGGCATTGCTCTTTCTACCTCTGCAACCCTGTGTTTCCACACAATTCTGGGGTAATTCCTCATATAGAGGAATCCACCAATGAATCCAAGAAGTGCTAATAACACCGAAACATCCACGGGGAGCATGAGGAGAACTCCAACTAAGAATGTAAAAATACTTGAAATGATGCTAACTCCAATCATCAATGCCACATATTTGTCCTTACTCATTCTAATATTGGCCCTATACAGGTCATACTCCAATCCCTTTAACGACTTTGTCAAGGATCTAACTGGACCACTGAAATACTTTAATACTGCTTCTGCAATTCTTTCAGAAAAAGGCTTTTGAAGTTCTTTCTCTCTCCATTCTACAAGCTCCTCAATTTCTTTTTCCCTCTCTTCCTTTCTTTCTGTTTCGACTTCCTCCTGCATTTTCTTGAGTACCTGAAGCCTCTCTTGAATGCTTTTTCCTTGAGGAATTCGTCTAATGGGCTTCTCACTAAGTTCCAGAGTTTTTTCGCCAATTTTCTCGAAGATATCAGTTATTTTTTTACCAATTCCCAACAGACACCACCTTAAATAAAGCTCTTAACTTTCTTTGCAAGTTCAGCAGATGTACTTTCTCTCTCAATTCTCTTAAGAAGATCTTCTGAGTCTATGTAGAACTGTCTTATATAGTGTCCGACTTCCTCAATACCTCTTATTCCTCTCTCTATCATCCACTCCAGCACGAGTTTTCTCTTCTCTTTTTCAATTTCAAGCTCAGTGAGGCTTAGTCCGGTGTGCTGAGCTAAAATATTCATAAACCTGCTTGGAACTCCCGTTGCAACAAGTTCATCCTTAGCCGGATCGTACTTGTACAACTTGTTCAACTGAATACTCTCACCCTCAATTCCCGAGACTTCAGCGATTTCTGTGATTCTTCTTATTGTTCCCTTTTTTCTACTATGGTACCTGATTTGCATGATGATAATATCCAAAGCAGGTATCATAATTCTTGGAACGTTCATTGGTGGACTCTCAAGCCTAACAATTGTTTCTCTTGCTGAGTTGGAGTGAATTGTGCCCATACAACCATCATGCCCTGTGTTCATGGCTGTAAACATCGTTCTTGCCTCTGGCCCTCTGACCTCACCAACTATGATTCTATCAGGTCTCATACGCAACGTGTTCTTAACGAGATCATCCATCGTAATTTCTCCTTTTCCCTCAACATTTGGGGGTCTTGTTTCCAATCTGACCCAATGTTCTATCGGCAACTGAAGTTCAGCAGTGTCTTCAATGGAGATGACTCTTTCACTCGGTGGAATAAACATTGCAAGAGAATTCAGCGTTGTTGTTTTACCCGAACCAGTTCCACCAGCGACAAGGATATTTGCGGGCTTAATGCCCAATCCATCGACAAATATCCAAAGCAAAGCTGCAACCTCAGTATTAAGTGTACCATACTTTATAAGGTCAATTATCGTCAGTGGATCCTTTTTAAACTTTCTAATTGTAATTGTTGGGCCATCTAAGCTGATCGGTGGAATAGTAGCATTTACTCTGCTTCCATCAGGCAAACGGGCATCTAAAAGCGGACTTTGCTGATCAATCCTTCTTCCAACTTCCCTTGCGATACGCTCAATTATGTTTAAAATCTCCCTATCATCCTTAAATACAATATTAGTTTTACACATGTTAAACCTTCTGTGCCACACATAGACCGGCTTGTTGGTTCCAATAACCATTATTTCTTCAAGATTATCATCTCTCACCAATGGGTCAAGTCTGCCATACCCTATCATATTTTGAACAACAAGCTCAGTAAGGATCTCTATTCTCCCCTCAGATAAAGTGGGAGCCATCTCCCTTACCATATTTTTTACGGCTTTAAGGAAAATTCTCCGTCTCTCTTCTATGTCTGGTATGCTCTCCGGATCAATTTGAATCTCAACAACTGCTCTATCTCTCACCATCTTGAGAAGTTTCTCTTCATCTTTACTAAGCTCAGGAAGCCTTAGTTCATATATCGGTACTGGCTCCCCTTTAACTTTGAGAATGCGCACATTCCCATATGCATCCAGGACTTTAACCTCTCCAACATAAGGAGGAATTACACCTCTCTTGTGGGGCGCTCCTAAAATATCCTGAAGTGTTAAGGGCGTTTCTTTCCTCCCCTCCTTTGGAAATGTCTGTTCCACAGGCTTCTTTTCGGGAACTCCAAGAATATCCTCCAATTTAACCCCACTTTTTTCTTCTTTCAAAAATGGAAATGGAGATTTTGTTTTTTCTTCTTTTGTGGAGTTCTCAGATAGAATGCTGTCTAACCCTCCTCCACTTCCAAATGGGAACGCCGCTCCCCGGGATTTATCTTCCTTCTTTTTGTCTGTCTCTCCCAAAATATTCTCTAAAGGAGCGGCATCTTTACTCAGGATTTCTTCTATCCAAGACAAACCAGAGTGCTTTCTCTTTTTGTCTTTCAATTGCATTCACCTTTTCATCATTGTTCCAAGATACGTGATATTTTATTTCAAGGGGACTACTTCCAAGCCACACAATCCATACAGGGTAATCAAAGCTCTCCAATTTAGTTTTTGGTTGCTTTATGTTTTCAATCTTTTTCCCACTCAAAAGCTTGTTTGATAGAGGGTATAAATTAAATTCTTTTTTGGAGACATTTTGTGTTTTAGGTTCCTCTTTCACTCCTAAAAAGCTTGGTAGAAATTCAGAAACATACTCACTGTACCTCATGGTGTATTCCGGAGTAAATCCATAATGATTGGCATTCTCAAAAACAGCCGGCAATCCAACGGCAAATAATGTCCTGAATAGTCCATACTTGTTGGGAATATTCTGGAGAACCAAAGTTACTTCCCCATCATATTTTAGTATTTTAATATCCCCGTCTCTTCCAAAGAAAGAAGTTTGGACATCGAAATAGTAGCGAGGAGTTAATAACAGTTGGGGGTATACAGTACCATAAAAAAAGTTTTGCACATCTTTCTCTGTCTTAACATAATACACCACAGAAGTCGTGTTTGGATAAACAATAGTTATGCTGTGTGGAAATGCGGATTTGTACTCTTTTAATGGTAGATCAATAACGTTATCATCTCTAACCATTACTTCAACTTTCAGAGTCTCATACGGATTGACCCAGAAGCCTGGAAGGTAGTTGAGAGTGTTCAAAGCAGGTGTTATATAAGACACATTTCCAATTTCCCTTAAAACTTCCCCATTCTCTCTATATATTATGTAATTGTAATATGGGTTAACGATTACAAATTTTGGAAATGGGGCAGTATTAATCAATGTTATGTTTAGATCAATATAAAGACTTGCCTTAATCCCAATATTATTGTAATCCCCTCCAGGAAGAGGATAGTCCTCACCAGTTACAGAGGCATTTAAGAATGCTCCAAATAGCCAAAAAACAAGGAAAAATGAAAGGAGAGACCTTTTCATTGTCTGTCACCCCGTGATTTTTGCAATATAGATCATGTCCTTATGGTTTAATATGTCCGTAACAAATTCGGCCGGAACTTCGATTATTACAAGAAATCTGGCCGTGGGATCGAGCACAAGCATGCCTGAATCTTTTTCGAGATCAATAATTTTCCATCCATACTGTGAGAGCTGTTCTTTAACATCCTCTGGAGCTTCGATTTTTCCAGCTGCAATTGCCTTCAGAACTTCAGCCAAGTTGACATTATAATTGTAATATGCACTTGAGCTGTCACTGCTTGATTGAGTTGTAGAATATTGGTTATTTGCATTTTGAGCATTTGTTATTGTAGTATCTCCGGGAGTATAGCTTGTTGAGTGTGATTCTGAATAGGATGTGGTTGATGACGTCGAAACCGTACTTCCCTCACTCTGAGATTCGCTCAGTGAAATTTGACCTGCTGTCGTAGGGAGAAGCACCAAATCAACATACCCTTCATCTGCGATTTTGATGTATTGGCCTTTTGTACCATTTTTAGCATAAATTTTGATCTTATCACCCGGTGAAAGAAATGCCCCATTTATCCTGTCTCTTGTTAACACAAGGGCAATTTGCACCATTTCCGCTTTTTCAATTGTATATTGAAGGAGCTCCCCAAGATCTGTTATTTTACTGATTACGTATTTGGCTTCAATTTTTGTATATATTCTCTTCTCCTCACCCTTCTTTAGAATTACCTTTTGAGTTGGAATAGAATCAATTAAGTAATAATAGTATTCTTTCCATAAATCCATCAGATACGGTGTGGGATCAACGGCGAGAACTTGTTCCTTACTTTGAGCATTCTCAACTTCCTGTTTAAGTTGATTTAATTTCTTAATTGCCTTATTTTTCAAGTCTTCCGGAAGAGGCTGAGCCAACAACGGTTCAAATGCTTGCTCAATTGCAGATATTTGCTGAGCTTTGGCTTTGTTTAGCTCTTCAAGAGCTTTTTTCTTAGCTTCTTCCTCTTTTCTTCTTTGCAACTCAGCCAAACGTTCCTCATAGACTTTCTTCACATCAATCTTGTTAAGCTCCTCAATACTTTTAGCAGCTTGAATTTGTTTGATCAGCTCAAATTTGGCAGTATCATTGGCAAGTTCCCCTGTAAAATACCTATTGACCTCAGCAATTTTTTGCTGTTTCGCTTTCTCTAACTCCCTGAGGGTTCTATTCTGGTAATAAGTATAAGCGGCAAATGAAATCGCCAAGAGTATTATAATCACGATTGCAGCTCCTATTATAATTCTTCTTTTTCTTTCCCTTTCTCTAAGACTTCCAATTTTAGAAACTCTTCTCGGAGGTCTTGTCACAGCGGGCTTGGGAGGTCTGGCTTCTTGCTCGGCAGTTGCCTTTCCCAACTCTCTCAACCTTCTAATTTTCGCTTCAATATCCTCTGACACCTTGAGCACCACCATGAGAATTATCGTTAAAATTACAGTCGGCCATCCACATCTGAATTAATCTTTTGAACTTAAAGCCTTATTTACATTTCGGTGGTATCATGGGGAAACTGATTATAAATGTCATAGAAATTAGAGGAAAATGTCCAGTGTTTAAAGTAGGTGACAGAATAGTTATTGAAGGACCACAGATAAACCTAAAAGAAACAGATGCAGTATGCACTCACGCATTCGCCTCCCTAATGCCTTATATCGTGGCACTGAGAAAAGGTATTAAACCAAGTGAACTTGGACTGGGAAAAGGAGGCAAAGCCTATGTGCAGTGTCTCGATCCTGGACCTCCCTATACTGAGGGTGGAACTGTAATTTTCGAGATAACGGTGGTGAAAGATGAAGCAGAAAAAAGCATGGAGAATAGTGAGAGAAGTGATAGACGAGGCTGATATTGTAATTGAGGTAGTTGATGCGAGGGATCCAATTGGAACGAGAAACCCAAAGGTTGAGAGGTTAGTGAAGGAAAGCGGAAAAAAACTGCTCATAGCTATGAACAAAGCCGATTTAGTTCCTAAAGAATGGGCTGAAGAGTATAAGAGAAAGAGCGATGTTCCGATGGTTTTTATCAGTGCAAGAGAACGAAAAGGAACTGGAATCCTGAGAAGAGAAATCAAAAAGATAGCAAAAGAGCTGTTTGATGAAGGAAAAGAAAAAGTTAAAGTTGCATTAATTGGCTATCCAAATGTTGGAAAGAGCACAATAATTAATGTCCTTAAAGGTAAACATGCCGTTGGAGTCGCCCCAATTCCTGGGTATACCAAAGGAAAACAGCTTATAAGGCTCAGTAAGAAAATATGGTTAATAGACTCTCCCGGTGTTGTACCGATAGATGACTTTGACGAACTTGTAATCAAAGGAGGGTTCCCAGCAGATAAGATTGAAGACCCGGTAAAGCCGGCATTAAAGCTTATTAGACGTATCATTGATACCAGAAAAGAAGCCTTGACTGAGAAATATGACATTCAAGAGTTTGAAAGTGAGGAGCAGATTTTGGAGGCGATCGGTAGAAAGAAGGGTTTACTTAGAAAAGGAGGAGAAGTTGACATTGAAGAAACAGCAAGATACTTCCTTAGAGAGTGGCAGACAGGGAAATTCACCCTATTTGAAAAAGAAGAGAAGAGGGAAGAGGAATTCCAATGGGCATACAGTGATGTTCTTGAGGAGATTGAGCAAGAGCTTTTGCTTGACCCAAGGAGAATACTTTGGAAGTTTAGAGAGAAGATTGAACCGAGCAATGTGAAGAGAGTTGGGATTAAGGAAATTGAAGGATTTACTGTGGGTATAGCAACTGGATTTAAAAAGTGCGACTCAGCAAAAAAGCTTTTGGAAAAGATTACTGGAAAGAAAGTCATAGCAAGTGAATGCTTTGGGAAGAAATGGAAGGGAATAATCGCTATACTTGAGTAGCATCTGTTAAACGAAAGCATTTAAAATATGCAAAAATGTTTATAAATATTGTTTCTACACGAATAAATGGTGAACATCATGAATAAGAGGCTAAAGCTGGGATTTTTGTTAGCTCTCATTCTTGTCAGCTTTTCTTATGGATGTATAGGTAACAGCAATGAGGTTGCAACGGCAAAGCCCAAGGTTCTTACGATTTCAACCACCACCAGCCTCTACGATACCGGAATCCTTGAGAACGTGGTTGCACCAATTTTCAAGGAGAAGTACAACATAGAGCTCCGCTTCATCCCCAAGGGGACAGGGGGAGCGATTCTCGATGCTAAAAGCGGTGCCAGCGATGCCATACTCGTGCATGCACTCCCGAAGGAACAGGCCTTCATGGAGGAGGGCTACGGGGTGAACAGAAAGGTCTTTGCTTACAACTTCTTCGTGATAGTCGGCCCGAAGGACGACCCTGCTGGAATTAGAGGTTTAAGCGTTTCCGAGGCGCTCAAGAAGATCGTCGAGTACGGCAGGGCCCATCCCGACAAAATCGTCTGGGTCTCAAGGGACGACGGTTCGGGAACAAACACGAAGGAAATAGCCCTGTGGAAGAACGCTGGCTTCGATTTCAACGAGCTGAAGAACGAGAGCTGGTTCGGAACCACCGGTGCCGGAATGGGCAACACGCTCCTCTACACGAGCGAGAGGAAGGCATACACCATCTCGGACATAGGAACCTACCTCAAGTACCAGAAGGAAGGCAAGATAAACCTGGACGTCCTCGTTGACAAGGGGGAGGAGCTCATAAACGTCTACGCCATAATCATAATCAACCCGAAGAAGATACCCGGCAAGGACTTTAAGGATGCGATGCTCTTGGCCGAGTGGCTCACCAGCGACGAGGGTCAGAAGGCTATAGCCGAGTACGGGAAGGACGAGTTTGGAAGGCCCCTGTTCTACCCGGCCGTTCCGGTTCTCAAGGGCGAGCAGGGGGATGTCTTCAGGTGGATCCTCAAGTACGGCTTCATGAAGGACGGGGATAAATACACCGAATGTCCCGAGAAGTTCAGGTACAACGCCACCTACGACTTCTTCGAGTTCCCGGCCTCGGTGGTTGGGGGCTAAGCCTTTTATTTCTTTCCTCCATCTCAGGGTGGATGAAAGATGGCGTGGGACTACATAATCCAGGGATTTTCAGAGGCTGTGAAGCTGATAGACGACCCCTACGTGATAGAGATAGCCCTCCGTTCCATCAAGGTTTCAGGCATAGCGACACTGATGGCGGTGGCGTGGTCTCTGCCGATTTCAGTGCTCCTCGGCCTGAAGGACTTCCCCGGCAAATGGCTGGTTAAGACCCTGATAAACGGGCTCATGGGAGTCCCGACCGTTATCTGGGGCCTGGTGCTCTACCTGATGTTCGTCCCCCTCGGCCCGCTCGGTTCCCTCGGCCTTCTCTACACGGAGATGGGGATAAGCGTCGGTCAAGCATTGTTGATAACCCCAATAATTATGAGCATAGTCGTGAACTCGCTGGAGTCGATAGAGGGTGAGGTGAGAGAGCTGGCCTTAACTCTCGGTGCCGATGAGATGCGTGCATCCTTCCAAGTGGTCAGGGAGAGCGTCGGAGGTATAGTCTTAGCCATCATAGCGGCCTTCAACAGGGCCATAGCCGAGCTCGGCATAGCCCTCATGATCGGCGGCAACATCTACGTTAGGGGTGGCGTTTACAACACCCGGGTTCTCACCACTGCAATACAGATGTACACCGTCAGGGCGGAGATAAATATGGCGATAGCGCTGGGCATAATCCTCATGGGCATAGTATTGGCTGTGAACCTGCTTTCAAACCTTGTGCGGAAGTGGTTGGAATGATAGTGAGGGCCGAGAACTTAGTTAAGAGCTACGAAGACCACAGGGCGCTGGACGGTGTGAGCCTTGAGGTCAAAAAGGGCGAGATATTCTGCGTCATGGGGCACAGCGGGGCCGGGAAGACCACCCTGCTGAGGATTTTGGCCTTGCTTGAGAGGCCCGACTCGGGGGAGTACTTTTTCGATGGGAAGCCTGTCAACTGGAGCCGGCCGGGGGAGCTGAGAAAAAACATCACCATGGTGTTTCAGACCCCGGTAATGTTCAACACGACCGTTTTCAAGAACATCGCCTATGGGTTAAAGCTGAGGGGCTACTCCAGGGCAGAGATAGAGAAAAAAGTTCACGAGGTGCTCTCCCTTGTGAGGCTTGAGGGCTACGAAAAGAGAAAGGCCAAAACGCTGTCCGGCGGAGAAAAACAGAGGGTCGCCATAGCGAGGGCGATAGTCCTTGAGCCGAAGCTCCTCCTGATGGACGAGCCTACAGCCAACCTTGACCCAACGAACTCGGCCATAATAGAGGACATCGTAAAGGAAATCACCAAGGAAAACGGCACGACGATAGTCTTCTCGACCCACAACATGTTCCAGGCGAAGAGGCTCGCCGACAGGGTCGCCCACATGTACGCTGGAAAGATAGTTGAAGTTGGCAAAACTAAGGAAGTGTTCGAAAGACCAAAAAGTGAACTAACAAAAAGATTCATTAATGGAGAACTTTTCTGAGCTAAGCTTATAAGCAAATTATCAAACATTTGGAGTATGAGCATGAAATTCCTACTAACCACTTCACAGGGAATTGAAGATTTAGCCAAAAAGGAAGTTGAAAGACTATTTGAGAGCAAAGGAATCAAAGTTAGTATCGAAGAAAAGCCCTTTGGAGTTGAAGGCCGCTTAATTGCAGAAGTTGAGGAGAGTTTCTACACCGATGAGAAAGGCAAAAAGAGAGAATTCAGTCCAGCAACTTTCCTCAACGAGAATTCCCGACTTCTGCATCGCGTAATAGTTGAGATAGCATCGTTAAAATTTAAAGGAATCGAAAGCCAAGAACCAGAGAAAGCCCTCAGAGAGATTTACGATTTCGTGTATTCCCTTCCAATTGAAAACTACGTGAAGATAACAGAAAGCTTTGCTGTTAGGTCATTTAGGAAAGGCGAGCATGAGTTTACAAGCGTTGATATTGCAAAAACAGTTGGGAGTGCAATTTATGACAGACTCAGCAGATATGGAAAGCCTAAAGTGAATTTAGACCATCCAAGCGTGATTTTTAGGGCTGAACTCATTGATGATGTATTCTTCTTAGGAATTGACACAACTGGAGATTCTTCTCTGCACAAAAGACCTTGGCGTGTCTATGACCATCCGGCACATCTTAAGGCTTCAATAGCAAATGCAATGACTGAGCTTGCTGAGGTAGATGGTGGCTCCGTTATTGACCCAATGTGCGGAAGCGGGACTATATTGATCGAGCTGGCTTTAAGGGGTTATGAAGGAAGAATAATAGGAATTGAGAAGTACAAGAAGCACTTAAGGGGAGCCAGAATGAATGCTTTAGCGGCTGGGGTTTTGGATAGGATTGAGTTCATTCAAGGAGATGCCACAAAGCTGACTCAATACGCTGACAGCGTCGATTTTGCCATAAGCAACTTACCCTACGGCCTAAAAATAGGTAAAAAAAGCCTAATCCCGAAGCTTTACATGGAGTTTTTCTCTGAGCTGTCAAAAGTTTTAGAGAAGAGGGGTGTTTTTCTAACAACAGAGAAAAAAGCGATTGAAGAGGCATTTGAGGAGAACGGATTTAAGATTCTGCATCACCGATTGGTAGGACACGGTGGATTGAGAGTTCACCTGTATGTCATACAATAAAACTTTTAAGCCGATTTTCTTTACTCTTTTCGGTGATAGCATGAGAAGAGGTATCGTAGCAGCATTAGCGATGCTAATCATAATCGGGATTGCAGTTTATGGTCTAATTTCCCACTACGGGAGCTATACATACCAGTGGAAAACAAACCTCAACGAATACAAAATGTACCATCTTTTAGGGGATTCAATCCTTGAAGGGTATGTAAAGGCAAACGGAAAGATAAGCGTTTATATTATGACCAGAGAAAACTTTGAGAAAATGAAGCAGGGAGAGCACTTCGAATACTATAAGGCTTGGGAACATGTAAAAGGTGTTGAGTTCAACAATGTCAAGATTCCACAAGGAGACTACATTTTGGTTGTTAAAAATGAAGAAAATAAGATGCAGTGGATTTCTGTAAAGCTGAGAGAAAAGAAATCAGCATAGTATTGACCTCTCCGCCAGCACATTTTCCTTTAAAACTCCGATCCCTTCAATCCACGCCTCAACTGTGTCGCCGTGCCTTAGAGGGCCAACACCCTCTGGAGTTCCCGTTGCAATTATATCGCCCTTCTCGAGGGTCATTATGCTTGAGATGTACTCGATTATCTCCGGAATCTTAAAAATCATCTTGCCTGTCCTTGAGAGCTGCCTGACTTCTCCGTTAACTTTCAGCCCTATCTCAAGGTCGCTTGGATCAAGCTCTTCTTTTGGGACAATTCTTGGTCCAATAGGAGCAAAGGTGTCAAAGCCTTTAGCAACTGTCCAAGGGAGACCCTTTCTCTTAGCTTCCCACTGCAGGTCTCTGGCGGTGATGTCGAGCAGGATTGTATAGCCCAGCACGTAATCCATGGCTTTCTCTCTTGGGATGTTCTTCCCCCTCTTTCCTATAATAACGGCAAGCTCAACTTCGTGGTGAACTTCTCTGCTCTTTTTTGGTAGAATTATTGTCTGATTTGGCCCTATCAAAGCGGAAGGAGGCTTAAGGAAAATTACTGGTTCTTTTGGAACCTCATGACCTAACTCCTTTGCGTGTTCAGCGTAATTCCTCCCGAGGCATATTATCTTGCTTGGATTGACCTCATAAAAGCCATCTCTAAATGGTAAGCGGATCATGGGATCACCAAAGTTAAGTAATCTATTAGAGTTTATAATTATGCCCAAAACAATAGCTCACAAAAAATTAAGGAAGAAGAAAATCACCTCCTCAGAGGCTCGGGGATTGCTTTGTCCCACTGCTCCCTTGCCAACTCACCGGTGTACTTGAACTTCTCAATCTCATCTTTAGCTTTCTCCCTTCTCTTCTGGTGCTCTTTAAGGAATTCCTGGACTTTCTTTATGAGATAGCGCTTGCATTCCCCACAAAGCAGAGCACCGCTCTTGCATGCGTGGTATCTCTCAAGCAGAGCCTTATCATCCGGCTCAAAGAATATCTCGAGCCATTTGAAGACCACACATTTTTCAGGATTTCCACCTTTTTCCCTCTGCTCTTTTACCGTTGGCTGACCACCGGTTAAGGCAAACTTCCAGATCTTTTTGCCTGCCTCTTCTGGATCATCTGTTAAATAAACAGCAGTTTCAGGCTTTGATGCGCTCATTTTACCCTCCAATCCTGTCAAAGGAGGAACAAACTTACTGTGGAGTGCGGCCGTCTTGTAATACCCCAAGCTCTCGGCAAAGTCTCGCTGAATTCTCCAGTAAGGGTCTTGATCAATTGCCGCTGGAATTAGACATCTCCTCTTTTCAAAGAACGTTGGGGCAGCTTGAATTGCCGGGTAAAAAATCATTCCAATCTTGCTCTGCTCCGTGAAGCCAAAAACGGCTTTTGCCATTGAATACGTCACTTTTTTCGCTATTGGGATAGCCATTTCATAAATCTTCGTGAATTCGCTGTCTTGGAATATGAAAGTCTTATCTGGATCAAAGCCAACCGCAATTATGTCCAAAATGTTTTCATATGCCCATCTCTTGGTGTCTTCAAAGCTTAGGTTTGGCTTAAATAGGAATTTCTCATCATCTGTGATTTGAACATACAAATTGACTCCAAACTTCTCCTGAAGCCATTTCGTAGCGAAGAAAGGAATTATGTGACCAATATGCATCGGCCCGCTCGGACCTCTTCCCGTATACAGGAAAAAGCCCCTACCCTCTTCATAGTCTTTAAGGACTAAATCGTAGTCTCTGTGGGAGAAAAAGAATCTTCTCCTGAAGTAGAGCGGCAGTTCGCTCTTTGTCAGCACGGCTGTTTTCTCAAGCAGTTCATCTGTCAGCGGCTGTGTTCCGAATTCCTTTATCAGCTTGTCGTAATCCACCATTCCTTCGACATCCCATGGCGTAACCTTGAATTCAGCCATCAAAAGCACCTCCAAAAGCTTTGATCAAATAGACTAACCCAAGTAAAAGAGTTTTGATTTCAGCATCAGCTAAGCCAAAAACAATCACCGAACATGGTTTAAAAAATGCAAGAGGAGAATTTAAAGTTTTCTGTTAAAAAAGATAAAAAGTCAAACCTCACTCAAATACTTTCCATATTTAACCAGAGCATAAACCGCGTCTACTCCATCCTCGACGGTCTCAAATACAGGAACCCCTTTCTCCTCGATTCTGCGCGCCATTTTCTCCGGATATTCTCCACCGGGAGCAACGAAGACTATTGGCTTCCCGTACTCTTGCACTTTTTCCATAACATCAACAATTCCTTCATCGAGCGCTGGGCTCTGGAACAAAGCAATGACGACAAGAACGTCAACATTTGGATCCTCCAAAGCATAGCGCATAGCTAACTCATACCTCTTTGACGGAGCATCTCCAATGACATCAATTGGGTTTTTATAGCTCATGTGGTGAGGCAGCTTTCCTTCCTCTATGGCTTTTGCGAACTTCTCATTAGTTTCATCGCTGAGCTGAGCGAGCTTAAGCCCTTTCTCAAGCAATCCATCACTCATCATAACACCAGCGCCGCCACCGTTTGTGACTATGGCAATTCTGTCCCCTTTTGCTGGCTTCTGCATGGCTAAGGCTTTTGCATAGTTGAAGAGCTGTCTCATGCTTTTTGCACTTAAAACACCAGTCTGCTCAAATGCTGCTTCATATATTGCATAACTTCCCGCAAGTGAGCCAGTATGAGAAGCAGCTGCCTTAGCTCCCGCCTCAGTTCTCCCAGCCTTTAAAATTATTACGGGCTTGGCTTTGGTTGTTTCCCTTGCAATTTTGAAGAATTTCCTGCCATCTTTGACACCTTCAAGATAGGCAGTTATGACTTTTGTCTTGGGGTCATCCTTTAAATAGCTCATAAAGTCGCTCTCATCCAAGTCTGCCATGTTACCTAAGCTGATGAACTTGCTCATTCCCACATTGTGCTTTGCAGCCCAGTCAAGAATTGCAGCGCCAAAAGCACCGCTTTGGCTCATAAAAGCAATACCACCAAATTTTGGCCTTGCCTGTCTTTCTGGTGGGTTGAAGTTACAGTCAAAGCCGTTCTCAAGGTTTGTAACTCCAAGACAGTTTGGACCTACAATTCTAATGCCCCATTTTCTTGCTCTCTTTACGAGCTCCTCTTCCAAATCAGCCCTCCCAGCTTCTTTAAATCCAGCCGAGATAACTATTGCCCCCTTAACTCCCTTTTGTCCACACTCATCTATGACATCGGGGACGAACTTGGCTGGAATAGCTATGACAGCAACATCAACTTCATCTGGAATCTCAAGAATACTTCTGTAGACCTTGAACCTTTGTCCATTAATTTCAATTTCTCCACCCTTAACGTTGACAGCATAGATCTTCCCATTGAACTGCCGCGCTACTGACTTCATTATCGCATTGCCTATCTTGCCCGGAACATGCGATGCTCCTATCACAGCAACACTCCTGGGGTAAAATAGAAACTCTAAGTTCATTTTTCCACCTCCGTTCTGCTTTCTCCCACTCCAAATTTAAATTTTACCTAAGTGTTGCTTTCCTGCTTAATGGCTAATTTGCAGAACACCGTACCCCGCCCTAAAAGGTAAGGCTTGTGAAAAGAAAAATGTCAAAAATATAGTCTTTAGTGGTTAGCAAACTCGTTGGATGTGAAAACCCGAAAAGGTTATATTGCAGAAACGTTCAAACAAAAATTAGAACGTTAAAATTAGGTGATCGAAATGAGTAAGAAAGTCAAAGTGATTACCGATCCAAAGGTCATCAAGCTTATGCTTGAAGACACAAGAAGGAAAATACTTCAACTCCTAAGGAACAGGGAAATGACGATTTCCCAGCTTTCTGAAATTCTCGGCAAAACACCACAGACAGTGTATCACCACATTGAAAAGCTTAAAGAAGCTGGACTGGTTGAGGTTAAAAGAACAGAGATGAAAGGGAACCTCGTTGAAAAGTATTACGGCAGAACAGCCGACGCATTTTACATAAACCTCTACCTTGGGGATGAAGAGCTGAGGTACTTTGCAAGATCAAGATTAAAAACAAAGCTTGACATATTCAAAGCTCTTGGGTACGAATTCGATGAAGAAGAGCTACTCAACACAATGGACAGGATACTTGAAAAGGAACATGAATACAAAATGAAAATCTCCAAGGAAATTGAAGAAAAGGAAGAGCTACTTAAGGACTTTTCAAATGAGGACATAATCCATGCCATTGAATGGCTCAGCATGGCAGAGATAGGAAGAGATGAAGAGGCATTAAAGTTGCTGAAAAAACTTGGGGAAATCCTTAAAAAGTGAATACTTGAGGTGAGAAGGGGAAGAGAAAATGGCAAGAGGGATCAGACTTCTCGTCCTTGATGTGCTTAAACCACATCAGCCCATGGTCACGGAATTAGCTTTGGGACTGAGCGAAATTCGTGGAGTTGAAGGGGTTAACATAACACTCGTAGAAATTGACAAAGAAACGGAGAACATAAAAATAACGATAGTTGGCGATAACTTAGACTACGACGAAATAGTCAGGACAATAGAGGAATTTGGCGGCGTTGTGCACAGCATAGACATGGTTGCTGCAGGAAAAAGGATAATTGAAGAAAGTGAAACTCCACAGGACAAATTAGACGAATTTTAGTGATGACTATGAGGGAAGTTCTCATAATAACAGAGATAGAGAGGATGAAAGTACTTGCAGAGCCCACCCGTTTTAAAATTCTTGAGCTTCTGAGAAGACATCCAATGAGCATCGCCGAATTGAGTTCGTTTTTAAAAAAAGATCGCTCGACAGTATACAGACACATCAAAGTCCTTGAGAATGCGGGCTTTGTTGAAGAAATAGGACAAGAAGGAAACGAAAGAATTTATGCCCGAACAGCAAGACTCTTCCTTCTCAAAGTTGAGCCAGATGAGAGCATCGAGGAATTTAGAAAGCAGTATCTCCGGATAGAAGCATCAAGGCTCATGGAAATTCTCAAAAAATCTGGGATCAAGATAAAGAATGAGAATGAATTTCTCAGATTAACCGCCCAGATTTTAAAAGAGATAGAGGACAACTCAAGACCAATTATTCAAAAAGTATCCCAAGCAGATTTAGACCTGAAAGAGATCGAACTTTTTCATCTGTTAAATTTGCTTGTGTTTCTTCAATCATGTGAGTTCTGCGAAAAAGCGAAAAAGATGAAGAATTTGCTGGAGCTATGACAATAAATTAAAACTCCAAAACCCACTTAACAGCATGAGGGACTTTTTTCGCAACATTCAGTGCCGTGAAGTTCTCGCCAAGCTCCTCTTTGACCGTGTCTCCAGCCAATCCATTGAGGAATGCTCCAACGGAAGCTGCTCTAAGCGGTGAATTTCCAAGAGCGAGCAATGCTCCAATAATACCAGCCAAAACATCTCCAGTTCCCCCAGTTGTCATCCCCCTATTTCCTGTTTTATTGTACTTCCAGACTTTTCCATCGCTGATGATATCGTAAACCCCCTTAAGGAGAATTACACCGTTAATTTCTTTTGCTTTCTTCATGACAAGCCCAGCTTTCTCCTTCAGCGAGCCTTCCGGCTTCTCTCCAAAGAGCGTTTTAAATTCTCCAGCATGTGGTGTTAGTACGAATGTTTTGCCATTGAGGACGCTTAAATCTTCAGCTATGGCTTTTAATCCGTCAGCATCTATAACTAAAGGCTTTTCACAGCGCTTTACAAATTCTCTAACGAACTCCCTGGTTTCATCCCTGAGTCCAATACCTGGGCCTACGATGACGGCATCAGCCTTTTCAGTTAATGCCAAAACTTCTTCAAGATGCTCTCTTGTGAAGTTTTTTCCTTCAACGGGCCTCAAAATCATGTCCGGATCAGTTATGCGTTTCGCTGAATATTCTGGCATCACCAAATATACTAAATCAACGATATAGCTGGCAGCTTTTGCTGCTAAGTAGGGAGCGCCAAAATAATCCTCACTTCCACCAATTATCAAAAGCCTTCCGTTCTGTCCTTTGTGCTCTCCTTTCTTCCGTAAGGCAAACTTTGCATTTCCTGGGCCAACTAAGTGATAAAGCTCCTTTGGATAGCCAATTTTGGCAACAATCCTTTCAAAGCCCTCAAACTCTTCTTTGTCCCACTGGAAAGTTACGGCAAAGTCGCATTTGACCTGAACTTTTGAAGGATAGCCACTTGGCAGGTCAACACTCACAATCTTAGCCTTTCCGGAATATTCATTGATTTTTTTAATCGCTGAGCGTATAGGCTCTCTCGGCTCTCCTTTAGTTCCAGCGCCGAGAAGGGCATCAACGATGACATCATACTCTTCAAGATTGAGACCCTTTATCTGGCTTGAGTCCTTAAGGATTTTGATTTTTACAAAGTCAAGCTTTTTGAGGATCTCCCAATTGTGTTTAGCTTCCTCACTTCTGATTTTTATTTCATCGCCGACGAGAAAAACAGTTACATCATTCTCAAAGCTAAGATGCCTGGCAGCAACAAAGCCATCTCCGCCGTTGTTTCCAGTTCCACAGAATATTGCAACTTTAAGTCCTCTTCCAAACTTTTCTTCTATTGCTCTTGCCACTCCAGCACCAGCGTTTTCCATAAGCTGAAACGGTGAAATGCCGAGCCACTTAGCGTTGGTATCCCAAATGTAAACATCTTCAATTTTCATAAGCATCACCATGAGAAAATTGGGAAAAAGAATGTTAAGACTTTTTCCTTGACTAAACTACTTAAAATACAATAAGATAACTTTTCTGGAAAGCAGATGTGAACAGGAGCAAAGTTAATACCAGACCAAAAAAACGCATAAGATGCTATAACAAAGGCATTGTTAGAATAAACAGAAAGTACTCCTCCAATTATAAGAAGGGATAAAACACCACCCACAATGTAGATTGACTTTTTAAGTTCATTTAAATCGTCCCTCAACTTCCAGCACCTTCAAAGCCCTCTCATAATCCTCACTTGAATAAAGCACCAAATAGACTTCCCTCACATTATCTGCTTCCCCTGAAAACTTCTCAACTGTCTCAAGGAAAGTTCTCACAACTTCCTCAAGAGGACAACCATAAATTCCAGCACTTATAGCTGGAAAAGCTATGCTTCTAACTTTTAATTCATCGGCTTTTCTCAAAGCTCCGAGAATGGCTTTCTTGAGCTTCTCCTTCTTATCTTCATCCCATCTGCCGCCGCAGTAAGGACCAACTGTGTGAATGACGTATTTAATCCCATACTGCTCCAACCTTAAAGCTGGAGTTACAACGACTTCCCCGTGCTCAATCCAGTCTCTCCCAATCTGCTCCCTCATAGCTTCCTTGCTTATCCTTATATACTCCCGAACGTTTCCAGCGGCGGCTCTTGCTATGGCATAAGCAACCCCGCCGCCATGCTCCAGATACTTGTTGGCAGCATTTACAATGGCTTCAGACCTAAAACGAGTTATATCACCTTGAGCGATCTTAAAAATTAAATTTCTAAAGCGGAGTTCCACAATCTCACCCCGCAAGCTTCTCCACAACTTCCTCAGCTTTTTCCAGAGTCTTCTCCTCGTCCAATGTGAAAACCTCTCTATCGAGCATCAAAATCTTCCCATCAACTATTGTCGTTTCCACATCGTTGCCGTTTGCCGAGTAAACGAGGTGGCTTATAACGTTGTTAATTGGCCTCAAGTGCGGCTGGTTAAAGTCTATAATCACTAAATCAGCCAAGGCACCTTTTTTTATCACACCAGCATCCAAGCGCAAAGCCTTTGCACCGTTCTGAGTTGCCATTTTAAAGACTGTCTTTGCATCTGCAACCGTTGGATCCAAATTGTGAACCTTGTGAAGCAAAGCGGCGATTTTCATCTCCTCAAGCATGTCCAAGTTGTTGTTGCTTGCACTTCCATCAGTGCCGAGACCTACGTTTACCCCAGCATTCAAAAGTCTCTCAATGGGCATGACACCACTCGCAAGCTTCATGTTCGACGCAGGATTGTGGGCTATGCTCACGCGATGCCTTGCCAAAATGTGTATGTCCTTGCTGTCAAGCCATACCCCGTGAGCTATTATAACATCATCAGCCAAGAAGCCAATATCATCGAGCAGAACAACAGGGCTCTTTCCATAGCGAGATGTTATTTGACCTATTTCAGTCATCGTCTCAGCTACGTGAATTGTTATGAGCTTTTTGTGTTCATTGGCAAGCTCTCTAACCTTTTTGAGAAGAGCTATTGAGCAGGTGTAGGGTGCGTGAGGGCCAAATACAAACTGAACTCTCTCAGAGCTCAGCTTCTCAATGAATTTCATCGTTTCCAAAGCCACTTTAATTTCTTTTTCAGTTTTGTCGGGCTCACCCAGATCAATCATACCATAGCTGAGGTATCCCCTAAGACCAGATTCAAGAACCACTTCTGCAACGGCGTCCATATAAAAGTACATATCCAAAAACGCAGTAGTTCCCGTTTTAATCATCTCCAATGCCCCAAGATATGCTCCGGCTTTTGTATATTCTCTTGTAAGCTTCGCTTCCTTTGGCCATATGTGGTGTTTAAGCCAGTCCATAAGAGGCAAATCATCAGCCAACCCTCTGAAGAGTCCCATCGGAGAATGGGTGTGCAGATTTATGAACCCGGGTGAAACCACTTTTCCTTTTGCATCTATTACATAATCTGCTGAAATGTTGAGATTCTTACCGATTTTAGTTATCTTGTTGTCCTCAATGTAGATATCAGCTTTCATGACATCAAGATTCTCGCCATAAATCACGTAGCCATTTTTGATTAATATGCTCATGGTATCACCTTCTCTTTTTAAAACGGGTCTAATAAATGGAGAATTATAAGGTTTTTGCCAACAAGGAAAGAGAAAAGAAGTCAAACAAACATCGTCTTAAGCACATCAGCACAGCCACACTTCCTTTCCTCAGGAATCCTTGGAATGCCCTTCTTGAGGATTTCTTGGACTTTGTAGTTGTTCTCCTTCATGACTTTGAGAACTTCTTGAGCATCAACAGGCTTGTCAGCCCAGACATCATAGTCCGTAATCGTTGCGATGTTGACATAGCACATTCCGAGTTCTCTCGCCAAGACCACTTCGGGAACGAGGGTCATCCCAATTATGTGGGCAAACTGCCTGAACATCGCAGATTCAGCCCTTGTAGAAAAGCGAGGCCCTTCGATACAAACGTAAGTTCCCTTTTCATGAACCGGGAAGCCAAGCTCTTGGGCAGTTTCATAGAATATCTTCCTCATTTCTGGACAGAAGGGATCTGCCATCGAAACGTGAGCCACTCTGGGACCGTTGTAGAATGTGTACTCCCTCTTCTTTGTGAAGTCAATGAACTGATCGGTAATTACAATGTCTCCAGGTTTGTACTCTTCTCTGAGGGAGCCAACGGCTGTAATTCCTATGACCCTCTCAACGCCAAGCTCGTGAAGAGCCCAAATGTTTGCTCTATACGGCACTTCATGTGGTGGAAACTCATGGTTTTTACCGTGTCTTGGAATGAAAGCCACTTCAATCCCTTCAATTTCCCCTATCTCTACAGGCGCTGATGGTCTTCCGTAAGGTGTGTGAACCTTTATCGTCTCTTTTGGCTCAAAGACGCCATAAACACCAGAACCGCCAATAATTCCAATCTTTGGCATGGACATCACCTTGTTAATCTTCGATTTATGTTTATTTAAACTTTAACTTCGGCATTTACAAGTTAGCGGCAAAAACTTAATTACCTTCGAAAGCCAAACTAAGCCTTGAGGTGAGAGGATGGAAAAGCCGGTGAGGTTAGTTCTCCCAAAGATAGAAAACCCCATTTTCATCGAAGGTTACCCGGGAATTGGACTTGTCGGACACATTGCCGCTAACTTCTTGGCAAAAGAGCTCAACATGGAGATGATTGGATACATCGAGAGTCCGTTCATACCGCCAATGAGCTTAATCCTCGAAGGAAAACCCAACCCACCTTTGAGATTCTATGGAAAAGATAACCTCATCATAGCCGTTGCTGACATCTACGTTCCACCAACTCTTGTAAATGAAATAGCCAAAGAAATCATCAGTTATTTGAAAGAAACAAATGCCCAAAAGCTCATTTCCATTGGCGGAATGGGAATTGGCTTTTTCAAGGAACAGATGGAAGTGTGGGGCGTTGGGGCAAATGAGGATCTCAACAAAGAGCTTGAAGGTTTGGGGGTTAAAATACTCCAGTATGGCTCAATAATGGGCATGAGCGGGAAGCTCTTATGGGAGGCTTCAAAAGAAAAGATTAACGGATATGTGTTGCTTGGCGAGACCTTCGGAGACAGACCCGACCCAAGAGCAGCGGCAAACGTTATTGAGGTTATCAAGAAGCTCACACCGATTGAGATATCCACAGAGCCCCTCATAAAGGAGGCAGAGATGATTGAAGAGCAGCTCAGAAAGATGCATGAACAGATGGAAATGGCAAGAAAGAAGGCAGAGAAGCAATATGAGAGCATTTATCTGTGAGGTGGTGCCTATGGAAGTCCTAATTTTGGCGGGAATTACAAGGCGAACCCTTGATCAATTACTGAGGAATCCATACCGCACATTGGAAATTAGGAGTGCAAGCAATGTATTCGTTCTTGAGCACCTTAAGGAGGGTGATAGGGTATTTCTAACATACGAAACCTTGCAAGACATAACAAAAGGGACTGAGGGAATAATAGCCCAGATATTAAGGATGGAGAAGATGGAGCAGAGAATTTTATGGGAGGAGAGTGATGAGAGAGAGCAGATGGTGTGCAGAGTTCAGCTTCGCTTGGTAGGACTTGGAAAAGTTATCGAAATCAGAAGGGAGGGAGATTTGATCAAAGCAAGAGTGAGAGAGATGCTTCCTCACGAAATGGCTATGGGCTGAGAAAATCAAGGGTTTTCTGCTTGCCTTTTTTCCTCTTTTCACGCTTTGGTGGATTCAGCTTTTTAAATTCCAGCCCTTCTTTTTCAAGTAATTTTTTAGCCCCAGCCGTAAGAGAAGGGGCAACCAAAATCCCACGAACATTTTTATGCTCCTCCCTCAGAGAATCAACATATCTTTTAAGTTGACTGACCGCATGCAGATCTGCTCTCCTGCGCTTAAGCTCAAGGACAACCAAATTGCCATGTTTGTCTTTTCCAAGCACATCAACTATTCCATGTTTAATTGGCTTTTCCTTAAAGAGCGGTTTAAATCCTTCCTCAATTAATGAGGGATTCTCAAAGATCAAATCAGCCATCTCTGCTTCACTTCCAGTTAATGTCAGCTCCTCATAATCCTCTGCTTGGAAATAACTCACAAGATAAGTTTTAATGAGCTCAACTTCAAGGGTTTCTTTCGGTTTTCTCCTAACACTTCTCAGCATTATTCTCCCATCCTCAAGAACGATGCTGACAACACTCCCCGGCGGCTGCCAGTTAACAGGTTCTCTTTTGTTCTTCTGGTGAATTAAAAAAGAGCCATCTGGCTTGATTATAATGACCCTATCTCCGGGGCCAAGCTCACTCTTGGCTCTCCCCTCATAGAATACCCTACAATAAGCAAAAAGAGTTATGATAGCCTCAACAGAGAGGGCTTTATCCAAAATTTCAATTATTTCTTCGTGAGAGGGTTCAACCTTAGCTTCCACTTTCATGCTCATCAACTAAGAATAAATCGAACCATTTAAAAGGATTAAGAAAGGAAGAAATTAATCCTCAATTCCTTTATCTGTGATTCTGAAGGCTGCCTCTCCTTCGGGTAGATGGGGTGAATCAATGAGCCTTGCAATTCTCTTTCCAGCTTTGCCTTTTCTGAGGTATATTCTGAGTGTGGCTGAGTGGGCCAAGATATGCCCACCAATTGGTCTCGTTGGGTCGCCAAAGAATGCATCTGGCCTTGCTTGAACCTGGTTTGTAACAAATATCGCAATGTCATATAGGTTTGCCAAGCGGTGTAGGTCAGCCAAATGCTTCCCCAACTTTTGCTGTCTCTCTGCTAAAGCTCCCCTACCAACGTATTCAGAACGGAAATGGCTTGTTAAAGAGTCAACGACCATAAGCTTGACTGGTCTGTCAGTGTTGAGCTTCTCCTTGATTATCTCCTCCGCTTTTTCAACAAGAAGCATTTGGTGGTTTGTATTGTATGCCCTTGCGACATATATATTCTTGAGAACTTCATCTGGATCCAAGCCCCTATTTTCAGCAATCTGCCTTATTCTTTCTGGTCTGAATGTGTTTTCGGTATCAATCCAGATGACACTTCCATTTAAACCACCTTCTTCAGGTGGCAATTGAACCATGACAGCTAAAGTATGAGCTATCTGGGTCTTTCCACTGCCAAACTCTCCAAAAACTTCGGTGATTGCTTGGGTCTCTATTCCCCCACCAAGTAGCTTGTCAAGGGATTTGCTTCCAGTGGAAATTCTGCCTATTGTCTGTCTCCTTTGGAAGTATTCATCAGCCCTTATGAATGTTCCAATATTAGCTGCTTCTCTTGCAGCCTGGATTATCTTTAAAGCAGCGCCTTCACTTATTCCAGCAATTTCTTTGAGCTCTATTGGTGATGCAACGGCAATTGCTTCTAAGCTATCATATCCCGCTTCTCTAAGCTTTTCAGCAGTTGCAGGACCAACACCTGGCAAGTCTTCGAGCGTTTTGATTTCTTTTTTCTTTTTCTTTGAAGTTTTGGCCACTTCAGCATCAATTGAAAGCTCTTCAAACTCTTCAAGCTCTTTTATTTCATCGTCAACAGTCTCAACCTTTTTCTTTCTCGCCATCATTACCACCCATAAGCATGATCACTGGTAAGTGTAAGATGTAAGAGGTTATATACTTTTCTCTTTTTCCAAAAAAAGCTCCATGTATTTCAAAATAAAAAATACAAAAGAAGTAAAGTTGATTTTGGACGAATGAATTCCTAAACAGCTAAATTTCCAGTGGAAATGAAACTCCATCCACCAATATTACGAAGAAAATCTACGTAGCCACTATTCCTCGTTATGAGAATATAAAGAAAGTGCTCAATGCAACTTAGCAACTTATTTTTTATTTTCCTTTTGAAAGTTGCCCTTTGGGGTGTAAAGGAAGTCAGTTGACGAATACTCTTAGCCCAACGCTCAACACTAATAGTATCATGCAATCTTCCCGGTTCTTTAGGAAGAGGCAGTTAAAAGACAATAGTAATCAACTAGTCAGTTTTGTTGGCTCGCTAACTGTTGTTGGGGAGCAGTGAATATTTATGAACATTGAATGCCAAATAGTTCCAGTGGAAATAAAAGCCTATTAAGATGTTTATCGAAATGATCCCCCAGAGTTTTATTTCCACTGGAACTAACTTTTGGAGGCTCAGCAATCACAGCGGATACATACAATGACAACAAATTCTGAAAAAAGTTTTTACATAGTACATTGATCATGTGTTCATGTTATTTTTAAGAAGTGGATAACATCTTCATAGTAATGTACTAATTTTCATTATAATTTATGAACAATGTTCATAGATAAGTTTATATACCATGACGTGTATAGAAAGTGGGAGTGTTTATCACCAAAAACAATAAAAATGGAAAGGTGTTGTGCCAGTCTCCACTGGAAATACAACTCCCTGGGGGATACATTGTGTTAATTTCTTGAATGGTTGTTAAAAATTTCTATTTAACATGATGTTCACATGTTTTCACCAATGCACATGTTTTAATGAACAATCTTGTTCATTCTACTTCCATTTGAAATGTACAACTGCTACCATCCAATCGTTTGCAAATATCAAAACCCAATGTCTAAAATTGCGCATCTAACAGTTTCCTTTCCTGTGGAACGATTATATTTTAAAGGACAAATGCTAATATTTCTCTGGTGATTTCCTGTGGAGGAACAAGTCATTCAGTGGCTGAGGGAAGGAAGGGATGATGCTCAGGACATTGTGGATCTGCCGTGGAATGTTAAGAAAATTGAAGAGCACTTTTATATTGCAGAATACCCAAAAATGCCTTTTGTGCTCAACATACTGTTCAGTGAGGAGTTCGTTCATCTGATGGTGCCATTTGGCTTGGAAACAACGGCACTCCCTTTAGAGGAACGGTTAAAGATATATCATGCAATGCTTGTCCTAAATGACAAAATAAATCTATTGAAATTCACGCTAAGTGGCATTAATGATGAAATTATCCTTAGGGTTGATCTTGACAGAAAAACCCTTGGGAAAGCAGAGTTTAACGATGCTCTGACTGCTTTACTCATTGGAATAAATGAACTTGTAAGAGCACTTAAAGTGGAAGAAGACTTTGCTCAAGCTGTTTTTGAAAGAATAGTCCTGATGCTTATTGACAGAATCCAACGTGGTGCAACAAGGGATGATTTAATCAAGTTCTTGGTTGTTAAAGTTGGGATGTCAAAAGAAGAAGCAGAGAAGTTTATTGATGAGATACTCAGATCGCAAGGCATATCTAAAAAGAAGGGGATTGATATTGGCTATATCTGAATTTTACATTTTCTAATTTACTTGTTCATTAATATTTTGGTGGACTCTTAATGAACTTTTACAAAAACTTGCCCAATAAAGCATATATACCCCCAAAAGATATTATCGTATTGCTTCCTCTGCATCTTATGTTTCCTCTGGAAAATGCTTTCATGAGAACACATCTGGGAATAAAATGTTCCAGAATAAGCTAAAAATCAGCAATAATATAACATAATGTAATGTATAAATGCATTAAATGGGAAGTGCCTTTATAAATGGGGGCTATGTTTCCACTGGAGGGTCAGGGAAATGGAAAAAAGAAGGGAAAATGAACAGACATATCTTGATTCGATTTTTGAAAAATATTTGAATGCAAAAAAGATTTTCAAAAATAAAGAAGTCCTTAGACATAGCTATACTCCAAAAGAATTGCCGCACAGGAGGGAACAGATAGAGGCATTGGCACATATACTGGTTCCAGTGTTGAGAGGAGAAACACCCTCCAATGTTTTTGTCTATGGAAAAACGGGCACTGGTAAAACAGTTACCGTAAAATTTGTAACTGAAGAACTAAAGAGAATATCTCGCAAGTATAATGTTCCTGTTGATGTTATATATCTCAACTGTGAGATTGTCGATACTCAGTATCGAGTTCTCGCAAACATAGTTAATCATTTCAAGCATGAAAGTGGTTTTGAGGTTCCATTGGTTGGATGGCCAACAGATGAGGTGTACGCAAAGCTAAAGCAAATTATCGATGCAAAGGAGAGATTTGTTATAATAGTTCTTGATGAGATTGATAAGCTCATCAAAAAAAGTGGAGATGACGTTCTATATTCGCTGACCAGAATAAACAGTGAGTTAAAAAATGCAAAAGTCAGCATTGTTGGTATTTCAAATGATCTGAAATTTAAGGACTACCTTGATCCAAGGGTTCTTTCGAGTCTAAGCGAAGAGGAGGTTGTTTTTCCCCCATATGATGCAAACCAGCTTAGGGATATATTGATGCAGAGAGCCCAAGAGGCATTTTATCCAGATGTCCTTGATGAAGCCGTTGTTCCTCTCTGTGCAGCTTTAGCAGCAAGAGAACACGGAGATGCAAGGAGAGCTTTGGATTTGCTTAGAGTGAGTGGCGAAATTGCTGAGAGGGAAGGGGCTTCAAAAGTTACTGAAAAGCATGTATGGAAGGCTCAGGAGAAGATTGAGCAGGATACCATGGAGGAAGTTATTAAGACTCTCCCACTACACTCAAAAATTCTCCTTTATGCCATAGTTCTTCTTGATGAAAATGGTGAATTACCAGCAAACACCGGTGATGTCTATGCTGTGTATAAAGAGCTCTGTGATTACATGGATATTGAGCCATTAACCCAGAGAAGGGTCAGTGATCTAATAAATGAGCTCGACATGTTGGGCATCATCAATGCTAAAGTGGTTAGCAAGGGGAGATATGGGCGGACAAAAGAAATAAGACTAAACGTCACTCCATATAAAGTTAAGAACATCTATCGCTTTGATTATTCCCTTCAGCCTCTCCTCACTGTAAGCATTGCTCGGCAGAGGAGGTTGTTTTGATGAATGAGCTGGTGAAGGACCTGCTTTCTAATCGCTATCTCATCACTCCACCCGCTTACTTTATTCTTTCGGAATATTATAGGAAGAACTTTACTTTGGCGGAGCTCATAAAATTTGCACGAACGAAAAATACATTTGTAATTGACGAAAGGCTTGCCAAGGAGTTTCTTGAATCTAAGGGGTTGTTATCTCCGCTGGAAAATTTTGCAAAATACATTCCGAAAGCTTCAGTGGAAACTAAAGCAGAAACTCCGTCCTCTATACCTGGGGTTCCAATGGAAATTAGCATTTCTAAGGGTTCAAAAGAAATCTCAATTCAGAGTGCTGTGGGTGGTGAAAAGACGGCAAAACTTGGCAAAATGGTCGAAATTCCTCCCCAAGCATCTGATAAGACTGAAATAGCTCATGATATCCAAGAACTACCATCAGAAAAAGGGACCTCTATTTCCACTGGAGAACCCATGGAAAATATGGTTTCTGAAACCATTTCTACGGAAATAGTGGAAGAAGAACCCACAATTGAAGGGGGGGAGAGTTTCATTTCCACTGGAGCCCCTTCTCCTGAAGAGTACACTGGTGCCGGTGATGAAGAAAATGGTGTCAAAATGAAGGCAGTTTATGGGGACTATGGAGTCTTGGTTCCACTGGAAGAGGAGGAAATTCCAGCTGAAGAAAGGAGGGCATATTCGATTTATGAGGATTTTAAGGTTGAGCCAAATGAAAGCTTTGAGTTTGTTGCAAAGAGGATAAAGGCGGAGTATGAGATTAAATTCGACGTAAGAAATGTTAAGCTAAAACCTCCAAAAGCTAAGAATGCAAATGGTAAAGAAGGAGAGGTAGTAGTCAAGGTTTATGAGAACTATTTCAAAAGTAGATTGAAAAAATTGAGAAGAATTCTGCGGGAAAATCCAGAGGTTAGTGGGGTAATAGATATTGGAAAGCTTAGCTATATTAATCCTGAGGGGGAAGTTACGATCATTGGCCTTGTCAATTCAAAGAGAGAAACTAAAAAGGGATTTATCTTTGAAGTTGAAGACATGACCGGCATTGTTAAAGTTTTCCTGGGGCGTGATAACGAAGATTACAAGAAAGCATTTGAAGTCCTTCCAGACAGCGTCGTCGCTTTTAGAGGATATTATTCAAAACGCGGAATCCTATTTGCAAGCAAGCTTTATTTGCCTGATGTTCCACTCTACAAGCGAGAAAAGCCTCCCCTTGAGGAAAAGGTTTATGCTGTTTTGATAAGTGACATCCACGTTGGAAGTACAAAATTCTGTGAAAAAGCGTTCATGAAGTTCCTTGAATGGCTCAATGGCAACGTTGAAAGCAGAGAAGAGGAGGAAATTGTGAGCAGAATAAAGTACATGATAATTGCTGGCGATGTTGTTGATGGTATCGGTATCTATCCGGGTCAGTACAATGAGCTTGCAATTCCCGATATATTTGACCAGTATGAAGCATTGGCAAACCTCTTGGCAAATGTTCCGGATCATATAACCATGTTCATTGGTCCAGGCAATCACGATGCTGCAAGAACTGCTCTGCCCCAGCCTGAATTCTACAGGGAATATGCAAAACCCCTCTATGAGCTAAAAAATGCAGTGATCATAAGCAATCCAGCCGTTATCAACCTCCACGGCAGGGACTTTTTAATCGTCCATGGAAGGGGTATTGAGGATGTTGTGAGCTACATTCCTGGTAAGAGCCATCTCCATCCCGTTGAGCCGATGATTGAACTGCTAAAGCTCAGGCACGTCGCACCTACGTTTGGTGGAAAAGTTCCAATTGCGCCAGATCCAGAAGATCTGCTTGTCATTGAGGAAGTCCCGGATTTGGTACAAATGGGGCATGTTCATGTTCTTGATTATCAGATTTATCGCGGTGTATTTTTGATCAACTCGGCCACTTGGCAAGCCCAGACTGAATTCCAGAAGATGGTCAATATCGTTCCAACTCCAGCGAGGGTTCCGATAATTGATATTGAAACTGCAAGGTTAAAGACAGTTGTTGACTTCAGCAGGTGGTGTGAATGAGCGAGCTTTACAGCGAAGAGATGAAAGCGTATTTTGAAATGTTGCAGAAAGAAATTGATAAGGCTTATGAGATAGCTAAGAAGGCGAGAGCCCAGGGAAAAGATCCCGTCAGGGATGTTGAAATTCCCCAAGCAACGGACATGGCAGGTAGAGTAGAAAGCTTGGTTGGTCCAAAAGGTGTTGCCGAGAGGATTAGAGAGCTTGCGAGAGAGTATGGTAAAGAGCTTGCCGCCCTTAAAATTGTTGATGAGATCATTGAAGGTAAATTCGGAAAGTTTGACAGCAAAGAAAAGCTGGCGGAGCAGGCTGTTAGAACTGCACTGGCTATTCTGACAGAAGGTATAGTTTCTGCTCCGATTGAAGGTATAGCTCAGGTTAAGATCAAGAAGAATCCAGATGGGACGGAGTATTTGGCCCTCTATTACGCTGGGCCAATCAGAAGTTCTGGTGGAACTGCTCAGGCGTTAAGTGTTCTCGTTGGTGATTACGTTAGGAAAAAACTTGGATTGGATAAGTTTAAACCCACAGAGAAGCACATAGAGAGAATGGTTGAAGAAGTTGATTTGTATCACAGAGCCGTTACCCGTTTGCAATATCACCCTTCGGCAGATGAGGTAAGATTGGCTATGCAGAATATTCCGGTTGAGATAACCGGTGAAGCGACTGATGACGTTGAGGTTTCTCATAGAGACGTTCCGGGAGTTGAGACAAACCAGCTCAGAGGTGGAGCGATTCTCGTTTTGGCAGAAGGTGTTCTTCAGAAGGCGAAGAAGCTGGTTAAATACATTGATAAAATGGGCATTGAAGGCTGGGGCTGGCTCAAGGAATTTGTTGAGGCAAAGGAGAAGGGCAAAACAGAGGAAGGGACAGAAGAGAAAGCTGAAAAATCAAAGGGGGAAAAGGCTGAGGTACAAACCTCTGTAAAGGTCAAAAAAGGCTTTTACTATGAACTTTATGAAAGGTTCAGAGCTAACATTGCTCCAAACAACAAATACACAAAGGAAATTATTGGTGGAAGACCGCTATTTGCAGAACCATCAGAGAATGGTGGCTTCCGTTTAAGATATGGTCGTTCGAGGGTGAGCGGATTTGCAACCTGGAGCATAAATCCTGCCGTCATGATTCTTGTTGATGAATTCTTGGCTGTGGGTACACAGATGAAGACTGAGAGGCCGGGAAAGGGCTGTATCGTTACCCCTGCTACAACAGCCGAAGGTCCAATCGTTAAGCTCAAGGATGGCTCCGTCATTAGGGTTGATGATTACTATCTTGCTTTAAAGATTAGGGATCAAGTCGAGGAAATACTCTACTTGGGCGATGCAATTATAGCCTTTGGAGATTTTGTAGAGAACAATCAAACTTTACTTCCAGCTAATTATGTTGAAGAATGGTGGATTCAGGAGTTTGTGAAAGCAGTTGAAGATATATATGAAGTTCCCCTCAAGCCCTTTGCTGAAAATGATGAAGAGGCAGTTGAAGAAGCCGCTGATTATCTCGATTTAAAACCAGAATTCTTGGCAGAGCTTCTGAAAGACCCTCTGAAAATTAGACCTAAAGTTGAGGAGGCAATACACCTCTCAAAGGTTCTTGACATTCCTCTCCATCCATACTACACTCTCTACTGGAACACCCTCAAGCCAGAAGAAGTTGCTGAACTTCAAAGCCTTCTTGTCAATGCTGAGATTGAGTGGGATAAGTACCTTGGAACAAAATATGCCAAGAAGATTGTAATAAATCTTGAAGTGCTTGGAAGGAAAGGAAAGCGCTACCTTGAACTGCTCGGCCTGCCCCACAGAGTTGAAGATAAAAGCGTAATCATTGAGTATCCTTGGAGTGCTGCTCTGCTTACTCCATTGGCTAACTTGGAGAAGAAATTTGAGCCGAAGGAATTCCACACTACCATAGACATAGTCAATGAGGTCAGTGAAGTAAAGCTCAGGGACAGGGGGATAAGCTGGATTGGTGCGAGAATGGGAAGACCTGAAAAGGCTAAAGAGAGAAAGATGAAGCCACCGGTTCACGTCCTCTTCCCGATTGGTTTGGCTGGGGGTAGCTCAAGAGACATCTACAAGGCGGCACAGGAAGGAAAATTAGCCGAAGTTGAGATTGCTCAGTTCAAGTGCACCAACTGCAGTCATATTGATATTTTCCCAACCTGTCCAGTGTGTGGAGCTGAGGCTAAACTGCTGTACAGATGTCCAAAATGTAACTATAGCTCAACCGAGGAAACGATCTGTCCAAAGTGCGGCATTGAGATGAGGGCTTATGTCAAAAAGACCATAAATCCGTCTCATCTTGTAAAACAGGCAATGCAGAATGTGAGAGTGAATACTCTTGATAAGCTTAAGGGCGTCATGGGTATGACCTCAGCACATAAGGTGCCAGAGCCCCTGGAGAAGGGAATTTTAAGGGCTAAGAATGACGTTTATGTGTTCAAGGATGGCACGATTCGTTTTGATGCAACAGATGCTCCGATAACTCACTTCAAGCCGAGAGAGATTGGAGTCAGCGTTGAGAAGTTAAGAGAGCTCGGATATACTCATGACTTTGAAGGAAAGCCCTTGGTGAGTGAGGACCAAATAGTTGAGCTCAAAGTTCAGGATGTTATCCTTTCTAAAGAGGCTGGAAAGTATCTTGTGAGGGTTGCAAAGTTCATAGACGATTTGCTTGAGAGATTCTATGGATTGCCAAGGTTCTACAATGTCGAGAAGATGGAAGATTTGATTGGCCATCTTGTCATAGGCTTAGCTCCGCACACATCCGCTGGAATCATTGGAAGGATTATAGGGTTTGTTGATGCTCTTGTGGGCTATGCCCATCCGTATTATCATGCTGCAAAGAGGAGGAACTGCTTCCCTGGTGATACCAGAATACTTGTTCAGCTCAACGGCATGCCTCAGAGAATAACGCTCAGAGAG
Organism: Thermococcus barophilus MP; assembly: GCF_000151105.2. Taxonomy (NCBI): domain Archaea; kingdom Methanobacteriati; phylum Methanobacteriota; class Thermococci; order Thermococcales; family Thermococcaceae; genus Thermococcus; species Thermococcus barophilus. The sequence goes on along the minus strand of NC_014804.1, from coordinate 1,665,496 downwards.
CTGTATGAGCTATTTGAAGAAGAAAGCTATGAAAACATGGCATATGTAAGAAAGAAGCCAAAAGTAGATATCAAAGTTTATTCCTTTGACGAAGAGAGTGGAAAAGTAGTTTTAACTGACATTGAAGATGTGATTAAACTGCCTTCGACTGATCACCTCATAAGATTTGAACTTGAGCTGGGCAGGAGTTTTGAAACGACGGTTGATCATCCAGTGCTTGTCTACGAAAATGGGAGGTTTATTAAGAAGAGAGCTTTTGAAGTAAAGGAAGGTGACTTAATTCTTGTGCCTAAGATTGAGTTTCCAGAAGAGGATATTGACAGCATAGATTTGCTCGAGGAATTCTCAAAAGACGAGTTTAAGGAGCTTCGTGAGCGGATAATGGTTCGCGGAATAGCTGAATGGCTAATGAAAATCGGTGCTGAAGTTAATCCTGACTACATAAGGAGAAATTCCATACCCTTGGCAGTTCTCCTTGAGGTTTTGAAAGAAAAGGGTCTCTCGATTAAGGATGTGCCTGACTGTTACATTGGCTTTAAGCCCGATCACGTAAAAATCAGGCGCTTCGTTCCAATAGGGCCTCTCCTTAGGCTTATAGGCTACTATTTAGCAGAAGGTTACGCAAGAGAGAGTGACAGTGTCTATCAGATAAGCTTCTCAAACGGAGATGAAGAGGTTAGAGAGGACATTAAACGTGCCCTTAGGAAAGCCTTCGGAGATGGCTTTGGAATCTACGAGCGTGGGGAGAAAATAACTGTTGGCTCAAGGGTTATCTATCTGCTTTTCACCAGAGTTCTAAAGATTGGAAAAGGAGCTAAGGATAAAAGGGTCCCGGCATTTGTCTTCAAGCTTCCAAAGGAGAAGGTTAGGCACTTGCTTCAAGCTTACTTTGAAGGTGATGGCACTGCGATCAAAAGCAGACCTATGATTGTTGTTTATAGCGTCAACAAGCCTCTCCTTGAGGATATAGACACCTTGATGATAGCAAAATTCAATCTCTACGCAAGTTGGGGGGTTGACAAAAACGCAAACTCCCGACCAGGCAATATCGTCCAAAGATACCATGAGCACAGAGGCAGAAGGGTCCCTGTTTCCACTGTTTACAGACTCGATTATTATGGAATTCAAGCAAAGAGATTCTTTGAGGAGATTGACTTCATTAGTGAGCGTAAGAATTCTGTGGTTAATGCATGGACGAATCACAAGTTCCAACCATATCGTAGGGCTAATGAGATGGGCATTCTTGTTAGAGTCCGCCGTGTGGAGTACGTTAAACCCCCTGAAGAGTGGGTGTATTCATTGAGCGTAGCCAAGTATCATACGGTCATTGTTAGTGATAATATTACTACTTCAAATTGTGACGGAGATGAGGACGCTGTCATGCTTCTACTTGATGCACTATTGAACTTCTCTCGCTTTTATTTGCCAGAAAAACGTGGAGGCAAAATGGATGCTCCTCTCGTCGTAACTACGAGGCTTGATCCAAGAGAAGTTGACAGCGAAGTCCACAATATGGACATTGCCCGTTATTATCCGCTTGAATTCTATGAAGCAACGTATGAACTTAAATCTCCGAAAGAACTTGTTGGAGTTGTTGAAAGGGTTGAAGACAGATTAGGAAAGCCGGAGATGTATGAAGGGTTAAAGTTCACCCATGACACCGATGACATTGCTCTTGGACCAAAGCTGAGCAAATACAAGCAGCTGGGTGATATGGAGGAAAAAGTTAGGCAGCAGTTGGCTTTAGCTGAAAAAATCAGAGCAGTTAACGAGCATCATGTGGCTGAGACGATAATTAACTCTCATCTAATTCCAGATTTGAGAGGCAACTTAAGGAGCTTCACAAGGCAGGAGTTTAGATGTGTTAAGTGTAACACCAAATATAGGAGACCTCCATTAAGCGGGAAGTGTCCAAAATGTGGTGGAAAGATAGTACTGACGGTCAGCAAGGGGGCAATTGAAAAGTACCTTCCCACAGCAAAATTGTTAGTTACTAATTACGATGTCCTTACATACACGCGGCAAAGGATATGCTTAACGGAAAAGGACATTAAGAGTCTATTTGCAAATGTCTTCCCTGAAACCCAGAGAACTCTGTTAGCATTGAACACGAATGACATCTGCGACAGAATGATTGCTGAGAGAACTGGAAAAATTGTTACCAAGAATGGTTATCTTGATGAGTTCCATGGAAATGGGAGGAAAGTCCAGAAGAAAGTAGAAGCTCCCAAAAAAGTTGAGAAAAGAGAGCTTACTAAAATGCAGGCTCATAAACCCGAAAAGTCCGAGAAGCATAAACCCAAGAAGAAAAAGAAGGTCGTCAGCTTAGATGAGTTCTTTGGAGCTTAGCGAAAGTGCTATAAAGTTTAACACCCTTTTATCTTTGTTATGAAGCTAATTCCAAGCATTGCTTATCTTCGCGTGCAGAGGCAGTATTTTATAGGATACTCAATGCCTTTAGCCGGCTGGATAGGAGAGCATCTCTTGATTAGAGGTTCTTTTCCTAAGCCTCTCTTCTTGAAAAGGGCTTTGGCTAAGCTTGGATTCTCATTGGCTGGAGAAAATGTTGACGATGAAACCTATGTTTATTTTTTCACGAAGAAAAACCTCGGCTTAACCGCTTACTTTGAGCCAGAGAGTGCTCTATTTGTTCAGCTTTATCCTCTGAACAAAAGGCTCTCTTCTGGTATAACAATTCGAGCTCAGCACATTGAATTTTATGACCAAGATGTTGTTTCAATTGAGCCTGCACAAAAACTACCTCCAAAGATTAGGAGTATTGGAATAAATGCCCTGATTTTAGAAGACAAGGTTCCAATATCAATTCCTTATTGGGGAATGGTTCATGAAGATTGGGAAAATGAGCTGAAAATTTTGGTTATGCTTGATGAAGTTTTTGGAGAGCTGGAGGAGAAGGAGTACAGATGTCCCATATGCTTTTCCCCGCTCAGAGTGGAAGGTTCTGCATTAAAGTGCGACACTTGTGGATTCATATTTACCGCGGAGAGCGACTTTGATAAAGTACTTTCGGAGTTCTCTTTGGGGGTTGGGGAGGAAGAGATTATCTTTTGATCTCCGGAGTTTTGTTGTAAACTTTTTTGATCTCTTTGGAATAGGGATAAAGGTAAGGTTTATAAATTCACCCTCACTTCAATCTATCGGGCAGCCCCGTGGTGTAGCGGCCAAGCATGCGGGACTTTGGATCCCGCGACCGGGGTTCGAATCCCCGCGGGGCTACCATAGAGCTCTGCAATTTCTCTAAACACTGCTCCCATAGCCCTACCGAACAATTCCATGAAGAACTCAAGCCCATTGGCTGGAAACTTCTCTTCTGGCGCTTCTTCATAATGGGTCGCGAGACCATTTTTGTGTCCCGTGACCCATCCCTCAGGTTCTAAGTTCGAACCATTTTTTCGTCTTTGCATGGCCGCCACCACGGAAAGTTTTCAGCCTGTTAATGTGTTCTTTGATATTAATAAGTCTTTTTCATGCCCTGATCAAAAATGATCTAAGAGCTGTAGATGGTTCGATTTTCAAGGGGGTTACATGACCTGAAGTCTTTTGTTACCACTCTTTAATGAGGGCTGCAAATCCTTCTGATTCAATTAATTCCAGCAATTCTTTCCTGAGAGATTCTACAAACTCAAAGAACTTATCCTTGTCAAATTCTTCAACAATAAGGACAGCATCTTTTTCAACTTCTGGCTTGAGCACATTCAAGTAGTCCTCTCGCTTGAGTTCTTCAAGGGTCTTCAAGAGGTTCTCACGTGCATTGTTGCTTAGGCTGATGTAATTCTTCACCTTCATTATTATTTGCTTCTCATATTTTTTAATTTTCAGCCCTTTAACCTGATGGAGTTTGTAAAGGTCATACAAATCACGCAGTTTGAATTCTCTCCTTGTTAGAATAGCCCTCACTTTCTCAATCAAAATTTCCTTATCCGGATATGCTGAAACCCTAATGGGATAATGATTCCCGAAGAACTCAATGTATTTCTCATAATCCCTAACTTTTAATTCTGCCTTTTTCCATGACAGAAGAGTGTGTGCTTTTGCTGTTTTGGGTTTAAATGCGAACTTTTCAGCATAGTTGAACTCCAGTTTTATCTTTTCTCCCGCTGGGGAATAGGCAATTATTTCTCTAAACCAGCCAGGCCCTATCAAAAAGCTAAAGTAGCGGTGATTGTTAAAGTCGTTATGATCTCTGTAGTAAAACTCCAATCCCAAGTCTCTTGCAATGCAATTCAGTGTTTCAGCAATTCTTCCCGTCTCTTCACTTAGAAATTTCTTGAGTTTACTCCTTGACATCTCTTGGAGTTCTTCACTGTTTCTATAGGCAAAATCTAAATCCCTGCTAAAGCGGTAGTAGCCCAGATGACATTTAACCAAGTATGTCCCACCTTTGAAAACATAGTTTTCTCTAAAATGAGGGTCTTTTTTAAGCTCTTTGAGGATGGTGTGAATAATGTAGTCCCACTCAACCATGTCTACGTTTTTAATACCAACCTTCTTGGAAACAAAATTGGCAAAGCCTTTCCTCTCACTCTCCCTGATTTTGAAGAGAAGTTCATTATTCAACATCATCAACCACCTTTGCAATGGACTCCGGATATTTCTCCAAATACTTCTTCAACTTCTTCCAATCTGCACTATCTTTGTATTCCCTCCAGATTCTTAAAGCCAGTTCTTTTGAAATTGTCCCATAGTTTCCAAAGTAGAGGAAATCTAAAAGTGTTTTTTCTAAATCAGAAATTTTCATGTCATCTTTTTCGATTATTCCAAAGTTAAATAGCTCTCTTTTGGTTTTGATTATTCTGACGGGAGTTCCATTTATGTGAATGATTTTTGTCCTTGCGATCTTGTCGTTGATTATGAAGATTGTAGTGTAGTGCTCGTGAGTTAATCCATTTAGAACTAATGCTGTGAAGAGGCCAAAGTACCAGTTTTTCGTTATCTTATTCATCCCCAATGAGAGGAGTTTGTAAATTGTGGGAGAGCTCTTAAAAGAGAATTCAATGGGAGTTTTAACATAATAGAGTCCCCTTAGAATTCTTATGATGTAGCCATACTGAATGAGATAGTTTACGAGGTAATCTACATCATTTACTTTCAAATAAGTGGAAAACTTTTCCAGCTCTTCCTTTGTAATGACTTTGCCCCCAAATTCAGCCAGGAGTATTTGGGTAATTGATCTCATGATATTCATTTTGAATAACAACCAATAAAAAATTATTGGTTGTTATTTAAATTCTGTGGATGTGAATACCCAATCACTAATGATGGGGGTTCATTTATTTGAGATTTCTATTGCTTCCTATCCTATTCATTTCTTTTTAGGAGGGAGGTGCTTTTGCTTGGGTCTTGTACGGCATTCATTAAATCTCCGTAAGAATTCCCTAATCCCATGTCTGGCTGCTTTTTTAAAGCACTGTTTGTATTGCCGGTTAATTCCGAGAGCGTGATTTATGGTAACTAAACCATAAGTGGAGTTAAATTTTCCAAGTTGCTTGCCCAACTCTTGACTAAAAATTTGCCTTTCCTTCTTGCTCTTCTGAATCTCTTCTACGATAAGAGGTAGATAATCAGTGAGAGATTCAATATCTGGGGTTTCATTTTTAAACGCAGTAGCTAAGCCATCCAACAATAAAATCTGGGTTTCATCCAAATCAAGAGCATCGATAATCATGTTTCTATGCCTCCTAACAAGCTTCATAAGTTCATACATGCTCTTTGTCATCTCTTTGTAATCTCTTTCAATTTGATTCACTATTCTCTGAGCTTTCTCTTTTGGTTCAAAAGGTGGTATTGCTGTAGAGTACATAAACAGTGCCCCGAATGCATAAGCAATATCATCTGCCAATTGTTCTAAATCCCTTTTTGCTTTGTCTAACTTTTTCTGGAATGTACTGGCAAGCGACTTTCTAAGCCGCCTCTTTCTCTCTACTTCCCTTCTCCATTGAATGAACTTGGAGATAATTTCAAATACCCCATAGATTTCAAGAGCAAGACTCAGATAGGGCTTTAAATTGCTTGCAATAGTTCCACCTGAGCTCATGAGAAATTTGAAGATAGATTTATCGAACTCGTGCATTCTTGTAACCCCTTACGCTCGTTTAAAAATTAACGTGTTATGGGGGAGTTGTTAAACTTTTGAATCCTTCTGCGATTTGTTTTTCCATCATAGACGGGTCTTTCCACTTTACGGAGAATAACAATACGAATCCTTCTTTTACTGGGAGTTTGAGAGGTTCTTCAAATATTTGTTGTAGATGTTACTGTGAATACAACAAAAGCTTTAAACCTGTTCTAGACCTGCGACCTAGGTCGCTTGGTTCGAAGTTCGAAATTTGTCTTTTCTCTATCATTGGTTGCCACCTCACGGGGCTCTCACCTTTAATCTAAGCTTTTTGATGTTAATTAAGGTTTCTATCAGCCAATTTTGCTAGGCCTGTTGTGAAGTTACAATATTGGTGGGAAGTTTGATTTCTTAAGGGGTCATGGGACATGTTTTCAAAGGATCCTCTGAAGAATATTACACCTCATAGTTTCGACAGATCAAATTTTGTTACCCACCTGATGAACATCATCCTTAACACATTAAGAAGCACTAAAACGGAACTCAAAATTGCTACACTAACACTAAACGCTGAAAACAAGTAATTTTAGCTGTCGCTTTTGTTTTTTAATTATCCAATGGCGTGAGTAAGAGGTATTTTATGGAGACTCAAGAGAAAAAATTAAGAATTAAGCCATGAAGAGGCTGTTTGGAATTCCAACTCTTTTTACCCTCATGTTAACGTCTCTGATGAAATTTATTAGCTTATGAGTGACGTCTATTGGGAGAGGCAATCTCACGTTGTCCATTTTTGTCGTAGTGTAATTGATTTTCTGAAGACGAATTAATGACTCTACAAGATGTCTACTTGCACTACCGTGAATAGGTTGCACTTTACCACTTTGGAAGCGATAAAGACTCCCAATTAGATAGGGCTTTGAGTAATAAATCTTCCTTTCTTTTCTTCTGAGAGGATAGCCAGCGTGAGCATTGACCATGTAGTAAGTGTAGTTGCCAACTTTAACTGGCGAATAGAAGGTATTTGGTCCATCCAATGACCAGATCCTAGTGAGAATCCTTTTTCTAACTTCCACAGCTTCAATAGTCATGTCAAGTTCATCTGAATACTCGCAGAGAAACTCTTGGATTCTGTTCCTCTCATATTTTGGAACCATACCATCTCTGGATATCAGCACCGTAACTCTTCCTTGCTTCATGATCTCTGGATTATTCTGAACAGTCTTTAGGAACCATTCTTGGAGTATCTCCTTCATATCTAATGATTCCCTTTTAGATGGTATTGCTATCGGATAAATGCCTTCTATCAAACCGGATGGGCTAACAACGACAGCTCCACCACCAACTGATACAGCATCTCTCTCGTGCCAATACGTGTAGTCAATACCAATTATGTAATCATATCCACTACTCGTTTCAAGACTGTATGGATAGACACCAAGCTTAGCCGCCATTTGAAGAACAATATTAGGCACTGCATATCGCTTGTACATTCCAAAAACAGATTCAACTCTAGCTCCTTGAAACACAAGTGGCTTTGTCTCGTCATAAAACTCTTTTTTAAGCCAGTTGTAAAACTCTCTCAGCTCAAGATCGCGCTTGTTGTACTGCTCAGGAAAAATAATTGTTGCGAGAGTGTAGTCTCTAACTTTATCCAACCCAGCCTCAAGCATGGTCTTGTGGTAGTCCAATGATCTGTCTCTACTAACTGGAATAAGATCAACTTCATCAACGCTGGAAAATGAGTTTGATAATAATCCATTTCTTAGTCTTTCTATCTGATCGAGAAATATTGATTTCCTAATGCGTTCATCAAATTTCTTCGGGTAGAAAATAAGCAATCTGAGATTATGTCTCTTTGTTTCATTGAGAATTTTTTCAGAAATTGGAAGGAGATTGAGGAATATTGACTCATCTCTCATAATATCCTTGACATCTTTGACAGTTATTTCCCCCTTAAGGGTTCTTACAAGAAGATTCTCACGAATATTTACAGTGATTCCCTTGATTCCGGAGACTTGACTAAATAATTTTCCTGAAGTTGTTATTTCGTTCAGCTTTTCCCGATATTCCTCAACAATCTCTCCTCTCCAATCATCTACAATTCTTCCAAATAGCTCCTTTTGGACCTCAGTTGTTAGAACAAGATAAGCATTGTGCTCTGTAAAGTAGTACTGGCAATTTTCATCTTCTAGTGCCCTTTTGAGAGAAATGCTGTTGTCATAAACTCCTATGAGTAGATAATTGACATCATCAAGACTTTTTCCAAGCTCCTCTAATCTCTTCTTCACGTGAAAAGCCCCTTTTGGATGTTCTTCAAGAAAGCGAATTACGTTGTCATGTCCAATGATAACATCAATAACTGCCGCCGTTCCAGAACCCGGCTGTGTCTCGCTGTAAATCCTCACTTTTCTGTAGTCTTGCTTTACTGCTTCTTCGGCCAGCTTCTTTAGCTTAATCATAACATATTCGAGAACTTTAGGGGGAAAGTCTGCAAGTAGTACAGCACTAGCACTTGAGCGCCGTCTAAGTGCCATCCAGATTTCTCCATCTTCTATTGAGTACCCTAATGTTCCAAGCTCAAATTTCTTCACGAATTCCAATGATACACGCTCTCTCCCTTTTGGAAGTCTTATCCATACATCCTTCAATTCTCTTGAGGATAGTTTGTTCTTTAAGAACTCCCCGAAAGAAGAGCGAATGTGTGCAGTGATTAAACGCACAGCTATGTGTGGATCAAGCTCTTCCCAATGATATTCGCCAATCTTGATAAGTTGGAGATGGTCTACTATGTCAGCGTCAATGTTTTCTGCTGTTGAGTAATACTCGTAGTAGGGAATTCCATTTTCTGACTTTGCAAGATAGTTGTAGGGGAAAAGTTCGTAGACTCTTCTTAGAAACTCAACTTTCTCTTCGTCATGCAGTAAATTCTCTGCGACATAATTTTTGCCTAATCCATAGTAAGTTTTTACGGTTTTTGCAAATAGAGATTTGGCAATCTCAGGATTTATTCTAATGATATTCCATTCCGAATCAACTTCTACGAGAGGAAAACTTTCTTCTTCTGGTTCAGAAGATTTCATCAATGGTTGAGACTTGATTGTTTTCTGTTGTTTGTCTTTTCCTTTTACAGATAAAAACTCAAGTATTGTTGCTTGTTTACTCTTAGGCGACATCTTAAACTTCCCAAATAATGAAACAAATCAGTGCTTTTTAAAGTTTTTACTGTTTTACCACAAGGAGTTTCTCTGAAAGTCATGACTCAAGTTTAAGATGGTACACTTAGTGCAAGATAATAGGAAATTCAAGCAATTAGGACTGGTATTTAAACATACCTCTTTTCACTTATTTTAGTCTTCCGCTATGTTTAATAATCCCTTTTTGCAAATTTACTTACGGTGGGAGCCATGAATGGCTAGTGAAACCATATGGCTCCGGTACAAAGGTAACAATGTTAAATACAAATTCACTAGTGAAGACATAGAAGAACTACTGGCAGACCATACAAAAGAACTTTCAGAATCATCAAGAAAAGAAATTGAACGCTACATTTGGCAGTTCTTGCACTTTACTAAGACAGGGGAACTCGTTAAAGGAAAAAATCCAAAAGCTCCTGAGAAAGTTGAAGTGTATGAAATATCGGAAGACATCTTGCGTGAGTATGTAGATGCACTTTCTCGGGCAGGTTATGGGGAGTCTGCTAAGTTAAAGCGGATGAGATACGTGAAGATGATGCTAAGACTTTTGGGGGCGCCAGCGAAGGTTATTGAAGTGTTAGATGCGCCACTTAGAAAAACAAAAGATGCGTGGATAGCAAAATTGGAAGATGACACCCCTGATGTAACAATTGAAGATGCTCGGGAGTTCTTTGCTAGGTTAGAAAAGCTATTTGAAAGTGGAAAGCTCTCGGAAAGTAGATATGTAAAAGCAGTAGTCTTTGCATTGCTGTTATTCTCGACAGGTAGGAGAGTAAGTGAGGTCGCCCAAACAACCGTTGACATGATCAACATCAAGTTGCATCAAGTCAAGTTTGATGCTAGTAAAACAAAGGAAGGAAGACTCAGAAATGCGACAGGTTATTTTAAGATTGCCTTTCTAACAAGAGAGGCTGAGCTTGCATTGAAGTTTTATCTCACAAAGTACGGAAAGGAAATAGAGGATAGAGGTGGTTATCTTTTCATACACCAGAATAAGAAGTACTTTAAAGACACCTTCCTTCACAAGATTATCAAAGAAAACCGCGAGATCATGAAGTTTGAAGTTTCTGACGGAATTCATGAGTTCGAGCTAAAATTTTTCAGAAAAATATTTGCGCAGGAGTGGAGAAGACAAGCCGAGGCTAAGGGTATTGCAAATGACCGTGTCCTGACGGCTGGAAGAAAGATAATGGGCCATAGTCCTGTTAGAGATGTCCATAACATGCATTACGATGCCTTGAGGATCAGTGAACTGTGGAAGTACTATAAGCAGATTTACTATGACCTCAGAGTGTTAACTCCAAAGCAACGAAAACTCTTTGGAATTGATGAGGGTGGGTCATGCAAGAGGGTGGCAACACCCAACAGGGATTATGGCATAGTAGCATCTTATTACCAGATTATCGCAGGCAGTTTAATTGTTCCAAGAAAGTCTCAGCTTGCCATGAATTATCTCATTATTGCTTCATAAATAATTTTTTAACGGCCAGTTCTTTCATTTACCGCTGACAAGCTAGTAATCAACTTTGAAAAGACATTTTATGCCATAGAAGATGAAATCGGCAAAGTGATTAAAACTTGGGCCAATACTGCAATAGCTATTTCAAAAGTTCAACTAACTCCAGTAAATGCTTTGAGTATTATGGGAAAAATAAGAGAACATGGGACAGTGAAGAATCTGCTGGACATCAGCAAGCCAACACTCATAGGAAATGAAGTGAGAAAATTTTCTGAAAGTGAACTACATGAAATCATCAGCAAAGCTTTATCGAGCAAGGGAGCACTATTTGAACTGAATTTCACACTTACTGTTGAAAAACATCCAAAAGAAGGACTAATACTGAGGCACTACATCTTTGTACCGCTAAGTAGAGAGCTGGAGTTTATTTAGCTTAAACATTAGTTTAGATTAGCGACTTGGGTCAAAATTCACGTTAAAGTCCAGATAGAAACTTAAAAATTTAAAGAAACTTACAAAGGAGAGCTTTCAACAACTTTTGAAATTCCATCAACCTTTTGGACAATGTACACTGTATCTGCCACGTCTTCAAGCTCTCTATGATGGGTTACAATGATTATTTGTGGCACTGTATTCTCAGCTTTAAAGAACTTTCCGAGAATTTCTACTAAATCTCTCCGTCTTTCTTCATCCAAATGTGTTGTTGGCTCATCCATTATTATCACTGAAAGCCTTCTTGCAAGAACCCTCGCAATCGCCAACCTCAACGCAAGAGCTACAGCAACTTTCTCACCACCACTAAGGAGAGATATTGGAACCTCTACAGAGTTTTTAGTAACTGAAATATCAAAGTCCTCGGAAAGGTAAATGTCTGTTATGTCCATATTGAAACTCTCAATGTAATTTGTTGCCAGCTCTGATAATGCTGGAGCAAACTTTTTACGAAGGAGCTTCTGAACCCCATCTTTGTGATATGCGGCCCTAATACGCTCTAAATCATTTATGAACTTTTTAACCTTATCTAACTCTGCTTCGAGATTATTGAGTTTTTCTTCGAGTTCTTTTATTTTCTCTTTCACTTCGTTTAGTTCTTCCAACTTCTTTTTCAATGAATTATTTTTCTCTTCAAGTTCAGCCTTAGTTCTTTCAAACTGTCTTAATAATTCTTCATGCTTCTTTCTAACTTCCTCATGATGTTTTTTGTCGTATCCAAGTTTTTCAATTTCTTCTTGAAGTTTACATTTTTCCCTTTCTAATTGTTCTAATTCTTCCTGTTTTTCTTTGAGATCTTTAAGCAGTTCCTCATATTTGTCTGCAATTGGCTTTAGACGGTCATATTCTTCCTTTTTCTTTCTTAATTCCTTCAGTTCATTTTCTGGATCTTCAAGTTTATGCCCAATCTCTTTAATAAGTTCATTGAGTTTCTCTTCGATCTCCTTTATCTTTGATTCAATATCTGAAATTTTTGACCTAATATCATTTTCAATATCATTAAGTCCTGTTATTATTCTTTGCAGTTCTTTGTAATGCTCCGCAAGTTCTTTTTTCTTTTCTTCTATTTCTTTTTTCAATCTTTCAATACGTTCTATGTCTACCTTTGATACTTGCTCAATTCTCTTTTCGACTTCTAATAATTGTCTCGATACTTCTATGAGCATTTTCTCTTTTTGTCTTATTTCTTCTTTTAGACCTCTGATTTCTTCTTGCATTTCAGACTTTACTTTATCTCTATGTTCTGGTGTTAACTTTGTTTTACAAACGGGGCATGTGTCCGATTCGCCAAGCATGCTTAAAGCTTGCTGTAAGTCGTTTATTCTTCCTTCTAGTTTGCCTTTTTCATTCTGCAACCTAGATATTTCATTTTCTAATCTTTCCTTTTCCTCCTTGAGCTCCTGTAGTTTCTTTTCTTTGGCCTCGATTGTTGCTTCAGGCAGGACTTCTAGAGCCTTGATAATCAACTTTTCGAGCTCCTTGTGCTTTTCTTCGATTTGCTGGACAATACTCTCTACCCATGTAAAAATTCTCGAGACAAATTTAGCAATCTCCGCTAGGTCACTGGGTAGTTCCCCAACTTCCTTGCTATCTTCAATGTTCCCACCATACTTCTCACACAAAACTGTTATTTTTTCATTGGCTTCATTTCTTATTTCCAATATTTTACTTAAATCGGCATTTAATTGCTCTTTTTCTGTGTTTAATTCCTTGAGCTCGTTAAGACATTTGATGTACTTTTCGAGGTAGGGTATCTTTTTAATTTCCTCTTCTAATTTTTTCACTTTCTCCTTAGCTTCTTTGGATTCATTTAGGTCTTTTTCAAGCCTCTTAATTTGTTCTTGTACGGATTTTATTCCTTCAGTTTTTTTGGCCAATTCTATCATCAATTCATTGTATCTTTTTTCTTTCTCATTTAGTTCGTCCAATTCTCGTTTAATCTCGCCAAGTTGATGCTCAAGCTTTTTTAATATTTGTTCAAGCTCTTTTATTTTCTCTTTTAACTCCTGTATTTCTTGTTTGAGTTTTTCTCTTTGTTCACTTTTACTCCTTAATTCTCCTCCAATTTCTGCGATCTCTTTTTCCAGGTCATTTTTAATCTGTTCAAAATGGTCAATTACTTCTCTCATAAACTGCCAAGCTTTCTCTAGCTTTTCTAGTCCTAGCAGTTTTCCGATGATTTCTTTTCTTTTTGCTGGCGCTTGGTCTAGTAAAGACGTAATCTCCCCCTGTCTTATGAGTATTGAGTTAACAGCCGAGTCTTTTTCGATACCAATAATATTTTCAACTTCTTTTTTAACTGCCTTTACTCCATGTGCAATAAGCATATTCTTGTCAAGCCGATAAAGTTCATAAGTTGGGGAGCTCTTTCCCTTTTTTCTTCTCCAAACAATTTTGTATGGGATTCCACCTTCTTCAAATTCTAGTTCTATTTTTGCTTCTCTTTCCCCCCTGTAGATAATATCGTCAAACTTGTCTCCACGTGGGAGGGTATTAAAGAGTGCTACAAAAATAGCATCTATTATTGATGTTTTTCCAGCACCATTAGGCCCTATGAAGACTGTAACACCAAGAGGGAAATCGATTTTTGTATCCTTATGTGAGAGGAAATTCTTCATAGTAATCCTCCTTAGTATCATTTCCTTCCCTCCAAGTATTCCTTACAAATCTCTATTCCTCCCTCAACGTCTCCATATTGAAGGGATTTGTAAAGTTCGAATGCTAAATGACCTAAGGTTTCATCCCCAAGGTACTCTATGAAAAGTTCCTCTAAATCTACAATCTTGCCAAGCTCTTCTGCAGTAATGGTAATGGGGGCATCACTTCCAACAAAATGGACATCATACCTTAACACTTTTTCTGGAACCATTTTTCTTAGCAAATATTGGACCTTTTCAAGGATTTCTGGTTTTCTGATACCCTCTCCACTGATATTTATCCTCAAGATGGGGGATTTATCTAGAGGATTTTTAAGCAAATTGTAGAGAAAAGCCTTTAATTCTTCAATAACATCACCCTCGGAATATGAAAGTTCAAATTGAGGGCGTATTTGCTGGAGGGAAATTTTATGTACCTCTGGGAGGTCCCCTTCGAGATCAACAATGTAGATGCCCTTTCCATCTCTTTTCCAATCGGTTATTTCACTGCGACTCAGTATTTCAATTGAGCCCGAATATGCTAAATATCCTCTGCCAAACTTTTCAAAGGTTCTCCTATGAATGTGTCCAAATGCATAATAGTCTATTTCCTTTGGTAAATCCCCAAGTTCAAGCTCATATGCACCTTCAAAGGGTAAGTATTTCTTTATGCCCTGATGAGCAATTAAGACAGCCTTTGAATATCTGTTCGCTAGAGCATCAACTTTTGAAAGCTCTTGTTTTAGTAGGTCAACCCTTTTCCCTTTCATGTTTGATATTCCAAAAAATCCAACTCCGTTGACTTCCACAACATTTACCTCTCCAATTCCTAGAATGGGGATATCCAAAAGCTTATGTGGTGGCATTGCTCTTCTCTTTGGAGTATCATGTTCCCCAAGTACTGTTAAAATCTTAACCCCATTTTCATGCAATCGCTTAATTGCTTCCTTTGCCACATAAAGGGCTTTGATTGGTGGTCTCGGAGTGTCAAAGAAATCTCCAGCATGAATAACTACATCGACCCTTTCTTCAATTATGATGTCAATGGCTTCATTGAAAGCATCATAAATGTCATTTTCTCTTTCATCTAAGTTGTACTGCCGATATCCCAAATGAGTGTCAGAAATATGGGCAATTCTCATCGTTTACCCCTCCACTATGAATATTGTTTTTGTTCCCATTTCCTTAACTTCAAATTTCATCCCTCTCTCACTCAAGATTCCCATAATACATTCTTTAAGTTCTGACCGTGCAATCACTATTCCCGAAGAATACTCTTCTAGGAATCCTAGGATTTTTTCTTTGATTTCTTCTTTACAGTAATTTCTGGGATAATCTGATACATTGAGGATCCCAAAGTCTTTCTTTGGTAATCCACTCCCTGCTATTTTTCTAATGGAGTCCTTGATCTTCTCTTTTACAATAACAATAGGTATCCCTATCTGTGGAGGTTCGATGGATTTTCTTAGTTTTCCCAATGCAGCAAGATTTTCCCTCTCAAGCTCGATGAGCCGTTCTCTAACTCTTAAAACATACTCCTCTAAATCATCTGCAACCTCATCTAACTCCCTAAGTAGCTGTAATGCCTCTTTTCTAGAGATCTCTCCCCTATTGTACATTTCTTGTATTAGTTCCATATCTTGCTCAAATATTTCTAATATGCCATCTTCTGTGACAAGGGAGGGAACAATTTTCTCTAATTTCTCAAAAAACTCTTTAAAGACATATCTAATTCTGTCTATCTCCTCCAGTTTTCTAAAGATAGTAAATTGCCTCATTCCCTCCACCCCGAATTTCCTAATAGACAAACTACACTTCCACAATACTCTTTATTTTTTCCAATTCTTCCCTTATTACATTGTCTAAGTTTTTCTCGTATTCCTCAGCAGCTTTCATTGCTTCTCTAAGCTTTGCAACGATGTCAATATCTGCTCCACCTTCTTTGGTCATGCGTTTTCTAATCTTGACCATAACCGGCATCTTAGTAACTTCCCCAACAATAATAGCCTCTCCAACATTTAATCCTGGCAAATCTCTAAGAAGATCCTCGCTAACCTGCTCAGCACTCATTCTGACGGCTTTTTGATCCTCAGGATTCGTCATTCTCATGATTATCTGGCTGTTACATTGGCTCAGAACATCGCTATCAATTTTCTGGGGTCTCTGAGTTACTAAAATCAAGAAGACTCCAAATTTTCTACCCTCTGCTGCGATTTTCTTAACGATTCTTTTGGAGAGAGTATTCTGGTTTTTAGGAATAAATCTGTGTGCTTCTTCGATCAAAATAAAGATTGGATACTCATATTTACCACTTTCTCTTTGATTGTACGCCTCTGAAAGTATTTTGTAAGCTATGTAGTCCGCAACATTATCATTTAATCCAGAGAGATCCATAACTGCAATGCTTTGGGGTTGTAGGAACTCTCCTATTGGGGTGGTTGAGTCTCCAAATACTTTGAGTTTTTTGAGTCTCTTTATGTACGTGAGAGCACGAAGGGCGTTGTTGTTATCTGAAGTCTGCAATGCTGTAATCAAGTCATCTAACGTGTAATTCTTACTGCTATTCTTTAATCTCTCCAAAGCATCTTCAATAGCCTTCATAATGTTGGTCCAGTTTTCATTGATTCCAGCTATTGTAAAGATTTCTTCAAGAGACAAGTCTGCAAACTTAATTTCAAAAGTCTCCACGTGCCCAATTTCTTCTTTTGTGTATCTTCCAGTACTTTCTAAGGTTCTAAATACTCTAACCCTCTTTAGCACTTTTTTCTTTCCTTCTGGATCTTTTGAGATAAACACATAATCTGCATGGGGATCTAACACAATGACAGTGGCTCCTTTTTTGTAAAGTTCTTCAAGCAATACGCCGGCAGTGTAGCTTTTTCCTGCACCTGTTTGTGCCAAGATAGCCAAATGCCGTCTAAATCCCCTAATCGTGAGATTGACTTTAACGCTTGGTCTTGTTATTAAGTTGCCTATGTAAAGACCCTCTTCCTCTGGATATGAATAAACTTCAGTTAAAATGTCATCAGGAGCCAAATACACATAGGTTCCGGGATAAATAGTTCGTCGAGGCATTAGAACAGTTCCATTATGAAGAAATCCAAGAATTTTAACTTTGGCAAGATTTCTTGGCTCTATTATTTCAGCCTCTTTAAGCTTTTCAGCCACTGAATATGGCACATATTCTGTCAATCCTGGAGAATATGCTATTATTGAAGTTATCTGCCCCAACACCAAGACTCTTTTTTCCTCTCCATCAATCAATTCATTTGACGGAACAACCACATAGTCCCATACTTGTGGCATTTTCTCATCTTCAACTGCAAAATAAAACTCGACATGGGTGCTTTCTCCAGTAACAACTCCAATCTTTTCAAAGGAACCTAACTCTTCTGTAATCTCGGGCATTTATTTCCACCCCAATAGCTTCTTTAAACTTAGAGAAATACAGCTCATCAAACTCATGCCTATGAAACTTAACCTCCCTATCAACTTTCCAAAGCCAAATATTGTAGAATTCCAGCCCTCCATATCCAGTAGCTATGATTTCAAAAATTTGATCGAGAGTTCCAGTAAATGGTTCTGGCCATCCAATTTCTTTTAACTTAACATCATTTCCCAAACAGAAAGCTGGAATATCTATTCTGAGAGGAGAGTCATTGACATCTGGTAGTACATGCATTGAGATTATGGAAGGAAGGTCAGGAATAGTCTTTAGAATGACTTTTGCATAACTGACAAAATTGGGATCTGAAAACAGAGTTGGAAAATGACTTTCAATGTATCCTTCTGGATCCTTTTCTATTTGTTCAATACCACGAAGCCATCTCGCAGAAGGCCCCAGTAACAGCGGAATCGTGTAACCTGGCTGTTGAGCAAATTTATCAATTAGCTGGTAATCTGGTCTGGGAGTTAGCAATTCTTTCAAGACCTCATCCAGTAATCCGATATTCTCGTACTGCCTCCTTAAGGAGTCCAATATCTTAATTGCTTTTCTCTTCTGATCTAATGCCAGAGACAACAAATGAAAAACCTCGTTAAGTGGAACATCACCCCTAATTTCGTCTAAAGAAACTAAGTTTTTAACAAGAAAATCTCTGAAAAAGCGGCTTCTGCTTTCTTTGCTGATTCCTACAAGTAACACTTCATTTTCCTTAGCAAGCTTAAAGAGCCTCATGACTTCTTTGTAATACTCGATGAAAAAGCCTCTATCGTTGCTCATAGGGCCTTCTTCAATTAGGTGGGATATTCTTCCGTAGATTGAGCCATCAATTAAGATAGTCCCATTGAAGCCGTCGAAAATTGCATCTGCAGCAACTTTAATCTCCAGATATTCCATTTTTCTCTGAAGAAAATGAGTTACATTGTGAACCGGGCCATCTGCATAGTCGAAATCAACTATTAAATCACGGTATTCTTTGTCTTTGGATATCCCAAGAGCTCTGACTGCATAGAATATCCCGCCATTTTTGAGGGACTCAGCCTGATAACTGCTATCAACAGCAAGAATATTAAACTCTTTGGGATTTCTTTCATAATCTTTTAGATTAACAGGTTTCCAGAATTTATTGAATTTTCCTCTTAGGAATTTTTCGAGTGTATTTGGAAGTGAATGGTATCTCTTCTTCCATTTATCTCTCTTTGACCTTAACTCTTTAGCAAAAAGATCATAGAACTTGGACATAGTGCATCACTAAAATTAATACCTATTAGATAAATAAATCTTCCGCTTTTGTAACTAATGACAAAGTCCCCATCTTAATGGTAATTGGAGAATTGAAATGTAAAGAAAGGAACCAAATTAAGCATTAAAGCAGGCTCTCTATCAGCTTGTAATCTTCTTCAGGCAGTTCCCTCATGGCCTTGCCCATTAAATGTCCGCTCCACTTCCTCTTGTTTGTGATGAAGTTCAGCTTTGGAATTAAAGGCTTGAATTCAACCTCTCCAAGCTTTATGGCCTTAATTTTGACTCTTAAGGGATAAGTTTCGTTTAAATGTGGTGGAGACTTGAAAATTTTTGTCGAGTCCTGATAAGGCTCGCTCATAACCTCAAAAATTCCTACAATTTTTGGCTCGAGGATTTGCTTATCTTTTCTTTCTTGCTTCACGTAAATGACAAGCTTATCACCGGGCTTGACTTTTGCAATAGTGTTCTTGTGCCTCTTTGGCACTCCCCAGATGTTCTTCTTTTTGATAACCTCCCAATTGTCACGGTTTGTAATGCAAAGCCAATACGTCATCGTTCAATCACCAATTTAGAGATTCGTTTTTAATCTTCATAATAATTTCCTCAGTATTTCCCCACAATAATTAAAAGCCATTATCCATTAGTTCATGTTGATAGCAATGGAGTACAAAATAGTCAACATAGTAGTTTCAGGACACTTGGGAAGTCAAATAAATCTCGAAAAATTGTTAGAATTAGATAATTTCTCCTATGATCCAGAATATTATCATGGAGGTTATTTAAGACTAAGTAACGGCTTGAGTGTAACAATTTACAGAACTGGAAAATACATAATTCCCGGTGTTAAAAGGCTGGAAGACATTGAGCCATCTTTTGATGAGATGATACGATATCTGTCAAAGCTCATTGATGTGTCAAACGCTGAAAAACCAAAGATTCGAAATCTTGTGATCAGTGGCAAACTCGAAGAAAAGTTGAGTTTAGAGGAACTTGCCATTAAGCTGCCAAACGTTGAATATGATCCCGAACAGTTCCCTGGTTTAATTCTCAAGTTTAATAAAAGCTTGACTGTTCTGCTTTTCAACAGTGGGCGTTTTGTAGTTGTTGGTGCAAAAAGTCTTGAAGAAGCTGAGAATGCAATTAAAAAATTAAAAAAGCTTCTCAAAAGCTAAAGTCAAACCCATCAAAGAGTCCGGCTTTTGCCAGGAAGCTGAGGATTATGGCAAATGGTGCAAGAACTTCTAAAAGCCATATTCCAAAGCCGAGCAAGTTCCAGCTTAACTTAGCCAATCCCATAGAGCTCTCAAGTTGGGAATCATTAATCTGACTTTGAGCTTGCTCATAAATCTCGTTTATTGCTGGAGTAAGTGCATCATAAGCTACTTTTTCTTGGCTCGGAATAGTTACTGCAACAATTAACGCTATCATGGTAGAGACAAAAAGAGCAAACAACTTCTCAGGGTCCATCCCTATGGACACCCCCTTTAAAAACAAATACAACGTGGGGAAATAAAAACCTTTTGAATTCTTCATTTTTGTGATTCCAACTCATCTTTGTTTGGTTTGTCCCGTGAATCCTTAATATCCGTTTGTTTGAACTCCCAGTACCCATCAATAGTTAGCTTCATAAAAAACGCCAACAGAAATGTTCCTATTAGCGGATAATTGCAATAATAAATGAGAGCAAGTGCTACAAAGATGATAAAACAAATTCTAAGAAGATATTCACGAGACAGGTAATGACTAATTGTACTTTTGTCTAATTTACCATACAAGCTTAAGAGAACACAACCAAACCATAACACTATCACAAAACTCAATGCACATGTGAACACTGTGTTTGAAAATGACTGCCGTAGAAACTCAACAACTACAACAAAAAGTGAGGTTACCAAAAATCCATCAAGAAATGCTCCAGCGATAATTCTCAGGTCAGAGTCAAGCTTATTATCCTTAGAGGAATCATCTCCATAATAGTAAGATAGTGCAAAAGACATTGCCATAAACAAAGCATAGACTGCAACTAGGGCATATTCTCTTGCCAACTCCCTTTCTTCTTTATTAATCAGCTGATAAACTAGAGTAGCTATTATTGAAGCAACTGCAACAAAGAAGCTAAATACATTCAGCTCCCTATTATTTGTCCTGTTCATTGCCTTCCATTTAACATTTGACTATCAAAGAAGTTAAAAACTCTTCTAACAATAAGTTATTTCTGGTGGTGAAAACATGGAAAGAACTTTTCTTGAAAGCCCAAACTTTCCCATAAGGGAAATTAATGAAAAAAGTGCTAAAGAAAAGGGACCGGCGAGACCACCTTATTGGGAGATGGTCTTCTGGTGGACAAGGAAGCCGTTAATTGGAGCAAGAGCTGTAATAGCAGGAGCATTGCTTCCAAAGGACTTCGATACCAATGAGTTTAAGAAAATAATAAGGCTCAATGAGAAGACAAGTCCTCATCGCTTTAATCCTCAAATCCCAGATAAATACAAGCAATATTTTGAAGGAAAAAAGCTTCTTGATCCCTTCGCGGGTTTTGGAAGCATTCCGCTTGAAGGACTCCGCTTGGGTTTGGATGTTACCGCTGTTGAGCTATTACCAACCGCTTACGTCTTCCTCAAGGCTGTTCTTGAATACCCAAAGAAGTTTGGAAGGCTGAAGGTGAAAGTTCCAGTTAAAGAGCTTGAAGCTTTAGGGTTAAACAGCTACGCACGAGAGGCAAAGAAAAAGATAGTTGCAAATGTTGAAGTTCCCGCTTTGGTTTATGATGTTGCAAAATGGGGCAACTGGATTACTGGGCAGCTCAAAAACGACCCAGAGCTCAGAGAGCTTTATGACGATGATGTCGCCGTTTACATTGGCACGTGGGAAGTTAAATGCCCCCACTGTGGAAAGTGGACGCCGATAGTGGGCAATTGGTGGCTTGCAAGGGTTAAGGACAGCAAAGGCAAGTATCAGCGTTTAGCTTACATGAAGCCCAAGAGAGCCAAGAATGGCATTGAGATTGAAGTCGTTGATTTAAACCGAATAGTGGGTGATGTTTCAAACGCCAGAGTTGATACGAGAAAAGGAGAGATAGTCTTTGAAGATGAGGAAATAGTCAAGGAGCTTAAGCCTAAGATCGAGAAAGGGGAAGTTGACGCAAAGATTAGAAAGATTGATGGAAAAGAGATCGTTGTTTTTGATGTTCCAAAGAGCAACATTGAGTCAAGGAGACAGCAGGCGTTCTGCTTAAACTGTGGGAACGTCATGAGATTCGTTGATGAGAGTGGCAACCACTACACTGGAAAGAAGGGAGAAGGAGAATTTTACATCAAGTTTGCCCTCAAAAAGTATCATCAGGGTGACGAAAGCTATGCAAGGCAGAGGTTGCTTGTTAAAGTAAAGATTGAAGACAAAGACTTGGTCTTTGAACCAGCAACCAAAGAAGACAACGCAAAGTTGGAGAAAGCTAAGGAGAAAGTTAAAGAGCTGTTGGAGAAGGGAAACCCGGATATTCCAAGGGAACCCGTTCCGCCCTATGGTAGCTTACTCTTCGGTGCGTTGCAGATAATTGGGTGGGGCTTTGACCAGTGGTACAAGCTGTTCAACCCCCGCCAGCTCCTCACGCTGATTAAGATCCTAAGACTAATCCGCGAGGTTGGCAGGAAAGTCGAGGAGGAGAAGCTCAAGGAGGGCTGGGGGGAAGAGAAGGCCTTTGAATATGCGGAGGCTGTGGCGACGTATTTGGCAATTGCTTTAGGAAGATATGCAGATTACAATTCAATAAACACACTATGGAATGCTGGCTCTTGGAGTGATAATAAAGTTGCTCACACATTAAGCTCAAGGGGCATTGCAATGCAATGGAACTGGTGTGAAATTCCCGCAGTAAAAGATTTACCTCTTACATATTCTGGAAACCTCCCTAACTTAAAGAATGCCATAGGGTATCTTACCTCCGCCCTCTCCTCCGGCCAGAGGACCCTCACCGGGCTTTCCTCAAACACCGTCAAGGTAATCCAGGGCGACGCGACCTCTTTGAACTTGCCTGAAAAGTTCGACGTCATCGTGACCGACCCGCCTTACTCAATTGACGTCCCCTATGCGGAGCTTAGCGACTTCTACTATGTTTGGCTCAAGAGGGCCTTGAGTGACGTTGAAGGAAACAAGCTTGTCCCCAGATTTCACAGCGAAGCTTTCTTCAAGAAGATCGGAAAGAAGTACAGGGAGAGGGAAGTCCAGTGGAAGGAGTTTGCGAGCAAAGAGGTCTCAGAGTTCTCTGCAAGATTCTTTACTGAGAGAGAAAAAGAAAAGCTCGCCAAGGAACATTTCAAAAATCTCTTCACTCAGGCGTTCATAGCAATGAAGACCAACCTTAAAGATGACGGAATCCTGGCAACCTACTATGCCCACACATCCCTTGATGCTTGGGCTACTCTAATTGAAGCAGGCTGGCAAGGTGCAAAGTTACAAATCACCACCGCAATTCCACTGAGCACAGAATCGGCAACGAGCATAATGTCGAGAGGAAAGCTTTCCCTTGATACTTCAATCATAGCAGTCTGGCGTAAGGTCAAGAGAGATGGCAAAAAAGTCGTTGATGTCAGAGATTTTGTTGAATACAAAGATCCATACACAGGCGAAGTCAAAAAAGTCCGCTTCACGGAAAAGATACAGCTTGTTGCTGAAGAAAAAGCCAGACAGCTTTTAGCCCATGGCTACACTGGTCTGGATCTGCTTTATGGAGTAATAGCCTCAGCCTTGAGCGTGATCACCGAGTATGAGGAAGTCCAGAGGTATGGAACCAAACTCCCCGTGCTTGAAATTCTTGAAAAATACGTTTATCCAGCATCAGCCCAAGCCATTGCAAAAGCCTTGGCTCAGGAAGTTCACGGCAGAGTCTCATCAAAGGAGGCTCTCTTCTACCTCTTAGCCAAGCTTCTCTTTGGAAAGGCAAAGGTTTCATCAAATGATGTTGTCCTGCTCTCGATAGCAACAGAAACAAACTCAAGGGAGCTGATCAGCAGCAAGATACTCTTGGAGAAGAAAGAGGGAAGCTCAAAGTATTACCAGCTCAACTCACCGCAGAGCGACAACCTAACTAAGCTTGAGGCTTTCTTAAAGAGCAGGGGTATTGACATTGCAAATCCAAAGCCAAAGAACGCCATTGATGCTTTGCATCTCCTCGAGTATTATGCAAAGAGGCATCCAAAGAGCGAGTTCAGGAGAAGATACGACGAACTCAAGCAGAAGTACCAAAGCCTTGTTGAAGAAGCTACAAACTTGGCTTTGATATTCACAAGCATGGCAAAGAACCTAAGATGGGACGATGTGGAGTTCAAGCTTGCTGAGAACATTGCAGAGAAGCTCGAACTCATAAAGAAGCCTCAGAAGACATTGATGGAGATTATTGGGAGCTGATTTTTTCGTTTTATTTGAATTTTCCATTACCTTAAAATTTGTCTGGGGATCAAAATGGTACTGGAAAATGATCCAATTAAACGCAGATTAGAAATTTTAGAATTTTTTATTGAGTATCCAAAGAAGATATCTGAGTTTCACAAAAGGTTTGGATCCGAGATTGATGTCCAATTATTAGAAGAGATGCTCAATAATGAACTACTTGCAACTGACTACCCACTTATTGTTGGAATAGGACGAACTTCCAGAGACGAGCTAAAGAATCCCAGTATGGATTATGAGATTAGGATCACAGAAAAGGGATTAAACTTCTATTACCAGGATTTCATTAATAAAAAAGCCCTGAGATACTCAAAGATTGCAGTAGGAATTTCGCTTGGCAGTCTTCTTATTCAAGTCTTACCAAAACTACTGCATTAGTAATATTAGTAAATGTTTAAAAAGGATTTGCTAATATTACTAATGTGATGCATCATGAAACCACCGGTATCAAGGGAGAAAATTTACAGCGTGGTATTTGACTACACAGGAATTCGGATTCCAGAAGTTGCGAGATTAGCTGAGCTGAACTACATTTACACTTACCAAACAATAAGAGCCCTAAAAAGAGAAGGCTACCTCACAACAGCATCAGATGGAAGAATAATAATTTTAGACAGAAAAGGGCTAATATTCAAGTGGGCTAGGGATAAGGAGGTAATACTGAACTCTCTAAGTCCAATAACTATCAAGCTCGTTCCAGATTATGACATGAGGAATTTGGTCCTATTTTCTGGGAATTCCGCTCTCTGGCTGCTTGGCAAGATAATCAGCCCTGCAGGCGGAATCCTCTACGCAAGTGAAAAAACTTTCAAAGATCTCATGAAGTTTAAAGATCCCGAAGGCTATCCCTTCAAGGTCTACATTTACGATGAGTTTTACTTCAAGATTAGGAAGGAACTCAACGGTTATTACATTCCAAGCTGGGGAATGATTCTGGCTGATATGCTCGTTCAGGGAATGTACACGAGGCTCTTTGATGATGTTTTTGAGACAGTTGTTTCAATAATTGAAGGTGAGAAGAATGAAAAGGCTTGAGCTTTCTGATGACATATTCCTTGAGGTTTATGATTTGAGGAGCTACAACAATGATGCTATTAGAGAGTCAATAAGTGCAATGTTTAAGATTGCCGATGAGTTGAGGGGAAAGGTTGTCCTTGTTGGCGGCTGGAGTGTGTATTACTGGGTGGATAACGTTTTGGATTACAACGGCGTCCCTTCAATTGATATTGACTTCCTCGCAAAGGCTGAAAGTTTTGAGGAGATAAGGGAGGTTATGAAGAACCTTGGCTTTCAAAGTGCTGGCTTCAGATTTGCGAAACCTCTCAAAAGATTAATCGTCAGGGAGGAGGTGAAGGTTGACTTTCTTTTTGACGAAAAGCCCTCACAATTGAGCTTTGACACTCCATTTGCTTCATCAATTTTCAGAAACCGGTATTATTCGAGGGTTAACTTTGAAGTTCGAGACTTTAACAAAAATTTAATTGCTGGAGGAGAAATTGATGTGGCTTTTCCTGAGGCAGTCTTGGCTTTAAAGTTCGATATTTACACTAACCTTGGAGATTATCCAGATGATAAGAGGGACAAGCACTGGAAGGACATAATTGACGTTTACTCTCTCGTAATGGGCTTTTACAAGAAAAGAAATGCGTGGCGTGAAAAAGACTTTTATCTCAGGAAGGACATTCTAAGAGAGCTCTACAAGGCTAAGAGTTACAAGCCAACTTCAATTTATGAAGTTCTAAAGGAAAGTCAGTACAAAGAGGACATTAGGGTAATGCTGGCTGACTACGTTGGCTTTAGAGTCTTTGAGGAAAAGCTCTTTGAGAGAAAGCTAAGAGAGCTTGAAACAATAATAAAGTCTTGATAATGGTGGTTGCATGGCGGGTGGAATAAAACATGGCTTTAGGAGAGCCGCAGCAGTGGCAGGTACAGGAACAGTTGGATATTACCTAATTAACAAGAGTTATCCCACCATTGCTTGGAATAACCTCACAAATGGGGTACATAGTAGCCTATCTTGTTGCAATTGTTTCTCTTTACTCCCTTTTCCTAAAGATGAACTACTGGTCAACTGGATATCTAATGGGATGGATAATTGGACTCTATTTCCTCAGAGGGCTCTTTGAATCCTGGGAGTGGAGCATACACATGTTAATTAGAATATTGTACTTAGCTAAGAAGCTCAAAAGGAAGATATTTGGGTAGTCTATCCGAAGAACATAAAAAGATTGGAAACAAAGTTACTCTGGTGAGTGAAATGCTAAGGGAAAAGATATGGAATGATGTTATGGATGAAACACTTGATGAATTTTCTGCTCCAGAGCTTAACGATGTGGTGAGTGGAAGAGCACACAAAATTTATTCTGATGCAAAGGAGTTCTTTAGAAGAACATATTTCAGCGATTCAATGTTGGATTTGATTGAAAAAGTTCTATCAACACTTGAGGGAAGAGGAACTAACGTATTTACGGTTTACTCGCTCTTTGGTGGAGGCAAGACACACACATTGGTAACTCTGTATCACATTCTAAATCATCCCGATGCTCTCCTTGATGAGGAGGTCTTGAGAGATTACGACATTATGAAGAGAAAGAGACTGGAGCATATTGCACAGAGAATAAAATCATTGGGCAAAGTCAATATTGCTGTTATTTATGGTATGGGGGACATAGGGAATCCAATTAAGCCTCTTGACTTTGGAGTTTACAAAGTCCACACTATCTGGGGCTATTTGGCACATCTCCTTGGTAGATACGCTGACATAAAGGCATATGATGAGAGTCTAACAGTTCCAGACATAAACAGCTTGAGAGAACTTCTCAAAGAAGGCAAAACGCTGATAATGATTGATGAAGTTGCGGACTATGGAAATAACTTGAGAAGAAGCAACAGAGAGGATGCCAAGAACTATGCAAATAACATTCCAATATTTTTAGAGCGACTCTCAAAGGCAATAATTGGAACCGATAATGTTCTGATAGTCACTTTGCCGATTGAAGTAGAAAGAGGGGTTTTAAGAGAAACTGAGAAAGCCTATGATAAGGATTATCTTGAAGCTCTGTGGAAGGCCGTTGCAAAACTTAGTGGAGAACTCGTTGCTCCTCTAAGAACCGAGAGAGGGAGCAATGATTTAATTGAAGTTCTCAAAAGAAGAATTTTCGAAAAAATTGATCCAAATAACAAAATCAAGATCATTGAGAGATACATGGTTGATATGGCAAATGAGGAGATTTTCGGTGATACAAGAGACTTCCTGAGAGAGCTTGAGGTTACATACCCATTCCATCCGGATTACTTCACAATAATGAGAACAATTCTTGAAAGAGTGCCTGGACTACAAAAGACAAGAGATCTGATAAAGCTCACAAGAAAAGTTGTTAGAAGAATACACAGAGAGGAAAAAGAATATTCCTTAGTAATGCCCCATCATATTGATGTCTTTGATAACGACCTGAGAGGCCTTCTCTTCCAAGAGAATTATGCTAATTATGCTGGAGTTGTTGATGTTGACCTTAATCCAAAAGTCCTAAAGAAATATTCACAACCAGAGCTCGTGAAGATTATTTATGAATACATATTCCTTTCAACGTATCCCTACGATTCTCCGACACCTCTAACAGGATTTCCAGACAAGTTCAAAATATCAAGGGGGATTTACGAGGTAGAGATTTTTGAAGCAATGGAGTGGGACTCAACAAAGATTCATGATGCCATTGAAGAAATAATATCAAGGAACTACTTTATCCACTTAAACTATGATGATAGGCACAATGTTTTCTGGGTTTGGAGAATAGCAAATGTGAATCAAATGGTTCTCGCTAAGAAGGACGAACTTCTCAGAAATAAAAAAGGAGAACTTATCGAAAAAGCCACTGCAGAAATTAAGAAGGCTATTGAAGGTAAACCAGGAAAAGGGAAAAAGTCTAAAGGGGAGCAAATCAAGATAACTCTATTTGAATGGAAAGACGTTATCTTTGACCCCCAAATCGGAGACATTGTTGATGATGACAAATACAAGCTTCTAGCACTCTATTATGAATATGTAGATGAAGAACTGCTTGAGGATTTGATCCTTAAACATAAGGGAGGAACAAGGAAATTCAGGAATACAATAGTCGTCACGTATCCAACGCCGCAAGGATTTAATTCAATTCTAGAAGCTTTCGCGAAAGTTGAAGCCTGTAAAGAGGTTAAAAAAGAAGTTGACAAAATCTACTCCGACTATGGGAAGAACGTTGTAAAGATACAGCAATCAATGATTGAGCACATAGAAAATGCTGCTAAAGATGATTTGTTCACCACAATAGTACAATCCTTCAGAAAAGTCGCATTTCCGGTAAATGAAGGATACCGAGACAGTGTAAAAGCAACTGAAGCTTCAACAACTTCAACATCAATACTTGAAACTGTTTATTCAGTCCTAATTTCACCGGAAGTTGAAAAAGTTGCAGAATATCTTTCGTTTGATGAGTTAAAGGCAATGCTAAACATTGTAGGGATTGACCTAAGCTCAAGACCTTACACTTTTGGAGAGATACGAAACTACTTCCGCATGAATCCAGCGTTACCAATGGTTGAGGATGAGCGGATAAAAGAAGCCCTCAAAGAGGGTCTTTCAAGACTTGAAATAGGAATCTTAACAAAAAGTGGCAAGTTAGTATTCAAAGATGTCAAGGAAATAGCAATAGTAAATGGTGAAATCAAAAAAGAGAGTACGGAGCAAGCCACAATTCATCAAATAACTCTTGATGACAAGATTTTGCCAAAGAGAATTGCGCTTGAGGCCCAAGTGAGTTCTCTACTGCAAAGGGAGGAAACAAAGACAATCGAGAGAGGAAAGAAGAAAATCAGAAGAAAAGTTGAAGTATTTCTTGAGATAGACGGACAGAGAATAAGACTCAAAGACATAGTCGGAGATAAGGACAATATTTCAATCAAAGATGAAGACATTAACATGCTTGTTGAAGGGAATTTTGTCGTTGTCATTACTGAAGAAGAACTCTCAGATGATTTCAGCGACTTCGAAATTGAAATTTCTCCAGCTTATGTTTCAGCACATCCTGAAGAGCTCATTGAAGTGAAAGTTGTAATAGCTCCAAAGGATCCAAATAAATCATTTGAAGTCAAGCTGAAAGTTGATTATGGAAAACTTAAAGAAACAAATGGAATCGTGCCTTTCGAGACTGTCTGGCATCTAAAGGCTCCAAGAGAAAGCGACGAATTCAGGCTTTATGCTGAAAGTAAAGATGTGGAGCATGTAGCTACCCTAAGAGTAGAAGTAATCACCCCCACCATAAGAACTAGAAAACTCACAGAAGAGCATATTGGAGGGACATTAATAAAAATTGAAAACATCAGGAGACTTGAACATCTCAAAATATTGCAGGATGCTATTGGTAGTGAACACATACTGTCAGGAACTGCTGTAATAAAAGCCAATGGTTCAAGAGTTTCTATGGACTTGGATAGAATTCCACTTGATGTAGCTACTCAAGTAATTGAAGATTCAAAGGAATATTTAGATGGGAGCGACGAACTTAATGTAGATGTCACGATCCAAGGAGAAATTACAATTACAGAACTACTACTCAAAAAGTTGTCTGTGCTAAATGATAAAGTGACGTTTGTAGTTGAACTTAGGAGGTAGTGTAAATGACAAAATATCTGATAAAATTAAAGTACATTAGACCTATGAAACTGCTATTTGAAAAGGAGCAGAAAATGGCTGAGTTTATTCCTTTTTTACCTATTGAAGGGGAGAACAAATATGTCAAAGGAAAGATTGAAGGAAAAGCAAGAGTATTTCTTCCAGAATTTCTTGATTTTGCAAGAAAGCTTGGCTTTAATATCAAAGGAAAAGTCCTAGAGGGAGAAAATGACGAGAACTACTTAAGACTTTTTGTCTATGCCATGGTTTCACAATTTGTGAAGTCTGAAACTGAGCGTAGGGAAATTGAAAGAACAGTTATGGAGTTGCCGATTTTGGCTCTTAGATATTGGGCTTCAACTTTTAGGAATGCCTATTGGGAGGGAGGAAGAAAACGAGTTAGGAGAATATCAAAGTGTTTTAGGGTGATTTACTGTGATTAGAGGTTTTGAAAGTGAATTTAAAGTTTATTTAGCAAACAGAATCATTAGGAGTAATCCTATTGCATTCTTTTTTGCAATTACAAATCCTCTCTCAAAACAAAAGATAATCCCATTCTTACATCAAGCTGATTTGCTTCTGCATCTAATGACTGTTAGACCAATTAGAGTACTGATAGCTGATGAAATTGGATTAGGGAAAACCATAGAAGCCCTTGCAATAGCAAAGTATCTCGAACTTCAAGATGGTATTAGAAAGGTGCTGATATTAACCCCAAAAATTCTTATCGAACAATGGGTTTCTGAAGTTAAAAGAGTTGGAGGCATGCCTTGGATTGTCTCAAGTGGCTCTCAGTTAAAGAACACCTTTTTCAAAAGTGGAGTAGACAAGGCATATTACTACATAATGTCAATTGATTTAGCTAAGAGATATCCAGATATTATCGATTCTGTTGGCTGGGATTTAATAATAGTGGACGAAGCCCACAATGCAACGCTTGGCACACAAAGAGACTATTTATTGAGGAGATTAACCAGCAATAAACATAGAAACATAATTCTGCTTTCTGCGACTCCTCATAGAGGAGACTACAAAGACTATCTAAACAGACTTAGATACTTAGACCCAACACTTACCGAGAATTACGATGCATTGGATGCTCCAAAGTTTTACAGGGTAACACATGAAACACTTGTATTCAGGAGAACTAAGGGGATAGTAAACCAAGCTGAAGGGGAGGAAATATTCAAGAAGTGTCATGTTCATTCCTTCATAGTTGATATCAGCGATGTTGAAAAAGAGTACTTCTCAGAACTTCAAAAGATTCTAACAGAGATGATTGCCCCTGATAATATTCCACTATCTTTGCTTGCTGTTATCCTAAGAAAGAGAGCAAGTTCAAGTTATTATGCCTCAATTCAGACACTCAACAGGATGATATCAAAAAGCAGAGGAAAGGAACACCCAAAAAAAGTAGAAGACATCTTACAGAAAATATTTGCTCTTGGTTATGACGAATTAGAAATTGAAGCAGATGAAATTGATGAGGAGCTGAACAAAATAGTTGAAGCTTATGCCGATATTTTGACATCGAGACAAATAGAGAAATTGAGAGGAATCTTGGAGTTAGCAAGAAAAGCTCAGGAAAAAGACAGCAAAATAAAAAACGTAGCAAAACTTGTCAAGTATCATCTTGACAGAGGAGAGAAAATTGTAATTTTCACAGAATACCTGGACACTTTAGAATATCTCAAAAACAATCTCCCCAAATATCTGGGGATCAATGAAACGGATATTGTAACAATTTCTGGCAAAAATAAAGGGGATGTTCATAATATCAAAGAGAGATTTGAACAAGAGAATGGTGCAAAGATATTGATAGCGACAGATGTTGCTGGAGAAGGTCTGAATCTTCAAGTTGCAAATGTCTTGATAAATTATGAAGCTCCATGGAGCCCAATCAAGCTCGAACAGAGAATGGGAAGAATATGGCGTTTAGGTCAGAAAAAAGAATCTTATGTGTACACCGTATTTCTATCAAATAAAATGGATAGAGATGTATTAGAGAACCTTTATCATAAGTTAATGAACATTGACAAAGCCATGACTAATCCTCCTCAACTCGTAGGCAGCAAGGTCTACATTGCAAGTGCAGAAAACTTATGGAGAGCCGATTTAGGATTGCTAAATCTCGATCCAAAGAAAAGGAAGAAAATTAACGAATACACGCTTGTTTTGGAATCAATAAAGGGCAATCTTGGTATTTATGTTAGGGAATTATTAGCAATGATAAACCAACTCTCTGCAAGATTAAGAGCCAAAAGTGTGTTTCCAGTTATTAAGGGAGAGAAAATCAGAAGTGAACTTTCAAAATATCTTGGCTCAGATTATCTTTCTAGAAAACAAGTTGAGAAAGAACTTCAAGAATGGCTTTCGTTATTCATCTATGGGGGCGATAAAAAGGCAATAAATCTATGGAAGGAGCTTAATGCCCTACTATTAAAAGGCAGTACGGACCTTGGAAGCAAAATGATTCTTTTTGTAAAGGGGGAAGAAACACTTAGGAGAATCTATTTAGTGAAACTAAAGAATTCCTCCCAAACACTGATTGAAATTCCTGTAGCTATTGACAAGAAGGGAGACATTCTCTATGGGCTCAAACTCCTCGAAGCTCTTAAAGACATGAGTACACAAATATTAACAGCTGTCCCATATGAGAGTGTTGAAGAAACTAACCAAACAAGCATTGAAAAATTTAGAGATATTGGTAAAATAAAAAGCACCATAAGGAAATTACTTCAAGAAATCTCCTTTAAATGGGAAAAATATGAAGATCGATTCCATAAACCCTTAAAGGCTGGACAAGTGTTCTTTCCATTAGACTTTGATAAGACAACAGTTGAAGAGATAGCCATATTCAAATACATTAGAGAAGTTGAAAGTGGAGAAGAAAAATGGGAAAGAAATTCTCCAACAGAAGAAATACTTAAGATAGAAAAAGAAGCAATGAGAATAGCTATCGAGTATGAAAAACAGAGATACATTAGGAAATATGGAAATGATCCAAGCAAATGGCTTGTGAAAAATGTGTCTTTAGAAGAACACTATGACATTTTGAGTAGAGATTTAGTCACTGGTGAAGTCAGATACATTGAAGTCAAGGGGCATAAGGGGTTTTCTTTATGGGCCGAACTTACAGAAGCCGAGCATAAATTCGCCGAAGACCATGCTCCTAACTATTGGCTTTATTTGGTTGTAAATATTGGAAAGGAACCCATGCTCTTTAGATTCAGAAATCCATTGGAAACTTTAGACATTAAAACGAAAAAACGATACGTACTTTATGTTGGTTAGGTTGTTAGGTCAATCTATGATGCATTTTTCTTTTCTTTAACATCTAGGTTTGGATACAATACAGACGTATTTTAGAAGATTTTAAAAAGAAGCTTTCTGGGAGCTTCATTTGGAGCAATTTGTAACATCAAAGTTTGGGGACAATGCACGTATTTTGACCACAATAGTTTTCCTCAAAAACATGAAATTCTATTCATGTGTAAAAAGAAGGCATGAGAGGGCTGTTTTTTGGATTGTGTGCGGGATAAAAATAACTTAGAAAACTTAAACTTGGCTAATTTGAATCGTTGCTTTCTTTACTAAATCAATTCTAGAAGTAAAATAGGATATTTTAAAAACAACGCCTGGATAATAGTGTGTTGATTTGTGTGATAATTTAGTACGGTGCTGAAGCATTAACATTGAGTCCGGTTTTTGCTTAAGAGGCTAAAAACATTTGCGCAATAGTGTAAAAATAAAAATTAAAAAACATAGAACAGTCACTTTATTTCAATTATTGTCACGTCATCTAATAAATTAAGAGCCTTAAAAAGTTCGAATTTGAGTTCTTCCACTCCTCTCTCGAATGATTTTATGTCTGTTGTATGATTTGAATGTTTTGATATTGCATGAAGAACTGCAAGTTTTTCTTTAATTAGTGCTGTTTCTGCGGCTTTTTCGATAAGCTGTTTGAGCTCCTCTCTTGCTTCCACATTCCTTAGTATCATGCCTCTAACTTCAGCATAAGCTGAGAGCTTGCCTGCCCAATATGCAACTTCAACCTCAAATCTTCTCTTTTCATGACCTCTTGAGGAACCCGCCTTTTTTATGAGGTCCAATGCTTTCTTTTTACTTTCTTGAGTTTTCAACTCAACGTATGCTAGAAGTTTCTCCATAAGAACTCCCTCCGAAAAATGAAAAACAAAAACAGGCACCAGTAGAAAGCTTGAAGCAATGCATATTAAATATTTTGAATCAACGGAAATTTTCAGCTAAATTTATTCTACCTTGTTAGGATTTTGAAGGTGGGGGGAGAAACAACGTCGTTCGAGTACTTCCTTGTCTTTGAGTTTGACACTGTTTCACAAAGACTTAGGGCTAAAGGTTGCACGAGAGAGGAGTTGAAAGATATTGTGAAGAGGAGAAAGTTAAAGAGAATTGATGATGAATTCGCCGAAGTAATAATCCAGTTTTTTGAGATGCTACTGATTGAGAAAAAGTTCAAGGATGAAGCCCGTTTATTATTCTTGATGAGTGAAAATAGGAAGGATTGGATAGAAGTTTACTCCACCGATGTCAGACAGCTTGTTGCAGTCAAGCTCTTTTCAAGCGCTGATCTTCTCTGATTTTTCTTTAATTTTTTCGTTGAATCGTTGCATTTAATTGTTACTTTTCCTATTCCAGCATTGGAGTGGGTGTGTATTTGTGAATGTGTTTGTTATTTGTGATTGAAGTATTGCGTTGACTGTTCTCGATGTAGCTACGTTTTAATGAGAAATTTTCCATACCAAACCCTTGTTTTAAAGTTTTAAGAGATGTTAAACCAGTACAAGCTAAAATCATCCTTAAGTTCTTTGTTTATTGAATAAACTTTTCGTCAGAGTTTTGGTTGAATGGAGATACTTTAGACATTATTTTTTCTTTTAAAGTAAGAGTTATCGTTTGGTACGAGTTTGGTAATAAATGATTGGAGAATTTAAAATTTGGAGCTTTTGGCACTTTTGGTCCACATAATAAAAATAAATAATAAAAACTAATACATAGAGAATTTTAGAATTCTAAATTTGTTATTCTATTATTTTTAGTTCAATATTTCCATAAAAATATTAATTTTTACTATCTTTATTTGTATTTAGTTTAATATTAAATAGTGAAAAAGCGTGCCAAGGCTTGCCAAAGCGTACCAAACAGTGCCATGGTTTTCTTTTGCCAAAAATAGCAATGACAACAGGATAAATGGACAATAGAGTTTTAAATGGCGTTGGTTTTAATCAACACGTGAAAAGCTAAATTTAATTTCTTTTTGTGCTATGTCGCAGTGGTGGTGTGAGATGTGGCGTCAGCTGAACTTAAGTCTAAAATTCTCGAATATCTGGAGCAAGTAGGTATTGCCACTAGGAATGAAATTATGAAAGCTACCAATAAGAGCGGCAAGACGCTAACAATTGCACTTGAAGAATTGGTTAAAGCGGGAGCTGTAGAGTTAGTTTCGGAAAATCCTTTGACATACAGGATAGTGCGTACTAATGTAGTCATAGTTGATTTAAATGACATCAAAAGTTATTATGATTTGAAGTTTGAAATATTCAGGAAGTTGAGAAGTTTTGGCTGGCGGGTTTCAACGCATGAAATTGTGGCAATTGCACTAATGTATGCGAAGTTTACGAAGTTCAGGATCCTGGTTTTTGGTAGCCAGGGGGCGGGGAAAACATCTTTGATTCAGGCAGTCTTTGGCAAGATTGGAGAACCCATTGTAGTTCAAGATTTGCATCTAAAAAATCTCTATGATGTTGTGAGGAGTGTTAAGGAGAGGACTAAGGTTATTGAGCAACAATATCGGCATGCGTGGGGGAAGGAAACGTTGGAGCGGTTTGATAGATACAAAGTTGTTCCGATCTCGCGAATTGCTCCCTCTGACTTGCTGTTCAGGTTTGTTCCAGTTAGAATAACACAGCCTCAGAGACCGGGGATAGGCTTGTTCAAACCTGTGAGGTTTGAGTTTACAAATGTTCCTGTCATAGAGGATATTCCAGATGATGTGTTTTTGAGGCTTGAGGAAGCGTTAAAACATGTTAGGTACTTTACAATTGACCCTACTTGGGTTAGAGAGAGGGTTATGAAGCTAAAGATGGATGAAATGGTTAATTACACGGATAACGTGAGCGCTGAATTTTATCGCATCAATGTTAGGTATGATGCTAAAATGGAGAATGACTTTGAACTTGTCAATTGGAAAATTCTGCATGAATACGATTCGCTGTATTTGGACATGGCGTCAAATCTTCAGCTCCTGCTCAATGCCCTTGAAGTATTAAAATTTAATTATTCATGGCTCGGAGATGAAGAAAAAGCCGTGGAACAAACAGTTGATTTTATGCGAGATGTGTTCAAAACGTTCACAATAGTAAAAGAAGCATAGGCTTAGGTTTTCCTTTAATTCTTTGTTGTTTGATTTTTGGATCCCTGCTTCAGGATTCATCACGAAGTTCTGGGATTGATACTCAATTTTTGGAATAAAAACTAAAAAAGGAGAGAAAAAAGTTTATCCTAGGAATCGTAGATCACAAAAGACCTTGTCGTACGCATCTTGTAGTTCATCAACAGTATGGTGAGAGTAATGCAGTGCATTGATATCGTATCTTATTGAATGACCCATCAGCATCTTTTTGATAGTCGCATTGCCGTTTCTTCTGTCCCATTCTTGAGCAAAGAACTTTCTCATGTGTTTTGGCCGGAGTTTCTGGTTTCTAAGGGGACTTTTTTTGCGGAAGGGCCTCTGCAACTGGGCTATCGTAGCCAAGGGCAGATTCACGTTTGGTCTATGAGTTCTGATGTAGTCCTCCAGCAACTCCTGAACCTCAGACGTGAAAAAGACGACCCTTGCCTGTCTGGTTTTGGTCTGGTGCGTGTTAAGGCGAATCCGCCTGTTTTCAATGTCAATCTCCTTCAGGGGAATCCTTTCGAGTTCGCTGACTCTCATTCCACTCACTGCCATTAGGAGCATTGCTGTGATAAACTGATCCCTTTTCCAGTCCTCAAAACGGTTGCTAATGTGGAGGGAATCAACGAGCTGAATGAGGCTCTTGATGTCATCCACGGTCACGATGGTCAGGTCCACGTTAAGCTCTGTTGGTGCCTTGAGTGATTCTGCCAAGTCTATCCCTGCGATTCTGAAGAGCTTTTTGAGGTATGTGATGTTTTTGCGGTAAAAGGAGGGGGAGTATGACTGTCGTATCAGGGTTAGGTATTCTTTCAGGTCTTTCATTGTGAAAATGTATCTTCCGTGGTTCTCTTTCGTGGCTTCCTTCAGGAACATTGTGATAATGTACTCAACGCTCCGTTTGTGGGAGTGGGTGACCCCCTTTGCTTCGAACTCTAGGAAGAGCCTGTTGATGTCTTCCTCTGTGATGACGTAGTACTGGTTTGGATTCTGAACCTGAAGGAGCCTTCTGTAGTAATCTTGTTTACCACTACTGTGGAAAACATGTCCTATGGCTGGAAATGTCTGTTGGGGCATTTTCATGGCTTCTTCTGAAATAAGCCCTATAAAACCTTCATTCGGCGAATAAAGGCTTTTTCGACGGGCTTTGGATCCCGCGACCGGGGTTCGAATCCCCGCGGGGCTACCACACAAACGGGCTCCAGATTCTCTTCTCTTGAAAACTTCAAGAAAAAATGAATTAACAAAAGCTCACCACTTCTCAAGCAGATAGTCTTTTTCCTCTAAGAAGACCTTTGCCCTCTCTTGAATTATCTTCTCTGCCTCTGCTGTTGTTAACTCCCTTGTCTTCTCAACGAAATCAGCAGTCTTTGCAAAGTAGAGTGGTATCAGTGGTTCAGCGTTCTTGAGGATTCCCCTCTTGTATGCAACTGCTCCATCAAATAGGATATGACTCCAGAGAACATCATCAAGTTCAAAGGTCTCAAGGGCTTTTGTGACTTGGGTAAATGTTTCTTCACTTAAAGCCTTCTTTAAAATAGCTTCATTTTCTTTGAAAAGTTCCTTGGCTTTTTGCTTCAAAAGCTCAAGTGTAACCTTCACTTCTTCTGGTTCTTTCCATTGGATTTCTCCAAATACCTCAACGTCTCTAATGTTTTTAACTGGTTTCCATTTCTCTTCATATTTTTTCATCAACATGAACAAAGTGCCAACGACTTGGTTGAACATTGGACCGAGAGAGGCAGCTGGATCCTTCGGATTGTGAATCTTTAAGCCCAAAGCTGTTTGAACTACCCTGAATCCCTCAGCCAAGGCTGTTGTTGTTAGAAATATATCAACACCAAATCTTGCAACGTCTGTTTTCCAAACCTCTTCATCCGCTAAGTAAACATCAATCAGCTTCGCACTGATTCCAAAGTCCCCCCCAATTGGCTGTCTAACATTGTATCCATAGAGGGATGCTGTCATTGGATAAGCGATGTTATTTGTTATTGTACCATCATATTTGTGTCTTATGTAAAGCGGAGCAACAAAATCATATCCATCTTCAACTGGCTTGGCGAATTTGTAAATCCACTCAGGGGTTATGCTCCTCAAATCGCTGTCAACAAAAACCAGAACATCAACACCTTTTTCCTTTGCGAGCTCCATGAGCTCTTTCATTGCGCTACCTTTGCCAGGGATTGGCCACTTATAAACGAAGCTCATCACTTCTACCCCTTCTGGAACTCTGGTTTTCATAACAACTTCTCTTGTTCCATCGTTGCTTCCACCGTCAGCATTGGCTATTATTCCTCCCCCGAAGTACTTTTTCAGTCCTTCAGCTGCTTGTTTGACTACAAAGCCTATTGTGTCGGCGTTGTTGTAGCTTGGTATTCCCACCATAACCTTCATTTTTATCACCCAAAAATACAACCATCTAAAGTGGTTTATAATGAAAAACGTTATATACTTTTTGTTCCCTCCCCTTAATAGTGATGCCCTATGCCAGACCGCAAACTAAGGGTAGGCGTTGTAGGTTGCGGAAATATATTCAATTTAGCCCATAAAAACGCTCTTAAGAACCTTGAGACAGTAAAGCCCGTTGCTTTTATGGACATTAGGATAAAAAAAGCAAAAGAGGCAGCAAAAGAATTTAACGCCAAGTATTTTACAAGCTTGGATGAGTTTCTTGATTTTGACTTGGATGTGGTTGAAATATTGACTCCTACTTACACTCATGCTGATATTGCAATCAAAGCCCTAAAAGCTGGAAAGCATGTTATAGTTGAAAAGCCCATCGCATTGAGAAGCGAGGAAGCGGAAAAAATGATTAAGGTTGCGGAGAAAGAGGGATTGTGGCTTTTAGTTGGACATACAAGAAGATTTGATAAGCGGTGGATGCAGATCAAAGAAATTATCAAAAAGAGAAATATACTGCCCATGCAAATAAGAAAAGCCGAAGTTCAGAGGCTCCCCTTCCCGGAGACAGCATGGTACTGGAAGCCCCACAAAGGTGGTGGCGTTGCAATTGACTTAGGAGTTCACGTTACCGATTTCCTGAGATGGTTCTTTGAAAGTGAAGCGGTTAAAGTCTTGGGAATCGGGAAAGCGATAAGGAAGGAGGCAAAAGTTAACAACACTTACGATCACTTTGTCATGATGATCCAGTTCGAAGGGGGTAAAACTGGAATTGCTGAAGTAAGCTG
Source organism: Thermococcus barophilus MP (assembly GCF_000151105.2). Taxonomy (NCBI): domain Archaea; kingdom Methanobacteriati; phylum Methanobacteriota; class Thermococci; order Thermococcales; family Thermococcaceae; genus Thermococcus; species Thermococcus barophilus. The sequence continues at coordinate 1,626,239 of NC_014804.1, read as the reverse complement.
GGCTTACTCCTATCCAGCGCGTTATGGAGTGTTCTATCATCACTTAGACATCCTCGGCAAAAATGGGCGGATAAGGTTCACGCCAATGGATACTCCTGTTGTTGGTGTTGTCAAAAGCCATTTTGAAATGCCCCGCTTTTCACCAATGCTTTCAACGTTCCCAGATGCCTTTGAAAGAGAGCTGAGGCACTTTTTCAATGTGATTCTTGGCAAAGAAGAACCAGTGATAACTGCAAAAGATGCTCTCATTGCACTTCAAATTGCTGAAACGGCAATAAAATCTGCCCAAAAAGGAGAGCCCATTGAGCTGGGGGTGATTTCATGAAGATTAACGTCGGGATTATAAGCTATGCTCATCCTCATGCCTTAAGGTATGGCTCGACTTTTGCCTCTAATCCTAAGGTTAAGCTCCATGCAATTTCTGGAGATGGTTCGAATTCTGATGTTGCAAAGAGGGAAGCTCAGAGGTTTAAGGCGAAGTTTTACAGGACATATGATGAGCTGTTAAAAGATAAAAAAATTGATGCGGTTTATGTTGCAATTGAAACCTATCGCCATAAAGAGGTTGCTCTTAGAGTTATTGAGGAGGGGAAGCATCTTCTCTTGGAAAAACCAATTGCTCTGACGCTTGAGGATGCCGATGAGATAATCAAAGCAGCTAAAAAAGCTGGAGTTAAGCTGATGGTGCCTTTCAATCCAAGATTTACAATTCCTCTCAGAAAGGCAAAGAGCATGATTGAAAGCGGGGAAATTGGAAGTCTTGAGTATGTATATGCAATCTCAGAATACGTTAAACCGCCAATATTCCTTGAAGGCCTTGATATGAGCTGGTTTTTGGATAAGGATAAAGCAGGTGGAGGAGGCTTCATGGATACAGCTCCCCATGGCATTGATTCACTTCTCTGGCTGACAGAGAGTGACGTTGAGAAAGTCTATGCAGACATTGGGTCTAAGATCTACGGTTTCCCCGTGGATGACATTGGAACTGCAGTTCTTGAATTTAAAAATGGTGTCACTGCTGTTCTGAATGCTGGCTGGGGCAATCCAAAGGGGTATTCGTATGGGTTGGAGATGAAATACTACATTCTTGGGAAGGACGGCTTTTTGGATGTAAGGACAGCCTATCCGGATTTCACAGTCTATCAGGATAGGGCTGAAAAGATATACTGGGAGAGGCCTGACGTCGAAAGTATAGTTAAGTATTTCATTGAGGCTATACTTGAGGATAAGGAACCCCCAATAACTGGAGAAGATGCCAGGAAAAACTTGGAGATAGTTTTGGCTGCTTATGAATCTTCAAAAACTGGGAAGGTAGTGCGATTGTAGCATAACTTTTCTAATTTTCTTCTCTTTTCTCTTTACAAAATACAACAACTAAAAGTGGTTTTATCATAACGTTTATATATCTCCTTTAAGTAAATTTTAGTGACTTAGCATACTGAGGTGGGGGCTAATGAAAAAAGTAAAAACAATGTTTGGTTTGTTTTTGGTTGGCCTGATAGTTTTTGCAGTAGCAGCAAGCGGCTGTATTGGGGGAGAAAAAACGACCACACCCACTGGAACTCAAACAACGCCGACACAATCAACAACTCCTGCTAAGATTGTTTGGGTCTCAACTCAATTGGCACCTCCTGAAGAAAGGGCTTTTGTTAAGGAAACACTTCTTGCGAACTTTAAAAAGCAGTATGGGATTGATGTTGATTTTATCCCAATGAGTTACACTGATCTTTCAACAAGACTTGCTGGTGAAGAAAAAACTGGAAAAGTTACTATTGATGTAATTGGAGACCTACACGGTGGACTTGACTACTTCAACTCCCAAGGCTGGCTTATGGATCTCAGCAAAATGCCAAAGCTTGAAGGCAGAACATTTATCACAAGCTTTGAAAAGTATGCAACAATTAACGGAAAGAAGGTCTATGTTCCCTGGATGAGTGCCACATATGTTATGGTAGTCAATAAGAAAGCCTTTGACTACCTTCCCGCTGGCTTAACAAAGGACGATGTCATTAAGGGGACTGACAAATGGACTTATGATGCATTCCTTGCATGGGCAAAGAACCTCTATGAAAAGACTGGAAAGCCTCAGGTTGGTTTCCCAGCAGGGCCAAACGGTCTCTTTGTTAGATTCCTGCACGGTTACCTGTACCCAAGTTTCACTGGATATGAGGCTAAGGCATTTGACAGCCCAGAAGCAGTAACAATGTGGAACTATCTCAAGGAGCTGTGGAAATATGTTAACCCCGCATCCACAACCTGGGATGCAATGAGTGATCCACTGCTGACAGGACAAGTCTTGATTGCATGGGATCACACTGCGAGAATTAAGAATGCAATCCAGACAAAACCCGATGAATTTGTAGTTGTTCCAGTGCCAAGAGGACCAAAGGGAAGAGGATTCATAGTTGTTCTTGCTGGTCTCGCGATTCCAAAAGGTGCTCCAAACCCAGATGCTGCATGGAAGTTAATTGACTACCTAACAAAGCCAGAAACTCAAGTTGAAGTACTTAAGAATGTTGGGTTCTTCCCAACCGTTAAGGAAGCAACAAATGCAATTCCAGAGGGACCACTTAAGATACTTGCAGAAGGTGTTACTGCCCAGTCATCAACTCCAGATGCACTGATTGTGATGATACCGAACCTTGGAGACAAAGGCGGTGAATTCAAGAACATCTATAAAGAAGCTTTCAGAAGAATCGTCCTCCAAGGAGAGGACCCACAGAAAGTTATCAGCGAACTTGGACCAAAGCTGCTGCAGTTATTTAAGGAGAAAGGAATAGAAGTGCCGTGAGGTGTTGGCATGAAGCTTCGCCTCCCCTATCTTTTACTTTTGCCCGCCGTTTTGTATCTTGTTTTTTTCATCGGATATCCGCTTGTTCAGGCGTTATATTTGGCGTTTACTCAAAATGGACATTTTACCCTTGACAATGTTAGACGAACTATTGGTGATCCCTACTTCTGGCAGGCTTTAAAGTATACAATCGCCCTTGCTGTTGTGATCATACCTATCCAGCTTTTTTTGGCTCTTATATTGGCTGTTGTTATGAATAGGACATTTAAGGGTAAAGATCTTGCTCTTTACGCCTTGATAATCCCTCTTACAATAAGTGATGTTGCAGGGGGTCTGATTTGGTATACCATGCTTACCGATGCTGGATTTTTGAACAAACTTCTTCTTAATCTTGGTTTAATAACCCAGCCTATACACTTTTTTGGATACGAATATAGAAATATGGAGTTCCTTGCAATAGTTATTGAGGAGTTATGGAGGGCAACGGCAATTGTCTTCGTTATTATCCTTGCGGGTCTGCAAATGATAAGCAAGGAATATCTTGAGGCAGCGGAAGTCTTTGGTGCTGATTACTGGACAAGAATGAGAAAAATAGTAATTCCCTTGCTTAAACCTTCAATTCAGAGTGCTCTGATCATAAGAACTCTCTTCGCAATGCAGGTGTTCGGTGTGGTATGGATACTTGCGGGCAGAGACATACCAGTTTTGGCTGGGGAAGGATTCTATCAGCTCACTTTCATAAAAGACTACGGGGTGGCGTCAATATATGCCCTTACTATAGCAGCTCTCTCAATCCTCTTGGGTGCCATGTACGTTAAGTTCCTCAAGGCTGAGTACTTGGAGGTGAGAACATGAACGACAAAACAAGATTTATGCTGAAGAAACTGCTCTTATACTCTTTCCTGTTTACAATCGTTGTATGGATAGTGCTTCCAATAATTGTGTCAATCCTCTATGCCTTTTCTTCAAAACTTGACTATTATGATCCCCAAAAGGTCATTCCAACACATTACACAACCCAGTGGGTCAAGACTCTGCTCTTTACTCTTGGAGCATGGGATGGGATTAAAAATAGCGTTATAGTTGCCATATTAACCATTATCATAAGCTTCTCCCTCGGTATACCCGCGGGCTATGCGATAGCGAAGTTCATCTTTCCGGGAAAAGATACAATAAAGCTGTCAATAATAGCCCTCAGAATGTTTCCAATTCCGGTTATGGCAATTCCATTGGTTGTGCTTTACATAAAGCTTAACCTTATAGATACTCTCCTTGGGGTTGCATTGGCTCACACTGCAATGGCATTACCTTTCGTTGTGCTGATAACCTCAAGCATATTTGCAGGTGTTTCCAAAGAGCTTGAGGAGGCAGCAATGGTCTTTGGTGTAACAAGGCTTGGTGCTTTTTTCCGGATTACACTACCATTAGCGCTTCCAGGCTTGGCGGCCGCTGCAATGTTTACATTTGTGATGAGCTGGAACGAGGTTTTTGTTGCGTCGATATTAACTCTTAAAAACAGGACTTTACCTGCTCAGATACTGTCAATAATGGCAGGTTCGAGTGGAGGAGCAGCGCCTCCATATTATAAATTCGCTGCAGCCTTCATAATGACCCTTCCAGCCATGATATTCATATTCTTCGCAAGAAAATACCTCGTAAGCATGTGGGGTATAACGCTCAAGTGAGGTGTTACCATGGTTGAAGTAAGGTTGGAAAAAATAACGAAGAAGTTTGGAGATTTCACGGCAGTAAATGAGTTAACCCTGACGATAAAAGATGGAGAATTTTTGGTCCTATTGGGGCCAAGTGGCTGTGGTAAGACCACAACACTCAGGATGATTTCAGGTCTTGAAACACCCACAAGCGGCAAAATATGGTTTGGGGATAGAGACGTTACATATTTGCCGCCCAAGGACAGAAACATTTCAATGGTCTTCCAGAGCTATGCTGTGTGGCCACACATGACTGTTTATGATAACATCGCTTTCCCCTTGAAGATAAAGAAGTATCCAAAGGAAGAAATCGACAAGAGGGTAAAATGGGCTGCCGAGCTTCTTCAAATAGAGGAACTTTTGGACAGGTATCCGGCACAGCTAAGTGGTGGTCAGAGGCAGAGGGTTGCAGTTGCAAGGGCAATCGTTGTTGAGCCCGATGTTCTCTTAATGGATGAACCTCTCTCAAACTTGGATGCAAAGCTTAGGGTCATGATGCGTGCTGAAATCAAAAAGCTTCAAGAGAAGCTTAAGGTCACAACTATCTATGTTACCCACGATCAGGTTGAAGCAATGACAATGGGGGACAGAATTGCGGTTATGAACAAAGGACAGCTCCTCCAAGTTGGGCCTCCTGTTGAGGTTTATTCTAAGCCTAATTCAATATTTGTTGCGACTTTTATTGGAGCTCCAGAGATGAACTTAATGGATGTAACTGTTAAAGAAACTGACAAAGGCATTGCCCTTGAAGGGGAAGGGTTTGAAATTCTGCTTCCAGAGGACTTGGGAGAATTTTTGAAGGATTATGTGAATAAAACGGTCGTATTTGGAATAAGGCCCGAACACATGACCGTTGAGGGAATTTCAGAGGTTCTCCATGTTAAACGGAAAGCTAAGATTAAAGGTACAGTTGACTTTGTTGAGGCATTAGGAACAGACACAATAATTCATGCTAAAGTTGGAGGGAAAATTATAAAAATTAAAATACCGGGACATGTACCAATTGAGCTTGGAAGGCCTGTTGATATAATCATTGACCTTGACAACATTCATGTTTTTGATAAGAGCACTGAAAAAGCGATAATCTGAGGGATACTATGAGCGAAAAAGAGCTTAAGGGTCTCCTCAGAGAACTTGGATTCAGCGAGTATGAGGTTAGTGCATACCTTACTCTAATAAAGGAAGGCCCATTAACTGCAGGTGAGCTTGCAACTCTATCAAAAGTTCCCCAGCCGAGGATATATGACGTAATTAGAACTCTTATGGGGAAGGGATTCGTGATAACAATCGGTGGAAGACCTAAAAAAGTGGTTGCAGTTAATCCAGAAAAGGTTTTCTCCGAGATTGAACGTAAATACGTCAGAAAAGTTAGCCTGGTAAAAGAAATGTTGAAAGAGATTTACAATCCGAGGGATGGGGAGATAGGCAACATAATTGTCGTGAAAAGCAAGATAACATTTGAAAAATATGTAAAGGATGCGATCAAAAACGCAAAGAGACACATCTCTCTTGCCCTTCCAATTTCCTTCTTGAAGAGAATTCAAGACGATCTAATAAAAAAGAAAAAAATGGGGGTTGAGATAGATCTATTTGTATACGGCGTTGGTGAAATACCTCCAGTTGCTCATAAAATTAAGATTAGGGAAGTTCCGGATCCCTTTATCCTGATCCAAGATAAGGAAACTGGGATTTATGCTCCAAGTGAAGCATTAAACTCAAAAACTTCTGGCCTTCATGGCTATGCCATGATAATCAAAGACGAGAATTTGCTGTTCATGTTTGACAGGTACTTCTACCATGCTCTCTGGCCCACTGGAAGGACAGTGTATGAAGAAGAAAGAAAGCTCATCCTTCCAAGGGAATACATCCACATAAGGAAGTTGGTCAGGGATATACGGCTTTTTAACTTGGTAAACTCAAAAGTTAGGATCATAGGAAAGTTTGTTAAAAGCAAGGAGCCTGTAGAGATTGAAGGTAGGATAGTGGATTATTATGAGGATAAAGCTAAAGTTATTTCCAATATCACCGTTGAGACTAAAGATGGGAAAAAGTATGTGGTTGGTGGCTGGAATTCATCTCTTGAAGATATTGAGGCTGATTTGATAGTTATTGAAGGAACATAACATGTCTCAAGGAAAAAAGCATTAAAAACAGAGAAGATTCAAACAATCAGGGAAACTAAATCCCAAATTGCTTTTTCTGGATCTTTTGCTTTTGTAACTCCGCTTGCTAAGAGGACCCCAACTGTTCCGAGCTCTAACGCCTTCTTTACATCTTCACCTGTTGAAATTCCCGCACCGCAGAGAACCTTTACATTCGGGTTGACCTTTTTAACAAGCTCAACTGTGTCCGTAATGACTTCAGGTTTTGCTTTGCTCACCGGTATGCCGGTTCCTATGAGCTCTGGAGGCTCAACAGCAACATAATCAGGGTCTAATGCAGCAACAGCTGCTGAAACCTTGGGGTTGTTTGAACAGACCATTGTCATCAAGCCAACTTCTTCAGATCTCCTGATTGCAGCCTCCAAATCAGCCAAAATCATTCTGTTTTCTGAATGGTTTAACAGAGTTCCAACGGCTCCCGCTTCTTTGACAGCCTCTGGTAGAACGTGACCCGTATGACTGCCAGGCTTTATTGGGTCAATATGCTGGGCAAAGACTGGAATCTCAACCTCTTGAGCTATTCTATAAAGATCTGCAAGCTGTGGAGCAACTACAATTGTTATTCCTGTCTCCTTGTAAACTTTTTCGGCAGCTTTTGCAATTCTCAAGGCTCCTTCTCCAGTGGCCTGGGCATACGTCTTAAAATTGATTGCAATAATTGGTTCTTTCAACTTCATGAATATCACCCCCACTTCGATGGATAAAACAAAAATAGAAAATTTAGATCGTCCAATCAACTCCCAAAATTTCGCTGTAAGTATCAAGTACTCTCTTGAGGTATTCTTTTGCAGTGCCAACTTTGTCTTCCTTGAACTTTTCTGCCCACTTTTCGTTTCCAAACTCTTCAGCACCAGCGGCAACCAAATCAACGACCCTCATGCTGTCCCAGAATACAGGCTCGTAACCAGCTTTCTTTGCATAGTTTATGAGCTTTCTTATGACTTTCTTTGCGTGTTCCTCCATGTCAACATTCTCGCCATAGGCTTCGAGGAAGAGAGCTTTAAGAACTGGCTTCATCCATCCCCTGTGGAATCTGCACCATCCAACATTGTCATACCAGAACTCATACAAGGCACTTGCCACTATTTTGCTTGCTAACTCTTCTGGCTCAAGGAAAACGCCAAACTGATAAAATGTCCAGTACCTCCCTTGGATTGGTAGTGGAATGTAATTTCCTATAGCCCAATACATTGTCGGGCAGATTTCTCCATCTTCGCCAAGAGGTGTAAAGACTGCATAGTCCTTGAAGCTTTCCCCATATTTCAGCCTATCTTTGAACTTCTCATCAAGTATTGCACTTGCTTTCCTCTTTCCTAAGCCAAGGATTTTGGCAATTTCTGTTTCTGCAAAAGCTACCTTATGAGCCAATTCTGCAACAAGTCTTGCGTTCTTTTCACTCGCTTCAACGGGCTTTAGAATCAGATCATCTTTTGTAAAGTCTGGTTTGCCACTTAATCCCACTTCCTCTGGCTTGAGTAACCCCCTATAGACAAGCTCAAGAACCCATGAGGCTAAGCCACCAAACTCGATGGCATCAAAACCCATAGCATCGACTGCATGGACACTTATATCGCTTGCATAGATGTAAATGCTCCCGCTTAATGGTCCATTGGCTTCATATGGCTCATATTCAACGTGGTGGCCTCTGCGGAACTTTTTGCAAACAACGGGACACGGTTCTCCACAGGTTGTCCAGTTTTTGGTTTCTATTGCTTCCTTGTTGAAAGGCTCCCAGTAGTGCTTCATTATGTTCTCGTGGATTTTAATCCTCTCTTCTTTGTTAATGTAGGGCATCTGCCAGTTTAAAATTGGGACAAAGTCACCTTCAGCTGGATAGTTTCCTCCGAATGTTCCGCCGGTTTTCAGCTTTGGATTATAGCGATACTTGGTTGTTTTTTCTCCAATAACTTGAAACATGGGCTTTTTATGAACTCCTTCGACTATGGGTCTTGCGACTTTTATATCCCCTATGTTCTCACCTGGGAACTCTTTTTTGGCTTTTCCTCCAAAGATTATTGCCACAACATTATGTGCCCTGAGCAGAACACTTCCAGGACCGCCGCGAGCTGCCCAGTCTTCGCTTCCCTCTACACGCTTTCCATTTTTTAAAGTCTGTGAGAATATTGCTCCAAAGTTGGTGTTAAGTGAGGCTGGTCCTACGCAGGCGATTCTAAATTCTTCGTCAAATTTGTCTTTGAAGTTTTCAATAAGATATTCAGTTAGTGCATAGACTCCCTCTTCCCCTTTATAGCTACGCCAGATTTGTAAGAGCTTTTCAAGCTCCATCTCATGAAGCTCAACACTAACGTTTTCTCCGTCTCCCTGCAACAGGATAATGGTTGGTTTATCCCTTTTTCCTTCAAGAACTACGAAGTCCACACCAACTCTCTGAAAAATGTATGCTGCCCCGCCCATTGTTGATGGGAAGAGGGTTCCATAGAGTGGTGATCTGAAGATGAATACAAGTCTGTGGGCTCCAGGCAAAACCGATCCTGCGAATGGTCCTTTCCCAAAGACGGTAATATTTTTTGGGTCGTAGGGATCGAGTTCATATGTTTTATAGACTTCATCATGAAGATAGAGGGCATAGTCAATTATTCCGTAGATTCCTTCCTGCTGTATTTCATTCATGCTGATTTCTTTGGTTTTCAGGTTAATTTTGAGGGTTGTGAATTTCATTCTTATCCCTCCGTATCACTCTGGGTGTTAATTTAAAAAAAGAGTTATTTAAGGTTTTTGTCATAAAAAAGATTCTGAGGGCATGTACAGATAAGTACGTAAAATAAAAAAGCGGCAAGAGCTTTAAAGGGGTTCAAATCTGTCTTTGAGCTTTTCAAGAACCCCCGGCAATGTGGTGTATTCCATCTCCTCTAAGGGTAATCTGTGCGGTTCAAAGGGTCCATGCCTTCTCATGTATTCGGTGATCTCTAATGCTTTCTGTCTTGCCCAATCAAATGCTGGATCGTCAAAGAGATCAACTGGGCCGATCAGCTTTCCTTCTGGGCTTATCTGCCACCCCAAAGCTACAGCTCTTGGGGGTCCATCGAACCTTGAGGGGGTTGCGTATTTGAGGGGTACGGGCATTATTGGTCCGTTGTGACTTCCACGCATCCAGCCACTTACCAAGTGTGGAAATGCAAAGGGCTCAAGAACCTCTCCAAGAGCTGGCAAACCACTCTGTGCCCTCACTATTGCGACGGGATCGTCTTTTCCAACATACTCGCCGGCAATTTCATAGAGCTTCTCTGTAGAAACGACGGCAACTGGTTCATCCTTTGGGAGTTTATGTCCCTCCTTGGGGAATACTCTTTTTATTACATATCTGGATTTTGCCCCAATCAATGCCAGAATGTCATACATTTCCTCTGGAGAATTCATTATTACTCTTTTGTGTTCTCTGATGTCCCAAATTTCAAATCTGAAGCCCATATGCATGTTTGGATCGATCACAAGTCCTGCAGTGTTGAAAGGATCTGCAAACATTCTGAATATTGGGAGGTTAAATGCTCCTGGTTCAGTTTTATCCATGTGGAAAGTTACTATTGGCTCGCTTTTTCTTATTGTTATCTCCATTTCTGCCGCTCCAGGTCCCATTCCCCTGATGTTTCCACTGAATGCATCTTTAAGCAAATCTTGGCCAGCTCCATAAAGACCGAGTTCTTTGGCTGTCTTTGTTGCCTCTTTAAATGTTTCCCATGCAAGTCCATGGATATCTGGGCTGTCGGTTCCTTTTTTGTGCGTCATTATCAGTTGTAGATCGTCACCACAGTATGTGACGTGGAAGTCTATGATTGTTCCCTCTTCTTTTGCTTTAGATAATATCTCTCTGGCTTTCTCTATCAATGCTGGATGAACCTTGTGGTGTCCTGGCCATCCTCCAATATCTGCTTTTATTACGCTAATTGTTATCTTTTCTCCAACTGCCACTTTCATCACCAAGTAATTTATAAGTTATTTTAAGCTTATAAAATTTTGTTAATGCAAAGATGTATCACTACAAATGATACATAAATCCAACAAAAATCAAGAAGTTTAGCATAGTTTTGATTATGAAAAATAAAAATTATTTTGAGATTTTTACTTTGCCTCATTCGCAGATATCGGTCCATCCAAATTCTTCTTTCACTACTTTGATCAGGTTTTTGAGCTCTTCTTTTTTGATATTAACGGTGCTTGTTGCACCTACAAGAGCTATAATTCCATGAATTTCTTCCTGTACTTGTATAACGTCGTCACTGACCTTAATGACTTTGAGCTCTCTCTTTGCTACCTCATCTTCGCTGATCTTAAATTTGTCTTGACCAATCATTATAGCACTCATGGTGCTCACCAAATATTTTTGTAAGTTAAAGTTAATAAAATTTCCGCCCAGGCATAAAGCTTATAAGTTGGTACACTGGTAAAGGAGTATTGAACATGGGGGCGTGGTGTAGCCTGGTCCATCATCGCGGGCTCCAGAGGTGTGAAGACAGGCGGGTTTGCTGATTGGGGATGAGCCTTTGGAGCTCTGACCCGGAGAAACCCGCGGACCGGGGTTCAAATCCCCGCGCCCCCACCATAATTTTAACAGAAACTTTACTGACAAAGTTACACGCTTTTATGAGTTTGTTAACCAAGTTTGGGCGGGCTCATACAATTCCTCGCATCATCATAAAATCAGAAAGGAGAACGCTAATCATCGCCCTTATACGTCTTCTTTTACCGTAACGAATGAAACCATTGTAACTGTTTGATCTATCCCCTTTATCTCCCGCAATTTGTCGATTACTATTTTTCCGATGTCTTCAGCCGATGCCGCTCTAACCTTTATTAATAGATCCCACTCTCCGGCAATTATATGGACTTCATAAACTCCATTAATGGTTGCAACTCTTTCAGCTACCTCTCGTTGGGTGAGTCCAGAATCTGGATCATAACGTGCTAAAATGAACGCTGTAGTTCCCAAATTTAGCTTTTTGTAATTTGGTTTTATGGTGAACTTCTCTATAACTCCTTCTTCAACAAGTTTCTTTATGCGATAGTGGACAGTTGTTCTGGGTATTCCAAGCTTTTTACTCAGTGCCGCTATGTTTTCTCTTGCATTCTTTTTTAATTCTTCCAAAAGTTTCAAATCTATTTTGTCCAAAACCTCTCCCATCCTAACCCCTCACGGTATTGTCATTTCTTCAACTCTTGAGCTATTCCATTTGTCGTTTAACCATTATATAAGGTTTTCCTTTAGCCATTTTGAAAATGCCTCTAATGCTCTACCCCTGTGGGATATCTTGTTCTTTTCTTCTGTTGTCATTTCGGCAAAAGTTTTAGTGAACCCTTCTGGAATAAATATGGGGTCAAATCCAAAACCGAGATTTCCTCTTTTTGTATATCCAATTCTCCCGTTTACTATTCCTTTAAAAATGTGTATCTCCCCATCATAATATCCGATAACACTTTTAAAGTATGCTTTTCTGTTTTTAACTCCCTCCATAAGCTTTAAAATGCCCTCATTTCCGAGAGTTTTGAAAACATATGCGGAGTAAACTCCCGGAAATCCATTCAATGCTTCAATAAACAGCCCCGAGTCATCTATGAAAAACGGTTTGTCAATCTTATCTTTGAGCCATTCAATGGCAAATTTGACGACTTCTTCCAGTTCTTTTGCCTGGATTTCTGGATACTCAATTTTTTGCTGTACAATATTCACTCCTATGGAGTCAAAATACTTCTGAGCTTCCTTAACTTTACCTTTGTTTGAAGTTATGAACACTATTTTCATTATCTATCACCAATAACGGTTAAATACCATAATCCCAAAATAAAAGTTTGGGCAACTAAAATGAAGAAGGCAGTGGTGCTTATTTTACTGCTGATGGTGCTTGTTGGTATATATTACAAGGCTGGGGATTACATAGCCTCAGCTTATGTCTCGGAGGTTAGATTGAATCTTATTGGAGTTTCAGACAATTCTGTTGTCTTCAGGATGAGCTTAGTTGTTTCAAATCCCATAACATTAGATGTTAGATATGCTCCCCATAATCTCACTTTATACTATGATGACCATCCCCTGGCTGTTGTACGTACGTCTTCTGGAGTGTTAGCTGGAGGTTCCAAGAATGTGGTTATATATGAGGGAAAGATCCCAACTGAAACATTGAAGGAGTGGTTTTATTACTATGCAACCCATAGATGGCATTCCACGCTCTATGTAAGGGGCAGGATTATTGTGGAATTTGGACCGGTAAAGGCACCTATTTATGTTCATTCAAAGGTTGCTGATGTTTCTTCAAATCCTTTCATCGAGATCATTAATAAGGAGTTTCCGGGAAGAAAAGAAAATGTTGGGTATTATAGGCTTCGGTATCCTTCGGTAAAGTTCTCAGGAGTTACGTGGGATGGGAGAACGCTCAGAATGAAACTCACATATATCAACAATTCCACATCTCCTATTTTAGTCCAATTTCCAACTTATGAGTTTAGGGCAAATAACATAACCCTCGGAACAACTGTTACTGATTCAATTCTAATTCCCGGTAAGAGCATAGTTGAAAGTGAAGTGGCTATGGATACCCAAAATATTGAAAAGTTCTTGTTTTTACATTTTGCTAATGGAGAAACAACAGTGTTTGAAATATCAATGGAAGGGGCAATAAAGTATCTTGGGATAACAAAAAGAGGAAAAATATTTGACATAAAATTTACATACAGGACAGATATTTTCAGTCGATAGTGTATCCTATTTTTTCTACGAGTTCTCTTCTCTCTTTCTTCTGTTCTTCTGTTTCAATTTTGTTTGCCGCTTTACCATCAACGATTCCTAACACAGCTCTTCCCAGTTCTGTTTCTGCAACAATAACTTGCATTGGATTTTCGCTTGCTCCATAGACCATGGCAACTGCAGGATGGTTCTTAACGGTGTTGAGCACATTTATTGGGAATGCATTTTTCATTAAAATTACAAAGACGTGTCCAGCTCCAATTTTTACAGCATTCTTCGCAGCAAGCTCTTCAAGTTGCCTGTCATTTCCGGTATATCTTGTCAGCTGTGGCTTTGCTTCGTTCATGGCTATTCCAAATTTAATCCCGGGAACGGTTGTTAATAATGCTCTCGCTAAATCATCAACTGTGAATATTGAGAAGTTGCCTTGTCCGATTATACATTCAACACCTTCTGGTTTTTCGATGTCAACAACCTCAATCTTAACCATAACCATCACCAAAAATAATTTAATTCCGAGGGCATAAAACTTTTTCTTAGTGGGGTCGGATGAGTGAGGTAAAGATCGAGGAAGTTGAGTATCTCGCCGAGATCTTGGAGAAGTCTCCAAGAGAAAGCCTCCTGAAGATAGCAAAGAGGGAGGGAATAGATTATTATAAACTTAAAAGGCTCTATAACAAGTATTACGGCAAATACGTTCATGTTTCTGCTATCTATGATATCGCAAAGCTTGGATTAAAAAGCTATGTCGCATTCTTGTCAGTTCCGCGAGAGGAGATAAGGAGAGTTGCATCAGAGATGTCAAAAAATCCATTTATACCATCAATTGCTGCGATATTTGGATTTAAGAATGGAATTTCTGCAGTTCTTCATGTACCAAAAGACCAAACAGGATTAATCGATGAGTTGCTTTCAAGATATTCAGATGACTATGAGTACTATGAAGTGCGAGCTTATCCTGAAAAGCCCAAGGAGTTTGGAGAGTGGAATCTAAGTTATGACTATGCTGTTCTGATGGACATACTAAAATATGATGCCAGAACGAGCCCAACAAAGATGTCAGAAATTCTTGGAAAGTCCAGACCTACAATAAGATATATGATTAAAAGACTTGAAGAAACAGGGATAATCCGAAGATATTCTGCCTTGGTTGACATGACTGCATACGATAGGGGTTTTTGTGGGATAGCTGATGAACTTTCTGAAAAGCTTCTTGAAAAGTTTAAAAACTATGAAATTCTCATCGGTGTTTTAAAACCTCAGGGGTATCTTATTGAATGGTACTTTTCATCAAAAGAGGATATTGGGGCTAAAATATTTGAATTCAGTAGATATGTTAAAAAGTTTGCAATTTATTATTTTGATTTATTGGAAGGAATTGAACCAAGTTATAGGTTTGCAGAAAGAGTAAAAAAGGATGGAAGTGGATATAGATCGATTTTAGAATTCTAAATTGCAGTATTCAATGCCAAAGATGTCTCCGCTTGCTTGATACTCAAGAGCTCTGCAGTCATGGCAGAGATACTTAAATGGACACAGTTTACATTCTTCAATTCCATCTTTTGTGAGCTTCCAGAAGTTTTTCAGTCTCTTCTTTCTCCGGAGCTGTTTAACTGTTTCCCTTTTTGCATCTCCAACTATGAAGTTTCTTAAGAGGGGACAAGGCAGAGCATAACCATCGGCAGTTATCGTAAGGGTTCCAGCAAGACAGTCGTGGTACTTGTTGGCAGTTGCAGAATGTACTCGCTTCACCTCTATTACATTGAACTTGAGGTGCCTTAATGATCCGGGGTAGAGAAGATCCACATAAACTTCCCCATCAAATTCTGGCTTGCTTTTGATGAACTCTGCATATTGTTCTGGTTCTATCATTATTAGTGCTCCATGCACCCACTTTAACTCCTTCAGTTTTTTCAAGTTTTCTTTGGAGTATTCAAGCTCTACTATTACTCTAACATCATCTTCTGGAATTATTTTTTCGATATCTTTGATTCTTACGACTGCGTATACTTCTTTAATGCCAATTGCAGCTGCATGCCTTGCAACGCTGATGAGATATTCGACGCTGTCGTAATTTGTAAGGTACAGCTCCCTTCCATTGGCGAAGTAAAATTCCCGAATTATTTCCTTTATCCTCTCAACACTCAGTGGTTCTCGCCTTAGTATGAATTCGTTATTTCCAATACATCCAATAGATCTCGGAATACCGGTAATTTCGGAAAATTTTCCTTTTCCCTGTCCGAGCTGTAGGATAAGCCGCTCTAATTTTCCTGAGTGAGAGTAGTTTGCCCATGGTGGTTTTGCAATGGTTGCAATGTTCCATGATCTCTGTATCTCGGGTTGAGAGATGTTTGCACTGGCTATCCTCTCCATCAGCTTCACCGAAAAATAGTTCAAAAAGGGACTATATATACTTTTTCTATTCGGATTTTTCTTACTACTTATATTAGTTTGCAAAAAATGGAGAGTACATAAGCGTGCAATAACTATCCTGCGGGTATAATCTTGTCTCCCTCTATCCAAAATTCACCCTCGTCAGTCACTTCCCTCTTCCATATTGGGACTCTCTTCTTAACTTCATTAACTGCCCACATACAGGCTTCAAATGCTTCTCTTCTGTGCTTTCCTGCTGCGACGATCAATATTGTATTCTCCCCGACTTCAAGTTCTCCGTAACGATGCCATATCAGGATTTCTTCAATTGGAAACTTCTCTTTTGCTTCTTTTCTTATCTTTTCCATTTCCTTAAGTGCCATATCCTCGTAGGCTTCATAAATCAGCTTTTTCACTTTTCGTCCATGGCTTTCCTCTCTAACTTTACCTAAGAAGATTGCAATACCTCCAGCTTTTCTTGAAGAAACCAGCTCAATGGCTTTATTAACCTCAAAATCCTCCGGCTTTTTGAATAGCTTTGCGAGCATCTTTAACCCTCCAGAAATTCATTAATGTGCAAATTGTGATTCTTCTTAAATATTCTCCCTGTATTTTCATCGTATGAATGCATATGCCAATTGAGGAATTCATAGAATTTTTCAGGATCCATCTTGATACCTCAATAACCACTTCTTGGCGCTAAACTTTAAACCTTATCACTAATGTGAAAAGTTTTATAAATCTTAGTCAACCTACTTATATTGACCAAGGTTCACCGTTATTAATTAGGGTGATGCAAAGTGAAGCTTGAAAGTGTGAGACCAATGAACTTTAGTGGAATTCCTTTTGTTCTTGTTGTTGTTTCGTTTGTTTTGCTCATTGTATTGCCCAGATTAGTTTCGCATGTTCAAGGAATCTTTTTTGTTATAGGAGTCTTCTGTCTCATGGCATCTTGGGGAACGGGAGCTGAAGTTGAGGGAAATTCAATTGTGCTGAAGTATGTCTTTGGAAAGTTAAAAATAAGAATACCATTTGATGACATTGAAGAGATAACGACTCTCAACAGGCTTCAGAAAGGTGCGATTGCAGGATATTTTAAATGGGAGATACTTTTGTTCATAGTTTTTATTGCCTATGCCCTCTTTGACTTAATAACTCTACCACGTGGGCTTCTGAAGGGATATTATTTTGGAGATATTGGGCTTATAGTATTTGGGCTATTTTACATATTTGCTTTTGTAATACCTTTTTCAAGAAAGGTTTTTGTTGCAATTCTTGCATATTCCTTTGTACCAGTTGCTATTTTCCTATTGTATCAAAAAACCGGGAGTATTACAGGAGATGACATCTTTATGTTTATTGCTTTGGTGATGGTATTGGGTTTTGCCATTTTAGATATTTACGGAAAGGATTATGTCCTAATTAGAACCAAGAAAAATACTTATCTACTAACCTGCCGGAGCGCCGATGAAATTGTTAAAGCTCTCCTAAAGGTGGCTCAAAATGTTCAAGCTCCCTGAGAGAATGGAGATGATCTGGCTCATGAAGGCTGAGGGTCTTAGGGAGATTGAAATAGCTGATACCTTGGGAATTTCACGGCAGGCAGTGAATAAAGCCCTGAGAGATGCTAAAGCAAAGCTCTTCGAGATGTTTCTTGGCTTAGCTGAAGTTTTCGGATTTGAAGTTATAAGAGTTAATGTTGAGAAGGGATTTATGGTGACCAATGCAAAAATAGAACATGAGGTAAAGAGGGTTTACTTTTTCTATATTCCAAAAATGGGAGTTAGAGCATTCTTTGAAGATTCAGAATTCCCGGAATATTTACTCAAGCATGCTTTTGAGATCGGGATTGTCAAAAATCCAGTCAAAGGTGAACTGATAAAGATGCTGGAAAGCTAAAGCTGATCACCATCTCCAGTATGAGCGCGTGAAAAGCACAAGAACAGTCACTATTTCCAGCCTGCCGAACCACATGAGAACTATCATTAGAGCCCTTGTCTGGGGGGGAAATATAAGATAGTTTGCCATGGGGCCTATTTTTCCAATTCCTGGCCCAATGTTTCCAAGTGTCGCGGCAACTGCACTCATGGCATCTGTGGGATTTAGGTTAACAGATGCCCCATTAAGGATTACAAAAAGGGACGATACAGAGAATATGATAAAATAAAGTGCTATGAATGCAAGGGCACTCCTTATAGACCTTTCTCCGACAACAATCCCTCCAAGCTTCACGTTCATCAAGGATTTTGGATGGAATGATAAGGAAAGTTCTCTTTTTATGGCTTTTAGGGCTGTAACCCATCGGACTATTTTTATAGAGCCTGCCGTTGAACCGCTTGACCCTCCAAGAAACATGGCAAAGAAAAGAATAAATTGAGCAGGAAAAACCCACCTGGAAAAATTCATCGTTGCATATCCCGTTGTTGTTACAATTGATGCTACCTGGAAGATAGAATACCTGAAGGCTGTAATGAAATTAAGGTTAAACTGATGTTCCAGATATGGGACAGTTAGGAGTGAAAGGCCAAGGATAGCAAAAATATACCATCTGAACTCCTCATTTCTGATTATTCTGTAGTCTTTTCTCATGAGATACCAGAAAAGGGCGAAATTTGCTCCCGCAAGTATCATGAAGATTGTTATAATCCACTGAACAGCTGGAGAAAATGCCTTGATGGACTGGGAAAGGGGCGAAAATCCACCTGTGCTCATGGTGGTGAAGGAGTGAACAAGAGCCATATATGGTGTCATTTTCGGCGCGATGCCTATGTAGTGCAGAGTAATTAAGATTAGGGTTTCCATGGCAGTTAGTCCAACGTATATTCCCCAGAATATCCTTGCAGTGTTTTTTATATGAGGTGTTAGTTTTTCAAGCTGCGGCCCTGGTGCTTCAAGGCTCATAAGCTCTGAACCACCAACACTTAGCCTCGGAAGTATTGCTATCGCCAGAACCACTATTCCCATTCCGCCGAGCCACTGTGTTAGCTGGCGCCAGAACAGAATTGCCTTTGAATGGATGGAAAAATCCACCACAACTGTTGCCCCGGTTGTTGTGAAACCGCTCATACTTTCGAAAAGGGCATTGAGAGGATTAGCAATTGAACCTTCTCCAGCGAGGATATAAGGTAAAGCCCCTAACACTGCTATACTCAGCCATGCGAGGGAAACAAGAAGAAATGCTTCTCGAATTCCTATTTCCTCTCCGGCTCCAAGAGAGCGAAGAAAGCCTCCAATAATCAGACTCATTACCATTGGAATCAAAAATGGTGAGATGGGTGTTTTATAATAAAGAGCAACTGTTAAAGGTGCAAGAAATGAGATGCTAAAGAGGAGCATTATCTCCCCGAGAAGTGCCAGTGTTTCCTTTAGCTTCACAGAATCATGCCTCCCCCTTCGGTAATTACAGTGACAATATCACCTTTTCTGATCTTCATTTTTGGTGTGGGGAGTACGAGTCTTCCATCTCTGAAGAGGGGTCCAGGTATTCCGGAAAGGTTCTCTAAGGGAGTCCCCTCAAGGAACTCTCCGCTGAGAGCATACACTTGGAACTCGGGTCTTGTTACAACTCCAAGGACAGCTTTTCCTCTGACTGCTGCTGTTATTTTCCCTGCAGTTTCAAGCTCTGGGCTGAAAGAAATAGCACCAATCTTTTCGAACAAGGGTATATGCGAGCTCCGGTGAACCATCGAAAAAACTCTATCTATGCCTTTTTCTTTTGCAAGTGCTGATGCAAAGAAACACTTATAGTCTTGATCAAACGCCACGACTGCAATGTCAGCTTCACTTAGATTCTCCTCAGACCACAAAAAGTCGCTGAAAGGGTTTCCGGCAATAACTGTAACTCCATCGAGCTCATCTGCAATTTCATTTGCTTTTTTGAAATCATCCTCTACAAGTTTAACTTCTTTTCCCTTTGCTGAGAGCATTTTTGCCACGATTCTCCCGGTTTCCCCCGCCCCCAGTATTAAAACTTTTTTGGTTTTTGATTTTTTAAATGACCGTTCTATCATATTCTTCGTCGCTATAATAATGTTTTTATCATCAATTTTAAATGACCAAGGGGTTTTGATATGTGATGAGCTCATCCCTACATAGATGTCCCCATACAGTTTTCTAAAGAACACCAATTGGGGATACTCCATGACTCGGACTATACCTTCGGCTACAAGGGGGGCAGCACAGACCATTAAGTCCACACCAAGAGTTCTTCTCCCATGGCCCCAGACTTTTAGATACTCTATCCTTTTCACTCTTGCTATTGTGAAAGGACTTCCCAAGGTTTTTGAAAGAGAACACACAATTATGTTTGTTTGATCATTGTCGGTTGTTGCAATTACGTAATCGGCATTTTCAACTTCTGCCCTCTTCAAGGTCTCTGGAAGGGTTGCATCTCCAGGTATGGTAAACACATCGAGAGCATATGATATTTCATCAAGAATTCTCGGATTTCTATCGACAACGGTTACTTCATGCTTCATTGAGAGCCACTTTGCGATTAGGAATCCTGTCCTTCCGGCACCAACCACGATGACCTTCAATAATTCCACCTTAATGATTAATCTGGGTTATCTCCTAAAAACTTATCTGAACGTATTGGGATGAAAAAGCGATATTAAACTTATATAGACTTAATGCTCCAAGCTATATTCTACAGGTTCGAGGGAGTGGACTATTTCTGTTCATAATATCAAATAAAAATTCTCTGCATTTTGGGTTTGTTTCAAGTTTGAACCAAAATATTTTTCTATGAAATGCATTTCATTTAATCAGACCTAAAACCGAAAGCTGGTGGGTGAGATGAATTTGAAAAAAATAACCGACAATCCCGGGCTTCTAATGGGGGCACTGTTAATTCTGTTTGGAATCCTCAGCATGAAATGGATTATAGTCTGGAGTGGAATTTTCCTTTTTATTTTGGCATACATACTAACCGAATATAGCTCTCAAAGGGAAAGGATCACTGGAGTTGGTAATGAAAAGTAATCGCGGAATGGAGGGGGAGATATGGACTGGGTCATATTTTTTCTTGTAATCTCAATAATTACCATCACAGTTCCCCCGCTAATTATGAGGCTTCAGAGGGAGAAAATACTAAAGGGCGAAACTTCAAATGATGAAAAAATGTACAAAGGAACTAAGTTAATGCTGCTCTGCATAATTCTCGCGATTGGACTTTATTTTCCCCCAGTTATCGGGTTGGGTATTCTGGATAAGGTTATGGAACCCCTGGCTGAACACATCTCCAGCCCGTTTCTTGGTGCCTTGATTTTTATGGGAGTCTTTATAACACCGCTTTTGATTTCTATAATGCTTACGATACTCGTTGCCTCGAAAATAGAAGTAGAGGTTAAGGGTTTGAACATTAAAACGTGGGAAACGGTTAAGGGCATCCTCAAAGCATTTGCCTTTCTTCTTCTACCCGGAATCGTCTGGCTCGGGATATACCTTAACCTCCCCGAGAAGATTAGAAACAGCACTCTGGCCAGCTTTGGAGTATTTGTAATTTACATCCTCTCATTCTTTGCGCTCTCGCCTTATCTCACAAGGTTTTTCGGCAAGCCGAGGCAGGTTCCAGAGCCTTTGAGGACTGAGCTTTTAAAGTTCTGCGAGAGCCTCGGCTTTAAGGTGAGGGATATAAGGGTAACGGGAAAGAAAGAATACAAAATAGCCAACGCTGGAGTGACTGGGATTTTACCTTGGGCGAGGTATATCTTCATAACCGAATATATGCTCGAAACCTTTGAGCCAGAGGAGATTAAAGCAGTGATAGCACACGAGATTGGGCATATAAAGGGAAGACACCTCTGGATAAACGCTTTAATTGCAATCGGCTGGTTTGGTTTCTGGATGGGAATAGTCTTTGCCCTTATAAAGCTCGGTGTTGATATTCTCTCCCCTGTGGTGTTCTTTGGGGTCTTTTTTTCTGCTTATATCATTTACTTCGTCGTTATTCAGGGAAAAATTTCGCTGAGGAACGAATTCAAAGCCGATGAGTTCGCGGCAAAAGTCATTGGGAAGGAAACGGTGATAAAAACTCTTGAAAAGCTCGCAGAGGTAAATCTAACTCCAAAGAAAACCGGAAAGTGGTTCGGCTTTTTAAGCTTTCATCCATCAATTGAAGAACGAATAAGACACCTTGAGGAGGTAGCGGAATGAAAAAGTTGGGAGTTTTGCTGGTTGGAATACTTTTAGTTGGTTTAGTTGCTGGGTGTATTGGGGGTAAATCTACCTCTACAACCTCAACAACTGCCCAAACTTCAACAACTCAGCCTCAGACAATGACATCTTCGACGAGTATAACAAATATACCAACAACCACAACTTCATCTCCCTCAAAAACAATAACCCAAACTAAAACACAAATACAGCCGAAGATTTATTCTCGTGAAGAGCTGTTGGATAACTTAAGGAAAATTAAACAGTTTACGTATCTTGAAAACGTAAGCGTAACTCTCGACGTCAAGATTAAGCAAGGAAACCTTACCTTTAACGCTGGTGAGGTCAGTATAACTTCAAAGAAAGTAGGTTATGTGGATTTGATAAATAAGGAATCTGACATAAACACGACTACAACAACTTTCCCTGGTGGTGCAACGACATTTACAAGGGAGATCATTAAGGATGGAGAGGTTTATTTGTACTCAAACGGTGTATGGAAAAAGCTCACAAATGAAAGTTTTATACTTCCCCCAGAGGCTGTCCTAAACTTAACCTGGGGGTATAACGTTGTTAGCTTTGTTGAAAAATACCTTCAAAAAGAACCATTTAATAAAACCATTGAGAACGGCACTCAGATTTTTTATTACAACGTAACAACAGAGGACTTAACCCAACTGGCGAGGTTTTTCATTGGCTTTAAAGATACAAACGTAACATTTAACGTCAGTAAGGGGATTCTGGAGGTTAAATTTAGAAATGGAAATCTCATTGGTGGGAGAGTAGCATACAACATGGAAATTAAAATCTTAACAAAAGACCCTCAGGGAAGAACAGTTGAAGTTATTGAAACTGGTAGGGAGTATGAAGAATTCGTTGTTAAAGATATTAACGTGAAAAAGAATGTGAAAAAGCCTGTATCCTATAGGGCTTAATCTAAGTTGAGAACTTCAAAGCTTCCATGTGCCAAATCAACTATCAATAACTTGTTTGCTAATGGCTCCCCATAGCCTGTGATCAGCTTAATAACTTCAGCTGCTTGGATGGTTCCAATGACTCCAGCAGTTGCCCCTAAAATCGGGAACTTCTCTTTTTTCTTTGGCGGCTTTGGGAATATCTCCCTCAGACATTTTGTCTTTCCGGGGATTATGGTTGTAACTTGTCCGAACATTCCTTCAACTGCTCCATGAACCAACGGAATTCCTCTCTTATGGGCAAACTCATCCAAAAGGTACCTTGTTTCAAAATTATCCAAACAATCAACTATAACATCTACATCGGCTAAAATCTCTTCGATGTTCTCTTTTGTAAGCTTTCCCACAAATGTCTCAACTTTTATGTCTGAATTGAACCTTTCAAGCTTCCATTTAGCTGAGGGGGGCTTGGGATTTTTATCTATGTCCTCTTCCCAGTGGAGTATCTGCCTGTTTAAGTTGCTCAGCTCTGGTATTTGCTCATCAATTAAGAGTAAAGTCCCAACTCCTGCAGCCGCCAAATAATAAGCAACTGGACTTCCAAGCCCTCCAACTCCAACGACAGCTACTTTAGCCTTTTTGAGCTTTTCTTGACCTTCCACTCCAAAAATCCTGATCTGTCTGTCATACCTCTCAAGTTCTCTTTCGGTTAGCATTTTCAATCCCCAGAAGCTTTAAACCAAATTTTTTGAGCCTCTCAAAGTGTTTTACATTATTTGTAAGGAGAGGAATGCTGTGTGAAATTGCGATTGAGCCAATTAACAAATCTCTTACGTCAATTGGCTCTCCATCTTTTGAAAGTTCTGCTGCAATTTTCCCAGCAATCTCGGCAGATACCTCGTCGAGTTCAAGAATTAGTAATGTGTTTAAGAAAGCTTTGACTTCAAGTAACCTTTTCTCCCTTTTCTGGGACTTATATGCTCCGAGATATAATTCAAAAGCAGTTATCGTTGTTATTATGAATTGGTAGGTTTTTCTTAGTTCTTTCAATTTTTCAATTGTTTCACGTTTACCCCTAAGAAAATCAATTACAACATCGGTGTCAAGAATCAGATTTTCCATGTATCCCACATCCGTTTTATAGTTGCTTTGAACTCTTTTGCTTCTTCCTCACTCATATCCTTCCAGAGGCCAGCAAAGTCCATGAAATCCGGTTTCTCTGTAAAGAATATTTTGATTATCCTTTTTACTTCTTCTTCGTCTACCCATTCTGGAACTTCCACTTTTATCACTTTCATCTCAACCACCGCTCGCTGGCGGGAAGAGGGCAACAACATCTCCATCTTTTAATTCTTCGTCAAAGTTCACGTAGCTCCCGTTTCTTGACACGTTAACGTCAGCATCCTCACTTTGTTCAAAAACCTCATCTTTGAACTTTGGATGTCTCTCTTTTATGATTTTAATGAGATCTTTAACTTTAGCTCCGTCAGGGAGCTCTACAATTTCCTCGCTAACTCCAGCAAGCTCTCTGAAGCGGGCAAAATATTTTACTTTAACCTTCATGCTATCACCAAGAAATTTAATATTTCTCTTTTTATAAAAAGATTTATGGCACTACCAGGGAACGCTCTTCCATCCCATTTTATATGCAAATACGTTGGCAAACCAGTGAATAAAGGGCGTAACTGCCAGTAAAAACAAAACTTGCCCAGTTGAGAGTGTCTTTATAGGATATGCAAAAATTAGGGCTGCGATTAAAAACCCCCACTGGTCCAATCCCACAGCGGGATATCCCCTCTCCATCCCTACTCTTCTCTTCACAAAACTTCCAATTAAATCACCAATAAGGGCTCCTAAAGAAAGGGCAAATCCTAATTTTAATGCCACAGCAAAGGAGCCATAGAAGTTTGGGGTTATGTGATATTGGATAATGCTTATAAAAATACCTGTGAGTAGTCCTCCGAAGAACCCTCTCCAGGTTTTTCCATCTCCCAATAGACGCTTTCCATCAATGAATTCCTTACCAAAGTCCATTGGGGTCTTTCCCTTAAATATCACAGGGGATGCATTTGCGAAATATGCTGGAAGAATGTACCAAAGCGCCTCAAACAGAGGATTCATTTAATCACCTGCATGATTTTCTCGCTTTCCTTTTTAAGCTCTTTCATTCTCAAGTTCATGTAGGCAGAGGATTAATTTTTCGAGGAGCCTCTCTTCATCACTTCTTACAAGCAATTTTATAATTTTCTCTGTTATTTCATTTCTTTTAAGCATAAATTTCAGCTTTTCTCTTATTTTCTCGGCTTCTTCACTCTTGTCCTCTTTGATTTCTTCAAGAGCTTTTTGGACGTTTACCCTTGTTTGTCGGACATCTTCAAGAAGCTTGTTGTAATATGCAGCTTTTCTCCATTCTTTTAGATTCTTTATTGCTGTGAAGTATGCTTTTTTGTCTCCTGGCTTTTTAATCCTTGTAACTAAGCCAACACTTTCAAGGAGCTTTAAGGCGGAACTTACATGAGAAATAGAGTATCCTGTCTTTTCCGCAATTTCTCCTAAGCTTAGCGGTTCATCTGCAAAGAACAAAACACCATAGATGTACCCATAGAGCTCGCTTAGTCCAAACCTTCTTGCGGCGTTTGCAAAGTGATTCATCATAATCCTTCTTGCCTCCTCAATCCCCAACAGGATCACCTCGCACAGATTAGAGTTTCGGTATATAAAATTCCTTTATTCTCTTTTAAGATTTCGTTTCCAAGCTCGTTTAATCTTTGCAGATTTTCAACTTCCACTTTGGCGATGACATCGTAGTTCCCATAAAGAGTGTACACCTCTTTAACCTTTGAGATTTTCTTGAGATTCTTTGCAACTTCATTCTCCTTCCCGGTTTTAGTTGTAATTAAGATAAAGGCAATCATCGATGATCACCAAAAGATTTTTAAATTTTCATACATATAAAACTTTCGGAAATTTCCGAAAGTTGGTGAGAGGTATGCTCAAGAAACTTGCAAAAATAATAGTGGAATACAGAATTGCCTTCGGATTGGTGGCTGTATTTCTCTTAGTTGTCTCCTTCTATGGCATAGCTCAGCTTAAATTTGAAACCAATCTGGCAAATCAGCTTCCAGAAAATTTGCCGGCTGTTCAGGATTACTTCACTGTTCAGAATGAGTTCCAAAGCAATGAGGTTTTGATAGTTGTTGTCAAGATTAAGGATATTAAAGAAGGGGGAGTTTATGATATTAGGGATCCACAGGTTATTCAAGGAATCTATGACCTTGAGCAAAAATTGAGGCAGCATGAGTATATAACCAACACAATGAGCATTGCTGATGTTTACATAAATGTTCTTGGAAGATTGCCGAAGAATAGGGAGGAATCTAAATTCGTTCTTAATATGCTTCCCGAGGATGTCAGAAATCAGCTTATAAGCTCGGACTACACCACTACTCTGATAATCGCCACAATGAACAGAGAAAAGAATACCCAAGCTTTAGTTAGGGTTTACAATGAAATCCAAAATGATATTGATAGCGTTAAATTCCCCCAGAATGTTGAGGTTGTCCAGACTGGGACAGTGGGGATACTGTATAAGTTCCTCCTATTCATGCAGCATGACATGTATTTGACTATGGCGATAGCATTTCTCTTTGTTGCTTCCTTGCTCCTTTATTTCTACCGTTCTCCAATAAAAGCAGTTATTCCGTTAATACCCCTGATATTTGGGGTTATAATGACCCTTGGATTCATGGGAATTTTGAGGATCCCCCTTGATATTGAAACCACAACTGTCGGGGCAATGCTGGTTGGTATGGGTATTGATTATGGAGTTCATGTAACAAACAGGTATTATGAAGAAAGGAAAAAAGGGAGGAGTATAGAGGAAGCTGCGGAAGAGTCTATAGCCGAGACCGGCAAAGCCCTACTTGGGGCGGCACTTACAACAATAGCCGGTTTCTCTGCTCTCAGCATTTCAGTTCTTCCTGGACTTAGGAGACTCAGCTTAGCTCTTATCATGGGTCTTGGACTTGCGGCACTTAATGCTGTTGTTATAACTCCGGCAATCATAATCCTTGAAGAGGACTTGAGAAAACTCATTACTGGACACTATGAAATACCAGAAACAAGATCCCACTCTGGATTCATAGCAAAGGTCTTTGAATTGATGGGAAGAACAGTTAGAGATAATCCATGGAAATTTTTGGCTTTGGTTTTTGTTATAACCCTGTTCTTTGGTTATGGTCTCACAATGGTAACAACAGAGGTGAGATTTGAAAAGATGATACCCCAGAACATCCCCGAAATCCAAGTCATGAACGATGTTAGATATGAATTTGGAGGTGAAGACGAGCTTGATGTCCTTGTAAAGGCTGATGATGTTAGGGATCCGAATGTTGTAAAAGCAATCTATATTTTTGAGCAAAGTGTTCTCTCGGACTCCTATTATAACAATGCCGTAGAGGCAGAGAGCATAGCTGATGTTGTGATCAGAAAATACGGCTACATCCCAGAGGATAAGGAAAAGATACAGCAAGCTCTTGAAGAATACCAGGGGACGCCTCTTGTTAGCTCTGATTACTCTATGACATTGATTCGCTTTAAAGGAAATTTCATGGGGGTTAGTCAGGACGAGTTCAGAAAAATCATACGGGCTTTTGAAGAGGAAATCCAGAATTCAGAATTTCCTCCGGGGATTGAGGTCTCATTGGCTGGGGATACATATCTTAATTATGCACTTGATAAGCTTACAAACACTGAACTTCAAAGAATCTCTACCTATGGAACTCTCCTCGTAGTGCTTATAGTGATACTGCTCTTTAGAAGTGCAAAGCTCTCAATTGCAATGGCAACTCCCATGTTCCTTGGAGCTTTATGGACAATTGGCTTCATGGGCTGGGCTGGAATACCCTTCAGCCAAGTTCTGGCTGGAACCATTTCAATGATTGTTGGTTTGGGTGTTGATTATGGGATGCATCTCACCCACAGATTTATGGAGGAGCTTGAAGAGGGCAATCCTTATCCGATTGTTACGGCTGTTAAAAGTGTAGGTCCTGGTATTTTCATCGGTGCATTAACAACCGCTGGAGGATTTTTGGCTTTACTCTTTGGTGAGCTCACACCTATGCACGATTTTGGAAAAACCCTTGCATTTGGAATATTTGCATCAATGCTGGCGTCATATCTTGTTACCCCTGCTTTGCTTCAGATATTTTACGGTAAACAAATAAAGAAAAGAGGTGAAGAGAAATGAAGAAATTTGGGATATTGCTGGGTGTAATGATTATTGTGGCGACTTTTAACATGGTTTTAGCTCAGGACACTGTGCTTTTTGAGGGATATTTAAATAAAGGGGATGCAATCTTAGTTGGTCCCCTTATAATCACGCTGAACGATGTTCAGAAGGACTACCTTACGAATCAGTACAAGGCAATGTTTGTGATAATGAAGGATGGAAAAATAATCAATGCCAACTATACTGTGATCTATGTGCCAAATCCCAGTAAGATACAGTCTCTGCTGGAGGATCCACAGTTCCTGAGAGCGATGGCAGAAACCCTCGGCTACAACGCTACGAATCCACTCTCCTACGCCCAGTTTTTGGCTTGGCTTGCTACAGCTTCTCCTGAAGAAATTGCAGATGCTGTTTTTAAGACAATTAATGAACATCCTGAGTTGGGTATAAACAAAGAAGACATTCTAATGCCAATGAGAGTTCCGCAATTTACGTACATTGGCGAGAATGAGACCATTGAGCTTAACGTTGATGGACAAAAGGTTACCATAACTGCGCTTGAGATATACCCAAACGGAGCAAGGATAAGCATAAGCGGTCCCTATGAGTGGAAAGCTTCGCTGATACCTGCACTCATAACCACGAGCATAGAAGCCCCTAAAAGTGTGAATCCGGGGCAGGAATTTACCGTAAAGGTTCATCTAAAGAATGAAGGTGCGCTGAAAGCAAAATATATAACCGTTATGGTCTCTCCGGTTATGCTGAACGTTGGAAGTGGAGAAAATCAGAGTTCAACGGGACAAGCTTTAGCTCAGGCTTTGAGCCAAAGCGGGGTTGTACAGTCTGCTTTAATGCCGGTAAATACCTCAATAAAGTACATCGAATTTCTTGATGGAAAGGAGAGTGCAACACTGGAGTTCAAGTTCAAAGCTAATGAGAATGCCCAGCCTGGTGTTTATCCACTATATGTAACTGTAATCTATTTCTTCGGTGTGGGGCAAAATATCCGGCAGATGCAGAGCTTCAACTTTGTTGGAATTACTGTAGCAAGGGATAGCGATGCATCGTTCGTAATTGAGAGCATTGAGAAGCCAAAAATAGTTCATCCCGGTGAAGACTTTGAAGTTAAAATAAAACTTAGAAACATGGGAGGGGATACTGCCAAAGACTTTTTAGCAACCATTGAACCCAAAGGCTCTTTAAATATCGAAGAGCAGCGGATTCAGAATGCCCAGCTACCTCAAAGCAATCTGCCAATGGAAGCAAAAACGCCAATTCTCGTGGCCAATAGGACTGACCAATACTATAGGGCGATTGTTGAGCCAAATGAGGAGGTTGAGCTAACTTTCAGGCTTCATGTGAGCGAAGATGCAGAGACTGGTAGCTATCCTGTAACCCTAAAGCTCACCTACTACAGTGGGGATTCAAAGGACTCAAAGAGCCAAAGCTTTGAGTTCTCAGTTCAAGTGCTTAGAAAAAGGGAGGCATTCATAGAAATTGAAAGCATTGATATGGAGCCAAAGAAAATTGAGCCAGGGGATGAGTTCACCCTTACAATAAAGCTCAGAAACGTTGGAGAAGAAAATGCAAGGGCATTTGTACTGAAAATAATTCCTACCCAAGTTCCGGTTCAGGGAGAAATTAAAAAAGTTGACCTTTCGTCGCTTCAAAACCTGCCGATTCAAGGGAGCCAAGCCATAAGTGAGAACCTCCAAGAGGCATTAAACCAAATATTAAAAGAGCTTGCAAAGAGAAATGTTGATGCATTCTTGCCTATTGGAGAAGATAACGTGAAGTATGTTCCAGAGATTGCTCCAAATCAAGAGGTAACTTTGACATTCCACCTAAAGGCAAACGATAGACTTGAAAATGGAATTTATCCATTGAGAATAGGCGTTGAGTACCTTTCATCTCCAGACGATTCAAAGATTAGTGATGAGCGCTTAATTGGCATCAGTGTTCTCGGAAAGGAGCAGCTCATAATTTCAAAGGTCTCAACTTCACCGAGCAGAGTTTACCCGGGAATGCACAACGTTGAGGTAAGCTTAAGCGTTGAGAACATTGGAAGTGGGGAGGCTAAGTATGTTCTTCTCATCCCGAAGCCCCAAAGTCCGTTTGAGCTTAGCGACACAAGCGAGCAGATAATAAACCTTGGGACGCTGAGGCAAGGGGATTCAGCAAATGCTGTCTTTAGGATTAACGTTAATGAGGATGCAAGAGGGGGAAGTTATAAGCTTCCCATAGAGATTCAGTATAAGGACGCTCTTGGAAACAGCCAGAAAATTATGTTGAATGTTCCAATAATAATCCACGAAAAGCCAAAGCTTGTTGTTGAAAATGTTCGCTTTGACAAAACTCCAATGCAAGGTGAAGAAATAAAAGTTTACATCACTGTGAAAAACGTTGGTGGAGAGAAAGCAAGCAGTGTGATGATTGAAGGCATCGTGAAGTCTTCCCAGCCTTTCACATTAACAAAGAGGACTGACTACATTGGAAATCTAAAACCTGGACAGAGTGGAGAGGGAGTTGTAGAGCTCAGCATAGATAAAGATGCAGTGCCGAAGACTTATGTCATCCAGATAAGGATGAGAGCAGTTGGGGATAAAGAAAGCGGAGACGATAACGTTTACGTTTTTGAGGACAGCATAAAAATACCAGTTGAGGAAAACACAAAGCAGGCACACACCCTGAAGTATGCTGGAATGGGGGTTGGTTTTTTAGTTGTTTTGGCAATTCTTGCTACTTACATGAAAAGACGCAGATAATTTCTCTTTTTCTTTTTCAGAAAACTTTAAACGGTTTTGAATATCATTATATTTGATGGGGTGGGAACAATGAGGATCGTTAAAATAATAGCAGTCTTGTTTCTTATTTTTATACTCTGGCTTGGTTATCTGGGCTACGCTGCTTTGAATTTGAAGCCAAAAATTACGGCAGAATGGGGATACGTTGATGACAAAACAACTGAACTTTGGCTTCACATAGACTTGGGAAAAAAGCTACCGATAGCTCTCAGGGTTGATAATGTCACAATTGAGTGGGCAGGGGTAAAGATTGGAAAGGTTGAAAATATGAAGCTTGGCTTTATGCAGGATAAGGTTGACGGTGTTTTAATTCTGGACAATTACAAGGCTGTTGAAGCTCTGAAGAACCACATTAGGGGCGGAGAGAAAAGCTATGTAAAAATAGCTCTGGGAGTTTCTATTTTCGGAATATTGGTATTTAAAAAGGAATTTACTCAGCAAGTTAAGACAGATATACTATCCCAGTTTAATATAAAGACCGAAAGCACGGGAGATTTAATTAAAACGCCCGCTGTGGAAGGAATTTCCTCAAGATGGGGACCAGTTGGTGATAAGTACATTACAGTATACAGTGATGTTAAGCTATACAACCCCAACAGCTTCCCAATTCCAGTATCTGGAGTGGAATTTAATGTCAACATAGATAATTATCCTGTCGCTACGGGCACCTTAGTTGAGAATACAGTGCTTCCAGCAAACGGATATGGGGTTGTTAAGGTTAAAACGCTCCTTGATACGTCCGTTCTGCCAAAGGTATGGGCAGAACACATAAAGCGTGGCGAAGAAAGTGATGTTTCAGTGATTATTTACCTGAAAGCCAACGTCCTTAATAAGGAGTTTAGGATCAAAGTTGCCGATATTGAGAAGAAAATTAAAACCAATATAATTGAACAGATAAATTCAATGCTTGAGCTTAAAACCTAAACTTTAAATTTTCTCCCTCTTTTCTTTCTCTGGAGGTGAAGTTATGAATCTACTTGATGTTCACAACTTACTCAACTTTATCTGGGGCGAGACTTTCAGACTCAATGAGGAGCTCAGAGAGAAGCTTAAGCCCCTCGGGTTTAAGGTTGAGCCTGTTGAGGAGGTTTTCAACGCCTATATATATCTTGACGGAGAATGGAGAGAGATGCTTTATCCTCATCCAGCGTTTGAGATTAAGCCTGGTGGAGAGGTTGGAGCCACTCTGCAGGGATTTTATTTTGTGTTTGGCATTCTTAAGGAGAAAATAAGCGAGGAGTTTGTAAAGGAATTTATTGAAAAATTCAGAAAATCCTACATCTATGGAAGCGAGAATTTTCTTGAGGATTTTTATAACTATCAGAGTCCAAAAGAACCAAATGAAGTGTTTAAGGAAATAAAGGAAAGCGAAGAGAAGATTATAAACTTTGAAGTTGGTGAGCTGACCGTTGAAGAACTGGAAAGGTATCTCTTTGATTTTATCGAACTTATCAAAAAATACAGCCTCTTTGACCTTTAAGGTGATATCATGTATCTTGAAGCATTTCCAGAGGAACTCCAGGAGTACTACAGAAAGCTCTTTGGGGAAGAAGCTGAGATAATAATGCAGAAGCTGAGAGAACCTGTGGAAAAATACTACATAAGGGTTAATACCCTCAAGATCAGCAGAGACAAATTGATTGATGAGCTTAAAAGAGAAGGTCTTAAGCCTAAGAGAAGCCCATACCTTGATGAGGGTATTTATTTTGATAGAGAGGGTCCAAATTTTCCTGATGATTACAATCCCAGGCTTCCCACTGTTGTTGCAAATAAATATGCAGCTGAAAGTGTGTATCAAGGTGCCATGCTCTATGCTCCCGGTGTTCTCAAGGCAGATAAGAGTATTAAAGAAGGTGATGAAGTCCAAATAAGAGACCCGAAGGGCCTTTTGGTTGGAATTGGGACAGCAAAGATGAATGCAAAGGAAATGATAAAAGCCACAAGAGGGATTGCCGTTGAAGTCACTCTGCCGAAGTTCAAGCTTCCAAGCCTGAGTGAGCTTAAAAGCTTTGAGAAAGGTTACTTTTACCCTCAAAGCCTGCCTTCTATGGTAACTGCGAGAATTCTTGAACCTAATGAGGGGGATTTAATCATTGATATGGCAGCTGCTCCTGGAGGCAAAACTACTCACTTAGCTCAGCTCATGCAGAACAGGGGGGAGATAATAGCAATTGATAAGTCCAAAAACAGACTCAGGAAAATGGAGGAAACCTTAAAGCGATTGGGGGTTAAAAATGTTAAGCTGGTTCATATGGACTCAAGGAATCTGCCGGAGCTTGGCATAAAAGCTGACAAGATTCTGCTTGATGCTCCGTGCACAGCCCTGGGAGTTCGACCTAAGCTTTGGGAGAGCAGAACGCCGAAGGACATTATCGCAACAGCCCGCTATCAGAGGCACTTTATAAATGCTGCAATAAAGAGCTTGAGGAAGGGTGGGATTTTGGTGTACTCAACATGCACACTCAGCTATGAAGAAAATGAGGGAAATGTTAAATATATGATCAAAAAGGGGTTGAGGCTTGAAAAACAATCGTTTTTCATAGGTTCTCCGGGAATAGGGCTTAAAGAAGTGCAGCGATTTTACCCTCACAAACACCTGACGCAGGGCTTCTTTATAGCAAAGCTGAGGAAGGTGAGAGAATGAAGAAAAAAAGAATTCCAATGATAATCATTGGAGTCCTGCTGATATTTGCTCTCATCTGGTGGGCAGGGATAGATGAGACAATGGAAATTATAGCGGGTGCTAAAATTAACTATCTTCTCTTGGCATTAACAATGCAGCTGTTTGCAACGCTTGCTTGGGCACTTAGATGGCAAGTTTTTCTAAAGAGGGCTGGAGTTAAGATCGGATTCTGGAGCATAATGGTGGCGACCTTCATAGGGGTGTTTTTTAACAACATAACCCCGGGGGCAAGGGCTGGGGGAGAACCTGCAAGAATGGTCGTCGTAAGCAAAACGTCTCGATCAAAAAGCACCTATGGGCAGGTTTTTGCAACCATAATGGCAGATAGAATTCTTGATGTCATTCCTGTTATGGTGTTTACGTTTATTGCTTTTAAGTATGCCTTAATCTTGAAGATACACATCTTGCTTTTGGTTCTTTCTGTATCAACAGTGGCATTGGTGTCAATTTTGGTGATCTCTATACTTCTCTCATTTAATGAAAGGCTTGCAATGAGATTTCTCAAAGCAATTATACTGCTTTTGAAAAGGATTTTTCCTAAGAAGTTTGAGGGAATTGAGGAAAAGCTTGAGGAGAAACTTAAAAAATCAATATTTGAATTCAGGAAAACGTTAAAAGAACTGTCAACGGATAAATCAGTTCTAATGAAAACGCTGTTTTATTCATTTGCCCTGTGGGTATTTATGCTTCTCAGGACATATTTTGTATTTAGAAGCATAGATTATCCCCTTGAACTTTACAAGATTCTGATGGTTCAGATGGCTGGGATAGCGCTGGGAATGGTGAGCATCCTTCCTGGAGGTATTGGCATAACGGAAGCCGTAAATTCAGCTCTCTATTTAAGCTTGAGCATAGACAAGAGCTTAGCTGTTACAGCGACGGTCATAGATAGGTTTGTTTCCTTCTGGCTTCCAAGTATAGTGGGGGGGGCTTTGAGCGTTTATCTGGGTGTTAAAAGTGGAGGAATTAAGGAAAAATATTGATGTGTTAGCTTGTCCCTGCTGCAAAGATAGGCTGGAGCTTAAGGAAAACTATTTATTCTGTAAGCGCTGTAATTTAAAATACCCCATCATTGATGGTATTCCTCAACTTGTGGTGAGTGTTGATGAAGTTTGGTGTAGTGGCGAGAAGGGATAAGGAAGCTGCCCTAAAGCTTGCGTATAGAGTTTATGATTTTCTTAAGGTTAGTGGGTTTGACGTTTTCGTTGATGAGGAGACATATCAGCATTTTCCCCACTTTAGTGTAGAAGATGTCGTAAAACTTGAGGACATGGACGTGGATTTTATAATTGCAATTGGAGGGGATGGAACGATATTGAGAATTGAACACCGCACCAAGAAGGACATCCCAATCCTTGGGATCAATATGGGGACGCTGGGATTCTTAACGGAAGTTGAGCCCAATGAGGCATTTTTTGCAATTAATAAGCTGATTGAGGGAGATTATCACATTGATGAGAGAATAAAGCTGAGGACGTATCTAAATGGGGAAAATACAGTCCCAGATGCTCTAAATGAAGTGGCTATTTTAACGGGAGTCCCAGGTAAAATAGTGCATTTGAAGTATTACGTTGATGAGGGATTGGCTGATGAGGTTCGTTCTGATGGTCTCATAATTTCAACTCCCACGGGCTCAACGGGGTATGCTATGTCTGCAGGTGGTCCTTTCTTAGATCCAAGAATTGATGGTGTTGTTATAGCACCTCTTGCCCCCATAGCCCTGAGCTCTCGTCCGATGGTTGTTCCCGCAACATCTAAGATTGATGTAAGAATCTTAACTTTGACAAGAAACGTGATACTGGCAATAGACGGTCAGTTTTACACATATCTCACTCCAGATATTGAAATAACAATAAAAAAATCCCCAAGGAAGACAAAATTTATACGCTTTTCTGAAGAGATTTATCCAAAATACACTCTCAAAATTAAGAAAAAGTTTTGAGGATCTCTACAGGGGGTTAAACTCCCTTTTCAGAAGTGCAACCTGGGACTCCTCCAGTGCTGTTGGGTCGGCAAATATTATAAGGGTCGCACCCCGTGTCATTAGATGATCTTTTAAGGTCACAAGGAACTTAAAAACGCTTTTAAAGCCATTGTAAAGAACAAGGTACTCCAAACAGTCAACAACAATTGTAGCCCCATTGTTTTCAGAAGCAAATCTAATGGCGATATCTTGCAGAACGTGAAGGGCAGTGGGGGAGACTCCCTTAGAGTCTGCTGTTGTTATCCATATTTTTTTGATATTTTCATTCCCATAAAGGTTTGGATAACGTGTAAAGAGTAGCACTGGTCCATCGATATTTTGAAGGAACTCCACAACATCCTGAAGAGTATTCGAAGATAACACGATATATGATGCCCCAGGTTTTCTCTTTTCTTCTGCATGTGAAATTGAAGTGAGGGGGATGTAGTACCTTTCTAAGTTGAGCATTAACGAAATGAACACCCAAATTACTCCTCCTATTGAAACGACATGGGTTATGAGGTGAATTTCATATGCAAAGGGTATTGAAACAAACAGAACCAGCACATCAATAAGCCTGCCAAATGCCCCAATTCCTGAGAAAATTGCTGCCAGAAGCATTAGCTTCCTGAGGTTCTTTGGGTATCTCCTGATTCGAATGCTGATAAAGATGGTTAAGAAAAGGATCATTAAGAATAAAAAAACTCTGTAAAAGAGAACAATTGCACCTACCATATTACCTCAACCTCATCAGTTCTGAACTTCTGATTAACAATTGTGTCTTCAATTTTAAATCTTACGCCAGCTTTGTACATCAACAGACCAGTATAAGCTATCATTGCACCGTTATCTCTGCAGAGATCGTACGGTGGGACAAAAAACTTAATTCCCCTATCCTCTGTCATTATCTTTAACATTTCCCTCAGGCGATTGTTTGCCGCAACACCGCCAACCAGAACAACCTCTTCCTTTTCTGTGTGCGCCACAGCCCTTTCGGTGACCTCAACCAGTGCAGCGAATGCGGTCTCTTGGAATGAGTAAGCTATGTCCTCAATTCTGTATTTTCCGCTTTTGAACTTCCTAACAGCTTCGGTTAAAAGACCCGAGAAGCTTAGATCCATGCCCTTGACGGCATAGGGAAGTTCAATATATCTTTCCCCTTTTTGAGCGAGCTTTTCAATTTTAGGTCCACCCGGAAAGCCCAGTCCAATTTCTCGTGCAAAAGTATCCAGGGCGTTTCCAATCCCAATGTCCAAAGTTTCTCCAAATACCCGGTATCTTCCGCCTTCAAGGGCTAAAACCTGAGTGTTTCCACCGCTTACATACAAGCCAACGGGATCCTTAACTCCAAACATCTTTGTTATCTCAACATGTGCGATGCAGTGGTTTACTCCAACAATCGGCTTACCGTACTTTATTGCCAGAGCTCTTGCTGCTGTGGCAACCACCCTTAAGCATGGCCCCAATCCGGGGCCTTGGGAAAAGGCTATGACATCAACATCTTCAATTGAAATCCCAGCCTTTTGAAGGGCTTTCTTTAAGAGCGGCTTCATAAGCTTTGCGTGATGCTCGGCAGCTTCTTTAGGATGAATACCGCCTTTTTCAGTTGTTAAAGTGTGGAATACGTTTGCTAAAACTTTATCTTCGGTTACAATACCTATGCCAAGGGTGTGGGCTGTTCCTTCGATCCCTAAGGCGATCATCAGTTTGAGTTGAGGGGAGAATTTAAAAAACTTTACCTTGGGGATGGTTTTGGTGTATTTTTGATTTTTACCTTGATTGATGCACTCGTTTTGCGGAGGACAAACTAAGAAAGCAGCTTTAAAGAGCATTTACCCTTACAATCGGCTTTTAAACCTCACATTCGAACACAAAAAGTCAAAAAACACAAACCAGATTTATGGTCTGTGTATCTTTTTGTCAAATGTAACGAAGTCCGTCCACGCTGCATGTGCGAGGAACTTTGCCTCTAAGTTTGGCTTTCCGTTCTTGAAAGCCTTTTCATTGTAGCTCCAGCCAACGACTTCACCGACAAACCACGTATGATCTCCGTAGTCCCTTGCATCAATTACTTTACACTCAATGTTTGCCAGTGCTTCCTTTATACTTGGTGTTTCTATTTTCGTTGAGGGGACGAGAGTAATGCTCATCTCCTTGAGCTTTGATGGACCGCTCTTTGTTCCGGCAATCCAGACGTCTCTGAGCATGTCCAAGCTTGGAACGCTTACAATGAACTCTCTGTATTTGCTGATCAGCCTGTGGGTGTATCTCTTCGGTGAAACAGCAACCCCCACCATGAATGGCTCATGTGACAGTATAGTTACCCAGTCAGCTGCCATAACGTTTGCTTCTTCGCCATGACCTGAGACTATTAGGTATGTTCTCATGGGGTACAGCAATCTGTAAGCATCCATTCCCATCACCGGGTATAGGTTGGTAAAAGGGTGTATTAAACTTTTTCCCTTAAGCTGAGCCAGTAGAATGCTTTTGCTGCTCTTTCGGGCGTTTGAAAATTTTTAATACCTTTTTCTGCCAGAAGCTTAACTCCGTCTCTAACGAGCTTTCCAGCCATGAAGTTCACTATTATTGGCTTATCACACTTCGCATCAATTATGGCTTTTGCTATCTCTTCACTTGGGATAAAAATTGGGGGAACGCAGATTACAAGCAAGGCATCGACGTTTTCATCTTTTCCCACGATCTCAATTGTCCTCTTATATCTTTCATAATCGGCATCCGCAATCAGGTCTATTGGATTCTTAACGGAACACTGGGGAGGTAAAAATTCTCTGAGAGCTTTTATAGTTTTCTCGCTAAGCTTAGCAATCTCCAAACCCAGGCTCTCGGCTTTATCCGTTGCTAAAACTCCAGGTCCTCCGGAGTTTGTTATAATCGCTATTCTTCTTCCAGCTTTGTCGTACATCTCAAAGACCTTAGCAGCGTCAAAAAGCTCCTCCATCTCCTCAACTTCAATTGCACCGAACTGGTTGAACGCCGCTTTGTAAATTTCATAGCTGCCTGCCAATGAACCCGTGTGGCTCTGAGCAGCTCTTGAACCACTCCTGCTTTTTCCGGCTTTTAAGATAATCACGGGCTTCTTGGGTGTGGCATACTTCAAAGCATCAATGAACTTTCTTCCATCTTTGACCCCCTCAATGTACAGGGCTATTGCTTTAGTGTTCCTATCGTCTGCAAAGTACCTCAGGAAATCGCTCTCCGTTAAATCTGTTGCATTCCCATATGATACAAAGGCAGAAAATCCAATTCCCTCCTCATTCCCCATTGCCAAAGCTGCTCCTCCAAAAGCTCCACTCTGGGAAATTAAAGCCAAGCCTCCTTTTTTAACTCTCACCTCGAACGAGCCGAAGAATTTGCCGTGAACTCCAAAGATTCCGGCACAGTTTGGCCCAATAATTCTAACCCCCTTCTCTCTCGCTTTTTCAACAAGTTCTCTCTCAAGTTCCATATTTCCAATCTCGCTGAAGCCGGCGGAGATAACGACAGCACCCCTAATTTTATCTCCAATTTCCTCAATTAATCCAGGAACAAGCTTAGCTGGAATTGCTATTATCGCCACATCTGTCTTTTCATCAAGCCTCTTCTTTATTTCGAATCTCTTCCCTGAAACCTCAACTTCTCCTCCCTTTGGATTGATGGGAGTTATTTTTCCTTCAAAACCTCCCTCCGCTATGTTCCTCAGAATTTCATATGCTATTGCTCCTTTTCTGAAAGAGCCAAATATCGCAACGGAGGAAGGATAAAAGAAGAAATCCAAATCCATTAATTCACCTCCTGCGTTTTCTCAGAAGCAGCGGAAATAGTGCCAATCCTACGATAACTCCTGGACCGCAGATCTTCTTTTCTTCAAAAACCATGTTTACAATTGTGTTATCTGTTTTTTCGTAAATCATCTGAACGCTTTGGTCTTTGGGAGCTTTAATGTTCACCTTATCAAATCTGAATGGCAACCTAATTGTGATGTTCCACACCTTCTTTGTGAGGGTCTCCTTATACTGGAGCATTGGCTTTGCTTCTCCTGAAAATGTTACACCGTTTTCCGTGCTTTTTATATCGAATTTGATTAAGTCCATGCTCATGTTAAACTCATCAATGAGCTTTGCAATGTGGTATTGCTCCGGCTTCATCCCAATAATGCTCCCGTTAAATGTCACAGTTCCAGCAAAGGGGTCATATCTCAGATTTATGACTTTGGTGCTGTTGTCTAAAAACTCCTTAAATGGGATTATTTTGGTTTTCTTTGCTCTCTCTTTTTGGAACACGGTTTCGTTAAATGTGAGTACAATTATGGGGAGATAGTCGCCATTCTCCCAAACTGCGACATTCTCGGTCATCTCCTTTGGTACTGGGGCAAGGTTAATGATGTAAGCATTTTTCGGGAATATTATTGTGAGCTTCTTCCAGTGATATGAAAGAACTTTATTTTTAAAAATGAACCTCATTGGACCATAAACAGCGCTTTTTAGGGTTCCGTTTTTTAAAATTAGATAGTTGTATATTTTAAAGTTCAGTGTAGTAGTCCAATTTGGATGAAGCTCAATAAATCCTGTTTGGGGTGTTATAATGACTGTTTTGTTTGTCTGTGACTGTATGAATTCCTGAAGATTTAGGAATATCAAAGAGAATACCATATCATGAAACTCTTTTTGGGCTTTTTGAGGGTCATTCTTCTGAAGATTGTTCAGATAAGAGAGCAGATACGGATCTATAAGCTTAGCTGTCATCTTGACAGAAGCAGTTCCACTTTCAGTAATTGTCATAAAAATTTGAATGTCAAAGATTTGCTGAGGCGGATATGCAACTGCCTGATTTATTAGACCTAATGAAAAGAAGAATATCAACAATATGGCACCTGCTTTGAGTCTCTCACTCATTTTCTCACCTCCCTAAACTTTTTGTAAGTGGATACAAAAATTTATTGGTGCAAGTGTTGAAGTGATGAGCATGAGGAAGTACAAGAAAGTTGTAGTCGGCGGGACTTTCGATAGACTGCATTTGGGGCATAAAGCTTTACTTAGGAAGGCCTTTGAAGTTGGGAAATACGTCTATATTGGTTTGACATCTGATGAAATGATTAAAAACAAGCCCTATGCCGAAAAAATTCTCCCCTATGAGCTTCGGCTGAAGGATTTAATTAAATTTTTTGAAGTTAATGGATATAAAAATTATCGCATAATAAAAATTCACAATGCAATAGGTTTTGCTGATAAGTTAAAGAGCTTAGATGCTATTGTTGTCAGTGAAGAAACATATAAAGGCGCCCTGATAGTTAATAAAGCGAGAGAGGAAAAAGGTCTAAAACCCTTGAAAATTGTAAAAATAGGGATAATTAAAAGCAAATTGGGGTGCAAAATAAGTTCGTCTCTCATACGAGCAGGTCTAATAGATCCATTTGGGAATCCCAAGAGGTGATAAAATGAGGGTTGTAACGATTGGTGCTGGTCTCGGAGGTTTATTGACCTCAGCATTTTTGGCAAAAGCCGGATATGAAGTGATTGTTCTTGAAAAATCATCTTTTATTGGCGGCAGATTCACGAATTTGAGATACAAGGGTTTTCAGCTTTCAACTGGAGCTTTGCATATGGTTCCTCACGGTGAAGACGGACCGTTAGCTCATCTCCTTAAGCTCCTCAACGCTAATGTGAAGATAGTAAACTCAAACCCGAAAGGGAAGTTCTTTATTGATGGAAATCTCTATCACTACAGGGAAGGATGGAAGTACCTCAGCTTTAAGGAGAAAGCCAAAGCAATGAAGCTTCTGGCAGAGATAAAAGCAAACCGTCTGCCAAAAGGTGAAGATGCCCAGATGAATGCTTGGGAGTGGCTAAGCGATAAAATTGGAGAAAATGAATTTGCTTATCTCTTCATAAAGAGCTTTCTCGGCTGGGCTGTAAGTTTAGCCCCAGAAGAAGTTCCAGCGATTGAATTTGCCAAGGAAATTAAAGCTACGCTTAAGTGGGGAGGGCCGGGGCTAATAAAGGGTGGATGCAAAGCTGTGACGGATGAGTTAGCGAGGATTGTTAGAGAAAACGGCGGAGAAATAATAACGAGAAAAAAGGTCGTTGAGGCTGAAGAGGGAAAAGTTTTCACAGCAGATGGTGAGGAGTACCCTTATGACATCTTAATTTCAAACATTGGAATTAAAGAGACTGTTGAGCTCTTTGGAAGAGAGAACTTTGATAAGGAATACCTCAAAAAACTTGATTCATTAAAACCTGCTGAGGGAATCAAAATTAACATTGCGCTAAAAGGAAAGCCAAGAATCGGAAATACGGTGGTGTTCACCCTTGACACAAAGAGAATTAACGGCTACAACGAGCCTTCAGCTTTGAGTCCGGAATTAGCTGAGGAGGGCTACACCCTGATTATGGCACATCAAGCGCTGAGGAGCAGAAACATAAAGAAGGAGCAGAGATTGGGAGTGGAAGATTTGTATTACCTGTTCCCTGAACTTGATAAAAATGGAGAGATTCTGCTCATACAGACCTATCTTGACGGAAACCCCGTCAACAGAGTAGCCTCAGGACAGCATTTAGACTTTCCGATGGAGAACGTTTACATTGTTGGAGACGCCAACAAGGGGGAGGGTGGAATAGAGGTCGAAGGAATTGCCCTTGGAGTTATGAAAGTTCTTCAGGAGCTTGGGGTTGGGAGGTTTGATGAGTGGTACCTCTGAGTTTTCTTACCTTTGTAAAGCTTTCTGCGGATTTTCCGAACTTTTTTCTGAATAAAACATTTTATTACTAAGAAAGCCTTTTATCAAATATTTGTGAAAGTCAATTCAGAGGTGAGGGTGCATGAGGAAGAGGGTTGTTATTGCCTTGGGCGGAAACGCTATTCTTCAGCGTGGTCAGAAGGGGACTTATGATGAGCAGATGGAAAATGTAAAAAAAACTGCAAAGCAAATTGTCGATATAATCCTTAACAACGATTATGAGGTTGTAATTACTCATGGAAACGGTCCTCAGGTTGGAGCCTTGCTTCTCCACATGGATGCTGGGCAACAACTTTATGGGATTCCAGCTCAGCCAATGGATGTTGCTGGAGCTATGACTCAGGGTCAGATAGGCTACATGATACAGCAGGCTATAACAAACGAGCTTAAACGGAGGGGGATTTACAAGCCTGTTGCAACAATTGTGACACAGGTTCTTGTTGACAAGAACGATCCAGCTTTTCAGAATCCGTCAAAGCCAGTTGGACCATTCTATGATGAGGAAACGGCAAAAAGGCTCGCCAAAGAGAAAGAGTGGGTTGTTGTGGAAGACGCTGGTAGAGGATGGCGTAGAGTTGTTCCATCTCCGGATCCAAAGGATATAATTGAGAAGGACATAATCAGGGATTTAGTTGAGAAAGGCTTCATTGTCATAGCGTCGGGTGGTGGGGGAATTCCGGTTATAGAGGAAAACGGACAGCTCAAAGGTGTTGAGGCTGTCATTGATAAGGATCTGGCTGGAGAAAAGCTGGCTGAGGTTGTTAATGCTGACATCTTCATGATTCTCACTGATGTAAATGGGGCTGCAATAAATTATGGAAAGCCGAATGAAAGGTGGCTCCACAAAGTTGCTGTTGATGAGCTCAGGAAGTATTATGAAGAGGGGCACTTTAAGAAAGGCAGCATGGGGCCTAAGGTCTTAGCAGCGATAAGATTTGTGGAATGGGGCGGGGAGAGAGCGGTCATTGCTGCTCTTGATAAAGCAGTTGATGCATTGGAAGGCAGAACTGGAACCCAAGTAATCAAAATGTGATCTCTTTGGAGTTTTTAACTTTTTAAAACACTATTTCTGCCCATCTTTTGACAATAGAAAGCTCAGAATAAATAATGTAAAACAAACATTACTCTGGCAGTTTTAAATTAACTCAAATTTATGAGCTCTTTATTTAGAGCCAAAAAGTTTTTATTTACTTCTTACTTTTTCACATAGCGAGGCTTAAATAAGGGTGAGAGAATGAGTAACTATTCTAAAATTGGGGAAGGGGAAGATACCATGCAAGTAAAAGTAGACCCAGAAGAAATTAAGAGGATAAAAGCAGAGATTGAAGCTCTTGAAAAGGAGAAAAGAGAAATTCAAGCTAAGCTTGAGGAGCTTCAGAAGGAGTTGAATATCTGGATACAAAAGAGAGATGAGAAGAATAATGAGGTTAAGCAGCTTAGACAAAAAGCAAGAGAATATAAGCAGAAAAGAGATGAAGTGAATAAGCAAATACAGGAGCTCAAAAAGAATAGGGAAGACATCAATGCAAAGCTTGACCTTCTCTATCAAGAGATCCTTGAATATAGAACCAAGAGAGATGAATATAATCAGCTGAGAAGGCTTAGGATGCCTAAAGAAAAGATTGAAGAGAGAATTGACAAGCTTGAATGGGAGTTGCAGACCAATCCCAACATAACCCCCGAGAGAGAGAAGCAGATTGTTGATCAGATTCAGGTTTTAGCGACGGAGCTTGAGATAATCCAGCAGGCTGAAAGGTTCCATCAGAAGCTCCAAGAAACCAGGAAAAAAGTTGAAAGTTTGAAGAAGGCAAGAAGAGCCATAAGTTTGGAAATCCAA
Source organism: Thermococcus barophilus MP (assembly GCF_000151105.2). NCBI lineage: Archaea > Methanobacteriati > Methanobacteriota > Thermococci > Thermococcales > Thermococcaceae > Thermococcus > Thermococcus barophilus. The sequence continues at coordinate 1,582,187 of NC_014804.1, read as the reverse complement.
AAGCTCGCAAACCAGAGCCAGCAGTTCCATGAGCAGATGATCAAAGCATACCAGCAGGCAGACGAGATAAAGAAGGAGGCGGATGAATATCACCAGAAAGTCGTTGAGCTTAGGGAGAAGATTAGGGAAGTAAGGAGACAGCTGCGTGAGATTGAGAGGAAGATAATGGAGTATGATGAAAAGCACAAGGAGTTAATTGCTTACAAACTCGTTGCAAGGATGAGGGCAAAGAGGGACGCAACATTTGAGAAAGCCGTTGAGGCACTGGAGAAGTTCAAGCGCGGTGAGAAGCTTACACTGGATGAAATTCTGCTGTTGCAGAGATACAACTTGGTGTGATTCATGGAGATACTCAAACACGAAGGCCCTGGAAGACTGGGGTTAGTTAGGTTAAAGGATAAATCTTTTAGAACACCTGCTTTGGTGAATGTAGACTTTACCCTATCTCCCTTCAATTCCTACTTCTATCCAAAGGCCTTTTCTGAGTATGATTTTAATTTGGCCCCTTCCATACCGATAAGCTTCTACACGCCGAGCGAGATTGTGGAAAAAGCGTTTTCTCGACTAATTGGAGTTGACTACTCAAACTTCAACGCTTTTTATCTCCCAGCGATTAGAGATGTTGAAAGACTTGAGAAGTTTTTGGATGAAATTTTAGCTAACAACAGCTTTGATGCTCTCTATTTGGGAAATTCAAAGGTTTTAGTTAAAGACTACCGCAGGTTTGTACAAACTCTAAGAATGATTAGGGAAAAAGATCCAAATTTAATGATAATCACTGACCTGGAGCCTTTCTTTTATCCTTTAGCCGTTTATCTTGGCATTGATGCATTTGATACGCGCTCTCTAAAGCTGTATGATTTTCACAAAAAATCTTTCACCATGTATTCACCTCTTCTTTGGGATGAGGGAGAGAACTCTCTGGAGTTTGCTGAAAAAGTTATCTCCCTCGTGAGGAAGGCCCTTGAAGAGGGCAAGCTGAGGTATTTAGTTGAGAACTTCTTCTACACCCAGAGCCATGCGGGAATTTTAAGGATAGCTGATAAGGAGCATGGCGACTATCTCGAAAAGTACACGCCAATTCAGAAAGATACTGTCTATTTCATCAGTGATGCCTCCCAAAACAGACCCGAAGTTAAAAGGTGGCACCAGAGAGTAATAGAAAGGTTTGTTCCCCCCAAAGCCAAGCTTTTGCTCTTATTTCCATGTTCAGCCAAGAAACCTTATTCGAGGTCAAGGAGTCATACTCTCTACAGAAAAGCTCTGCAAGAAGTTTTGGGCTCTGGGATTTATAAGGTTCACGAGCTCATCTTAACATCTCCTTTCGGTGTTGTTCCAAGGGAGTGGGAGTGGCTGGCTAAGTACGACATAGTTGTAACTGGGCATTGGAGTGAGGAGGAGATAAGTTCGGCAGCAGAGCTTTTGGCGAAAACCCTTGAGAAGTATCCAGATATTCCAATAGTTGCCCACCTCGATGAGGCTTACGTTGAGATTGCAAAAAGAGCAAGCGAAATGAGCGGAAAGGAAATAATCTTTGTCCCTGTTAAAAATGGCACGACATCAAGAGAAAGCATAGCTGCTTTGAAGAAAACCCTTGAAGAACTCGGCTTAGATTTAAAGGCTGGGAAGGAAGATAGAACTTATCGCTTCTATGAGAACATCAGGAAAATCTTTGACTTCTACTTTGGTATTGGCGCTGGAGATGCTGTCCTTCCAGATGATGCACAGATTAAGGGCTCAAGGATGCTGAGGATTTTTGTTGATGGCAGGCAAACCGGAACTTTCCAGGATGGCGTGATAAGCGTAACTCCTTACGGAATGCAGCGCATTTACGAGGCGACAAAGAGCTATTACGTTAGGATTGACTTCGATTTGAGGGGAGATGTGTTTGCTGTCGGTGTGAGTGAGGCTGATGAGAAGATCAGACCGGATGATTTAGTTGCCGTTGTGAGGGATGAACAGGTTGTTGCCGTTGGAAAAGCTCTTCTAAGCGGCGAAGAGATGGTAAAAGCTAAGCGTGGAGTTGCCGTGAAAGTTAAGAAGAGGGCTTAAAATAAATTAAAAAGATTGAGCTAAGGATTTACACGCTTCTTATCTTGGGAACATTGAGGATTTTTAGCAATTTAACTGGAATTACGGTCAGCCTAAACCGTCCTCCATAGCCGATATCAAGTTTCTTGTGGTATACTACGTAGCTTCCAAATTTTAGGAGTATATCGTGCTCTCCGCTGGGGACTTCATCCTTAAATGGTGTTTTCCCAACGTAGCTTCCATCGATATACACGTCCAATGCAATGGTGGAATTGATAATTAGCAGGGTAGTGTTTGGAAGGTAGTAGGTGGTTTTCTTTGTTTTTGGAACCTGCATCTCCACTTCCTTTCCATTCACGGTTAAGGCAGACCTGAGAATATTGAAGTTTACCCTTATGTTGTAGCTCTGGTTGGGCTTTAGCTCCAGCCATCCCTCAAGGAAGGGATAGCCATTGTGACCCATAGAAATCTTGTAGGTGTGGAGTTCTGGGATATAGGGGATTACTGTGGTGGTGAGATTTCCGAGTTCAAGGTCATAGTGGATTAGGCTAACATTACGCTGTGGTTCCATCACTACAGGAACTAAAGCATCAAAAGGAGTAAACCATTCTCCAAACCGGTGGAAGTCGAAGATGTAAACCGTGGCATTTTTAGGTTGACTATCTATGGAGAGAAGGGAGTAGGGGACTATGAAGCTTGCCTCGCGGTAAGGGAAGCCCCTTGCCATCGCGCTCTCATTGCCGAAGTAGTATATCATCTCTATCATTTTGCAGCCCTTTCTTCCTCGATATTCTTCAATTGAAGGTGTACTGTTGAGGAAGAGCTGGTAGTAAGGGTCTTTATTGTCGTATTTGTAGATGACCATTGGAGGATTCTTTGGTCCGAACATTATTATTCCGCCGCACACTTCCTCATCCCAGAAGGGAGCGGCAATTGGGGGCACATACTCGTCTTCCTTTGTCGGTACCGTTGAATTGAAGCCGTATTCTACGGTTATATTCTTAAAAGGGCCTTTCACTGCCAAATCTATCCTTCCAAAGTAAACAACTATTTTAACAAACCTTTCATCCTCGGGTGGAACTAAATTGTATAGAACGGTATAGTTGCCGCTGGAAATTCTTATAACCCAGTTTTTTGAAGGTAGCTCAATTACTGCTGGAGTTTTAAACGTTTTGTTAATGCCCTGAATGATAACGGTTGCATTACTTGGCCTGGAGTCTATCTGGAGCACTATGTTCTCATTACCAAAGGCACTTACACTGGAAAATGCAGATATTGTGAGCAGAAACATTATTAATGCTGTAAACACATGCTCTTTTCGGAACATTTAGACCACCATAAGATGAGTTCGCTTTATAATTTATAAAAGTGTCGTTGGTTTCAAATCAATTTGAATCATATTTACTACTTAAAGGTGAGGAAAATGAAAAGAAAGTCCAAGGTAAAGCTTGAACATCATCTCCTCAAAGGTATTCTGCCAGCTCTTGAAGAGATTGCGGAGATAGAGGGAGTTAAGAAAGTAATTCCGGGGAGGATTTATGCCAGCGATTCTCGAGGTTTTGAGATCAAGGTTGTCAGAGAAACGCTGACAGGATTAAAGCTTTTAGCGAAGAGTGACGGCAGTGTTCAGGAAATTTTCTTGGTTGTTGATAAGAAAGACAGAAAAAGGGTTAGTGAGGAGATAGAGAGGATTAGTGAGAAGTGGAAGAAATCTTAAAGCTCTCTCTTCCCTTCAAAGAACTCCTCAAGCTCCTCGTCGCTAATTTCTTCTTCATCAAAATATCCAAGTTCCTTCTTCTGCAGCTCTATCAACCCCGGCGTAAGCAAAAGCTTTCCATTCAGCTTTGGTACGGCATAATGCAGAGTGATTTCACTGAATTCATCAAGCTTTATCGTCGGATTTTCTTCGTACTCTATTTCCTCCAAGCGTTTGCCATCAGCAATCAGCTTTGCAACTATCGCTGCACCGTCTATAGAGTACTGCGGCTTTCCGATGTGCCTAACTTTTGCACCTTCCATCTTCGAAGTTATGAACTCCTTTGTCCTTCCCCTCGGCACCGCATCCCCCAGGATCCCTCCGACAACAATTATTGTGTCTTCATTTATATCTTCGGGCTTGAGCTCTTCCTCAGCCTGCAGGTCAAGGACTATTATCTTTGACCTGTCAAAAGGGAACTTTGTAACGCTTTCTGTTAGAACGCTTCCCAATTTTGCGAGCTTTTCCCTTTCATCTTCTCTGACATTGGTGAATATCAGCTTATCCTTCCACCACTCGCTTACGTGCTTATATTCAAGCCAGAGCCACTCGCTTATCTCCTCAAGGTGCTCGATGATTAGATATGGCATTTTCCCACCTCCTACATCACACAGCATTCGTAGATTATCTCAACTTCTCTTACGGTTTTTGCCCATTCAATAACTTTTCTCGGGGGATTCGTTATCCTATCCACGCCAGCCAAAATTGCACCTCTGTCAAATTCTAAGCGCCATTTCCCAAGAGGTCTCATACAACCAATGCTCAGCTCTCCGTCAAATCTTTCTCTTGCGTATCTGACGACTTCTAAGCTCTCCTCAACGCTTGGTTTTTCGACATTTTCCATTTCGCTTCCCTTTGTTGGAATCAGCACGTCCAAAACGAGGACATCTATTGGATACTCAACGAGCATGTCTATTGCTTTATACTCCCACCAAATTTTTCCGAAGTCGAGTCCGATGGTTATATGCGGTGCAACTCTAACCCCGTTTTCTGTCAAGATGTCTAAAATTTTGAGATAATCTTTGACAGTTTTATCAATTTTGTAAACCCTTTTTATCACCTCATCAGCCCCGACGAAATCCAGAGACACTGCATCAACGTATTTAATCCACCCTAAATCTTTTTCATCAATGAAACCAACGTGAGCATTGAGCTTCAGCTTAGTTTCTCTCTTGATGGCTTTTATCTCTTCAGCAAACTTGTCAAGCGGAACTTTTAACCGATTATCAAGTCCTCCGCTGAGGAGACAGCCCACATAGCCCTCTCTTTCAAGGCTTTTGCAGTATTCAACTAAAGATGAGCGGGTAACCTTCAGCATTCCCTCTAAGTAATGTTTTCCGCAGTGAGCACAGTTCAATGAACAATAACCCCCGGTGAGTGAAATTGAGGGAAATTTAATGCCGGGAATGTAAATTTTGAGCTTTCTCATGAGGCATACCTCTTTATTTCATAAAGTTCCACTCGTCTCTTCCATAACGCTCTTCAATGAGCTTTTCAGCCAGTTCAAGCTCGTAATCTGTAAGCTCGCCTTCTTCAAGCGGAAACTCTTCGAAAAACTTCTCTCTCAACAGTTCATATGCATCGTTTCTGCTGAGCTTTATCCCTTCTCTCTCAACTGTTGTAACCCTCTCCCAGATGCTCTTCACCCCTTTATCGGCGAGCTTTTTCTTTGAGACCTTCAGCACAGATGCCAAGATATCAAGCCTTGTTGCATACATGAAGGTTCCATGCTGTAGGATTACCCCTTTTCTTCTCGTTTGAGCGGAGCCGCTGATCTTCTTTCCATTTGCTATGATGTCATTTAGTCCAGAGAATTCAGCCCTGATATCGAGTTCTTTCAAAGCTTCAATTAAGGGGGAAGCAATCAGGCGGTAGCTTTTGTGTATATCCTTTAAATCCGGATGGAACTCTTCTCCGAGAACAACGCTGTAAGTTATCTCCCCGTAGGCGTCGTGGAAAACACTTCCTCCACCTGTTATCCTTCTCACAACTGGGATGTTGAGCTCTTGGCATTTCCTCAAGTTGACGTCATGTTCAATACTCTGAAACCTTCCAATGGTTATTGAGCTTGGCTTGAAGACATACAATCTGACTGTGTCTTCGACTTTGCCCTCTATTCTCGCTTTTAAGATTGCTTCATCAATTGCCATCTGAACCTCAGGACGGGCAATGATTAGCGGGATAAACCTCATGATATCCACCAAAGATTAAAAAGGAGTGAGAGCTTAAAAAGGTGTGCAATGATGATGCCTAAGCCCTCCTGAAGGGTGATGAAAGCGGTCACCACTGAGCAAACTTTGCTTGTGCAAAGTTTGATCAAAAGTTTTTTCTCTTCTAACTTGGGCTTAAAATCATGGCGTGCACTTCTAAACTGCTCCTCGAATAGGGGATTTAGTTTCACACTTTATTCTGGTGTCCTTCGGACGTTTTTGGAAAGAGTGAAACACCATAAAAAGTGCAATTCAGAAGTAAATCAAATTTGAAAGGGGTATAGTCAACTTGCATGCCAAGGGGAGGGCATCAGCGCAATTTTCGAATGAGGCGAAGCTCACTCGAGAGGGGTTTGAGATCACAAAGGGGGCTTCACCCCTCGCCTTCTTGACTTTCGTAAGGGTCAGGGGCCGATTAGATCATCACAGCTCAGCTACCTACCCTCACATCATCCCTCAGGTTAAGCCGAGTCTTTCCCTTATTTCCAGTGGAATTAAGCCAATTTTCGGAAAGACAAGCAATGCTTTTGCCTCAACAGCCTCCTGGGGAACACACGGTAGGATTTCCCCATCATAGGGATATGGGTCAGGTGCGGGATTGTTGTCTCCCCATGTTACAAAGCATAGCTCTTCCTTTCCGTTTAAAACGATTTTCTCAATTTCCCTAACTCTGTGAATTATCGGATATTTGGTGTATGGTCTTTTGTAGACAACTACATCGCCTATTTTTATGTCCTCTGGCTTGACACCTTTGAGGAGCACGACGTCACCCCTATAAAACACGGGCTCCATTGAACCGCTTACAACAATGACGAGAGGGGAATCGGTGTGCAGGGCTATTTTTAGCCCGTTGTGTATTGCAAATATAACAATTAGCGAAATTACAATGAACACAAGGTCATTTTTCCAGCTTTTTATCTTTTCTTCCATTTTAGTGCCTCCATTAAAGTTCTAATCTTAGTTGGTATTGATCCTATAGCGGTACATGTTTCTAAGCTTATCCTTTTGCCATCCGTTATGTCCAAGTGGTACTCAGCTAACTTAAAGATTTCTTCTGGAAGGCCATGTCTCCCCAAGCCAACAATCAACATAAAGCTTTCTCCCTTCAAAGCTCTTTTAGCTACTTCTATGGCACTTATTTCCTTATGTTCATCGGGCTTTCTGGTTGTTGCTATTATGGTTCCAAACTGGGGTGGAAATCCCCTCTTTGGAAATTCCAACAGATGGAACTTGTTTTTCTTGGCAAGTTCGAGGAGGTATTTCCCACCTTCTCCAATTGTTGTGTTTTCAGATATTTTCTCTGACAAATCGAGAGGTTTCTCATTGAATGGGAATCCAATTAGAGCCAAGTGGAAATCGAATGCATAACAAATAGGAGCAGCCCTTGCGATTGCCCTTAAGTGGGCTTCATGAACTTTTTTTGGGTCATATGAATTATATAATGCCAAAGTAAGCATTCTTATCACCGTTTACGTCATTAGACACCAAATAAGGCTATTAAACAAAGGCTTTATAAGGATTTGGGGAGAATTTGAAATGTATGACAACAATAGAGGATATTTTACTTCTTGTAAAAGGCGGGCTATATGAAGATGCCCTGCTTAAGGTTGATGAGCTGGAAGATAATTTGGATAAAGTTCATGCGGTTAGTTTGATTGCCCTTGATATATATGAAAAGTTCTCAGACATTAATCTTGCTTTAGATATCATGGAAGATGCCGAGTATATTACAAAAAAGATTAAAGATCCCTTCAAAAAATCGATAGCCCTAAGCAACGTTGCTTCTGCTTATTTGATAATTGGGAACAGAAAAAAAGGAGTCAAGCTTTTTGAAAAGGCTCTCGATGAGGCATTGCATATAGAAAACAGCGGAGAACGGGCTATTGCCCTTGGGAAGATATCCTACCACATGGGTATATCTGGGCTTATAGACAGTGCGTTGGAAACCTTTGAGGTCGCTTTTGACACAGTAATCAGGTCTAAGATTGATTACACTCAAAAAACGGATTATTCAATAAAACTTGGTGAAATCCTTGAGGAAACTGGTGACTCCCTCAATTCAACTGGTGCTTTGCCTTTTTATGAGAGGGCGTATGATCTTTTTGACAAACTCCATGTGAATTTTAAAGCCGCAATTCTTGAGAAAAAGATACTGCTTGCAAAAACCCTTAAGGTTTGTGGCAAGCCTGAGATCCGAAGTGCACTCTTAGAAGGTAGGTATGGGCATGCTGTCGCTGAGGTGAAAAATTTATTAAAAGGAGAAAAAATAGCAATCGGACTTTTGGAGATAGCGCTCTGGATGAAAAAGCTTGATGTTTTTGAGTATAAAAAGATTGTTAGGGAGATTTTGGAACAGATAGATGCCTTCAGTTATTCGCAGGAAGGTGTGGCGTATATTGCCACTCTACTCACAGAACTGGGAAGCATCAAAGAGGCTCTTGTATTTGCAAATAAGATTGAGGATGTTGAAAAGAAAAGTGAGGCATTGAAAGCAATTGCTCTTGAACTTGCCAGAGAGAAAGAACTAAAAGACGCGTATAAAATAATTGAGATAATTCCAGATAATGAAATCAAAAAGAAGGCTCTTGAGGAGATCGTTGAAATTGAAGCAACACTGTAAGGATTAAATACCTTAAGCTTGCTCTTATTTTTGGTGATGATATGATCTTTGATGCCCATTCTGATTTGCCCACTTACGTCTATGATATGCGAAAAGAAGGAAAGAGTAGAGTTCTTGACAGAGAATTTGAAAGGTTCTTTGGAGGTTATATAAAGGCTCGTGTCATGGCAGTTTGGACGAGACAGGACAAAAGGGCTCAAGCTCTGAGGTATGGACTTGAGGTTATGAACCAGCTCTACAAAGATGTTCTTGAAAGCGAGAAGTTTGCCATTGTAACAAATGTTGAAGAGATGAGAAGTGCCATAAAAAACGGTAGGGTTGCTCTATGGCTTGGCTTAGAGGGTGGGGAACCAATAGAGGACAGCTTGGATCTGCTTGAAGTGTTTTATGAGCTTGGGTTGAGGGTTCTAACATTAACATGGAGCTTAAGGAATGCGATAGGAGATGGTGTCTTTGAGAGAACCAACGGCGGCTTGACCAATTTTGGAGTTGAAGTTCTTGGAAAAGCTGAGGAGCTTGGAATATTAGTTGACTTAAGCCACATAAACGAGAGGGGCTTCTGGGATGTCCTTGAAACCACAGCCTTTCCGGTTATAGCTTCGCATTCAAATGCAAAAGCTCTCTGTGACAATAAGAGGAATTTAACAGATGAGCAGATTAAAGCGATAGCTGAGAGGGACGGAGTTATAGGAGCTGTGGCGATTCCAAGCTTTGTTGACAAAGAAAAGCGGACGCTTGATAAATACCTTGATCACATTGCTTACATGGCTGATTTAGCTGGCTATCAGCACGTGGGTTTAGGTTTTGACTTTGTGTACTATCTGAAAGGCTGGAAAGGAGAAAGCGTTGAAGGATTTGAGGATGAGAGTAAAATCCCAGCACTTTTAGAAAAGCTAAATGAAAGGTTCAGCAAAAAGGAAGTTGAAGCAATAGCTTTCAAGAATTTCGAGCGGGTTTTTGAAAGGGTCGTTGGTTAGGGGTGGATTTTTAAACCCCTCTCTTTTAAGTTTAATATGGTGAGTTTAGTGGTCACAAAAATTGTAGCCGTTTATGAGAATGGGGTGTTAAAGCCGAAGAAAAAACTTAATCTTCCGGAAGGAATGGAAGTGGAGCTAATTATAAAGCCTTCAATTAAGGAGCTTTTAAAAGCATTTGAGAATGTTGAAGTCAAAGAAGATGTTGAAAGAGCTCTAAAAGAAGGCAGGGAGAGAAAAATATGGGAGTGATTCTTGATTCCTCTGTTATTTTAAAGGCACTTCTCTCACCATCACGAAACCTTCCGGAGAAAGTGTACAACAGAGAAAGACAAACACATGAAAAATGTAAATATTTGATGAGACTTATTGAGGAAAGAAATATTGAAGTTCACGTTCCAACAGTCGCTAAAGTTGAAGTCGCAGGGGTTATAAAAAGAGTAACTGGAGATGCTGATAAAGCATTATTAGCAGCGATAACAATTTCTGAAAACTACAACTTACATTATGATGTGGAGCTAATTGAAAAAGCCCTTGAAATTTCATTATCTACTGGTGCCAGTGGATTTGACTCATATTTTATTGCTCTTGCTAATCTGCTAAATTTGCCGTTATTCACCGATGACAAAGGTATGCACATTAAAGCAATGGGTATGGGTATTAAGTCATATTTAATCAGAGAATTGACGATAGATGACATCAAAGGCTTCTTCGGTGATTAACTTGAAGCCTGGGTTTCAAGCTTATTTTCTAACTTTCAGAGAGGCACGTAGGATTCTGCTCTCAAGAGGTGAGGTTAAGTTAAACCTCGATTTAAGGAAAACAAACAGAACCTTTGCTGTAAAAGTTGAAGATGATAAGATAATTTTTCCTGATGGGAGTGAAGTTGAGAAGAAAATCATTGAAAAGATAGCAAAAGACGAGGGCACAGTTTATTTCGTAAAGAATGGACACGTTTTTAAAGCTGCCATTGCTGGCGAGCACTTCTACAAGCTTGTTCCAACGATCCCGCCAACGATAGAGATTAATGGAATAAGGATGCACCGGACCAAGGATACGAATCCTCTCTGGGACACGAGAGCTAAGATTAAAGCCGTTGAGCCGAAGGAAGGCGAATTTGTCCTTGACACGTGCATGGGATTGGGCTACACAGCAATAGAGAGCGCAAAGAGGGGAGCTTATGTAATAACTGTAGAAAAAGATCCAAACGTTATTGAGCTTGCTAAGCTGAATCCCTGGAGCTATGAGGTCTTTCACTCCCAGAACATTCAAGTAGTTCAAGGAGATGTTTTTGATGTCATCAGGAAGTTTAGGGATGAGACGTTTAATGTAATTGTCCACGATCCTCCAAGATTTTCACTGGCTGGTGAGCTTTACAGCGAGGAGTTTTATGCTGAACTCTTCAGAGTCCTTAAGCCTGGAGGGAGGATCTTCCACTATGTAGGCAACCCTGGAAAGAAATTTAGGAGAAAAGATTTGCAGAGAGGGGTCATGGAAAGGTTGAGAAAAGTTGGCTTCAAAAATGTTAAAAGAGTGGAAGAGGCTTTGGGGATTTTAGGATGGAAGTTTGGCTAATAGTCACTTCTCCTCTTTCTTCTCTTCCTTCAAAATCTTCTCGACATCAAAGCCCTCCTCATACCTCTTCAGCTTTCTCTCGAAGAACTCCATGAAAAGCTTGTAGCGCTTTGCCCTGTGTCTTGGTGAACCCCTTATGCTGTGTCCGTGTGCTCCTTTTCTGAAGATTGCGATGTAAGCTTCTTTTCCTAAGTCTTTGAGCACGTGGTAGAACATAACGCTCTGGTCGAGCGGACAGCGGTAGTCTTCAAGGCTATGGATGATTAGTATTGGTGCTTTAACGTTTTGTGCATAGAACAATGGACTGAGCTTTTTGTAGTTCTCGTTTTCGAGTGGATTGTCGCCGATAACTTCCTTGTCAAACCACAGTCCTATGTCGGAGAAGGCATAGCTTGTCAACCAGTAGCTTATGCCGTTCTCACTAATACCAGCTTTGAATAAATCACTCTGTGTTAGTGCCCAGTTCGTCATAAAGCCACCGTAGCTTATTCCTGTGATTCCCACTCTTCCGCGATCGGCTTGGGGCTCAAGTTTGAAGAATTCTTCAATTCCGTTCATTATGTCTTGGAAGTCTTCTAAGCCCGTTCTCTCAAGAACTCTCAAGGCAAAATCTTCATCATAGCCGTTGCTTCCTCTTGGGTTGACGAAAACTATGTAGTAGCCTTTGTCAGCCATTAACTGCATTTCGTATTTGAAGTAATAGCCGTACATCCCCTTCGGACCACCGTGAACGAAGACTATGACTGGAGCTTTTTCGCCCTCTTTGATGTCTGGCTTGATGTACCAGCCGTCAAGCTCCAAATCGAGGGACTTAAAGCGGAAGTGCTTTATTGGTCTTGTTTTGAGCTTCGCTAAGATTGGGCCGTTATAATCGGTGATTTGCTTGAGCTCTCCGTCCCAGAGGAACACTTCGCTGAGCTTTGTGTCTGTCTGTTTTAGGAGAACAACTTTCCCATCGTTGCTGACGTCAAACCCCATGACCCAAGCGTTCTCGTCAACTATTGGAATCAGCTCATCTTCACTGAGCTTATATAATGAAACCCTCCCTTCTCTGGGGCTTAGGAAGTAGACATTTCCTTCAGCATCAAGCTTTCCGTCCCAGTTGTTGTAAACAAAGCGCTCTGTCAATGACCTAATTTCCCTGCCATTCCAAAGGTATAGGTAATCATGCTCGCTGAGTTTCTCCTTTTTTGGCTTTCCTATGAGCAGAACTTCTTTTCCATTGGAGTCAATTGCTGTGAATGATACTTTTTCAAATATTTTCTCGCTCTCTCCATCTTTATAGCGGTAGATGTCGTAGAACTTGAAGAACTGAGGTTTGTTGTCTTCCCTGTGGGGAACGTTGTAGATTATCTCTTCACCATGCCAAATTCCAGATGAAAATTTATCAGCCGTGAACTCGTCTAAAATCTCCTCTCCTTCAGTGTCGTAAATCCAGAAGGTTGTTTTTTCGCCATCAAAGAAGCCTTTATTGTCAAACCACACCGGAACATCGTCCTCAAATATAAAATCTTCGTCTTCTCTTCTCTTGAAGCCAGTAATCAGCAAGCGTCTATCATCACTGCTCCAGCTCACATTGAGGATGTTCTTAGTCTCCATAAGCTTTTTGGCACTCATTGACCTTAAATCAATAAGCCATAGCTCGCTTGTCTTTTTCTCCTCATTAGGTCTTACAAAGCTCATCTTTGTCCCGCTTGGGGAGAAGCGGGGCATTGAGGCATTTTCTATAAACTTTCTAACTCCGCTTTTATCTTCAATGACGATTGTGTTTTCATATTTGTTGTCTTTGAGGTTTGCTTTTGTTAGAACATACGCTATCTGCTTTCCGTCTTTAGAAATCCTTACATCGCCTAAATAGGAGAATTTAGCAAAGGTTTTTTCGTTCCATTCGATTTTGCTCATAACGTTACCACCAATTTTTAGAGAATCTTTAAAAGTATTTAAAATTTAACCATCTTTCACAGGTGAAAAACATGAAGGTGGAATATAGGATCGGCTTAATTCTCCTAATAGGTCTTATAGCTTCAGTTATCCTAAGGAGTTATGCTGGAATTCTCATTGCTGCCCTTGGAATACCATTTTATCTTGCATATACTGCAAGAGAACAGAACATCTTGGCCAAGTCGAGATTGTTTGACAGGGATTTGTTCTTGATGATGGGGCTAACGGTTCTTGTGATACTGGCTTTTGAGTATTTTGCGGACCCAAGGCTGGGATTGATTGTGATGGCGATTGTGATTCCCCTTGTGATATACTGGATGGATAGATTAAAGACTTCCAAGAAGTGATAGGATTCTTTCAATGTCCCTGTTTTCTTTGTACTCCTTTAATGCTTTTCTTAATTCTGAAAGGAATTCTGTGTTTATCTTGAATTTTTCTCGGATTCTCTTTGATATAGCGTTTTCATTCAAAAACAGCATTGCCATAGCGGACGTTAAGTTCTTTGGCTTTCTTCTTGTGCTTGCTTTTTCAAAGTCAATTATCCATACGGATTTTCCTATTATAATGTGCTTTCCGCCCTGAATCTGCCCGTGATCTATACCAAGAACATCGAGTTTATGGGTTTTCTTTGCAATCTCAATCAAGTGGTGTTTTTCAAGGTCTGCATACAGCAGAGGTTTCCCCTCAGCAAACTCTCTCACCAAGTACTCCTTTCCTCCAATGATCCCGTAGTCAATAAGTTCTGGAGTTATGTCATCTCCCTCAAGCAGTTTTAAAATCTCTGCCTCTCTTTTGAAATTTTTGCGGGGGGTGTCTTTTCTCTCAAGTTTTACAATAACTCTTTTTCCTTGGAATTTCCCAAGAAAAATTAAGCTCGTGGTCCCTTTTGAATAAAAGGTCAGCTCCTCTATACCTTTTCTTTTCATGAACTCTCTGAACTGTCTCAGCTCATTTCTGCTGATCAAATGTTCAATCATGAGCCTTCCCACGTTTTACATGCTATTGGGTTTTGATATATTTTTTGGGTCGCCACTTATTAGTCTCTGTTCGGCAAGATTTTAGCCTGATTCATAAATCTGTATTCACCTTTCCGATAGTCTTAAATATCTCTGAAACAAACTATAAACTGGTGGTAAGCATGGTGACAGCATTTATTTTGATGGTGACAGCCGCTGGAAAGGAAAGAGAAGTCATGGAGAAGCTTTTGGCAATGCCTGAAGTTAAAGAAGCCTATGTGGTTTACGGGGAGTACGATCTAATTGTTAAAGTTGAGACAGACACGCTCAAGGACTTAGACCAGTTCATAACGGAAAAAATAAGAAAAATGCCTGAAATACAGATGACATCAACGATGATTGCAATCTGAAGTTTTCTTTCTTCATTTGTTCATCATAAGCCTTATTCTCTCAGCTGAGTCCTTAGCCTTATCCGATATGTTGCTGAGCGTTCTTGCTATGTTTAAAATGTAAATCCCATCTCCCCAGCTGAGCTTGTCTTCGTTTTCAAAAACGAGTTTCATGAGCTTCGTGTCAAGCCCATCTATCTTGTTCTCAACACTCTCTATCTCTTTTATAAGCTCGTATTCCCTTTCAATCTCCTTCTCACTGAAGCCGCTCTCGATCACAGTGTCCATCTGGAGTATTGCATTGTGAACAAGCTTCGCTGCTTTAATGCTTTCCTTTCCCATTTTTAAGATTATCCCTTTAATCTCTTCCGGAATTTCTTTGGGTCTCTTTATGAGGAGCCATTTTGCGGTGTCTTCAGCAGCATCCGCTATTTTATCCTGCATGTGCAGGTACTCTAAGATGTCATTTCTGTTCACCGGCATGAAGAGCTTTGTCGTTAGACTGTCTCTAATTTCCTCTTTAATCCTGTCGGCGATATCCTCCAAGTTATCAACTTCAATTGCTACTTTTTCCATCTCTTGGTATTTTCCTTCATGCCATAGCTCAAGGGCTCTCTCAAGGGTTTCAACAGTTTCCAGTACAACTTCGGCATGCTTTATTAAGGGCTTAAACGGACTTTTTGCAAAGAGCTTAGTCCAAACCTGCATTTCACACCACCATCAATATCTTGAATATTATTCCGCTGATAATAGCGGCTATGGGTACGGTAACAAACCATGAAATTATTATATTTTTAACAATGTCTTTGTTTATTGCCTTTACTCCCCTTGCCAATCCCACGCCAATTACCGCCCCAACCACTGTGTGTGTAGTTGAAATTGGGAGTCCAAGCCATGAAGCTATCAAAACGACAGTTGCGGCTGAAAAATCAATGCTGAAGCCTCTTGTGTTTGTTAGCTCGGTGATTTTCTTTCCAACGGTTTCCATGACCTTGTAGCCGTATGTGGCTACACCAACTGCAATTCCCAAACCACCCATTGCCAGGATCCACCTCGGCACTGGAACCCTCATTCCAGCAAGCCCCATTGTGGCAACAGCATAAACAGCTGCCACTGGGCCGATTGCGTTGGCAACGTCATTGGCTCCGTGGGATAGAGCAACATAAGCCGATGTTAGAACCTGAACTTTCTTAAAGATCGATTCTGCACCGAGATAGGGATCTGCTGTTTTGAAATTCCGTCTCAGAAGCATAAAACTCACGAGAAATGCGGCAAAACCTGCTGGAATTCCAAACTTTATTACTGCTATCAGCAGTGATTTTCCGTGAAGTACTTTTATGTAGAACATCGACCCTATAACAACAAACGCTAACCCAATCCACACCGGTGAGTAGTTTTTGGCGCTCTTCACTGGATTTTCACTCTGCAGGATTGTCTTGGAAATTGCTTTAAAGACCATAAATGCCATTATTGCTCCAAAAATGGGTGAGAGAATCCAGCTTGCTATTACTTGAGCCATCTTTCCCCAGTTAACTATACCAATACCTGCATACACAATTCCATATCCTACTATTCCGCCTATGATGGAGTGCGTTGTTGACACCGGCAGTCCAAATTTTGTAGCCATGAGAAGCCACAAAGCTGCTGCAAGCAGAGCTGCTATCGAACCGTAGATCAGAACAGATGGCTCGGTTATTTTGGATGGGTCAATTATGCCTTTTCTTATTGTCTCTGTGACGCTCTTTCCAAAGAAATAAGCCCCAGTGAACTCTAAAACGCCTGCAATTATAACAGCTTGCTTTGGAGTTATTGCTCCAGCACCAACTGCCGTGCTCATTGAATTTGCGGCATCATTTGCTCCTATTGTCCATGCCATAAAAAGACCAACAGCAATGGTTATGAAAAGCCATGGATCCGTGAGCGCTTCAATCACTTGCCACCACCAGAAGAACGTTGCTTGGCGGATATAAATAGTTTGTCGAAATAGAATATATCTAAGCACAGATGTCTATATAGACTATATAGAAAAAGCGTAAAAATAAAAAGCTCACCACTCCTCCTCTTCCCAGTCCTCTTCCTCTTCCCAATCTTCCTCCCATGATTCTTCTTCCCATTCTTCCTCCCAATCCTCCTCCCACTCTTCGAACTCTTCCTCCTCAAAGAACTCTTCCTCCTCTATCTCTTCAACTCTCTTTTTCTTGGGAGGTTGCATGTTCTCACCCCCTACTGTCTTTCTGCATCATAACTTTAAGAACTTTTCGTTAATAAAAGAAAAGAAAACAGGTCAACTGACTTTTATAGGCTCAACATGGATTCCTCCATCTACAGAAATTTTTACATAATGGTAGAATCCACCCTCACCTTCTTTTGCATATAATGGAGCCCCACCCCCTCCTGTAACCACATAGCTGACTCCATCCTTTTCTCCGTACCAGTAGATGTGGATGTGGCTGAAAATTCCAAATGCATTGTACTCTTTCATGAGTTCAAGAAGCTTTTTCCCTTCACTTTCCTTCATTGAGTGATTTCCACCGGGTCTGGGGTCTATTGGCGGAGCATGCATGACAATTATTGGCTTTTTGTTGAGTTTCTTTGCTTTTTCAAGCTCATTTTTGAGCCATTTCCACTGTGAGGCACTTAAAGAGTATCCCTTTTCGACATTGTTCATGAAGATGAAGTAGTAGTTTCCGAGGACGAAGGAATAGTCGGTTGGTCCGAAGTATTTGTGGTATACATTGACGCCCTCTCCTTGATATTCGTGGTTGCCCACGGCTATGAAAACGGGCTTGTTGAACTTCCAGGCTTTGAACAGCTCTCCCCATTCATCAACCTTTCCTGAATACACTAAGTCCCCGCCGTCAATTATGAAAACCCCATTGTCTTTATTCATGGCGTCTCTAACCTTCAGAAACATTTCCGGAACTTTCCTCCCACTTCCAGGTCTATGATCACCAAAGGCTAAGAAAGTGAAGTTTTCAAGATCCTTTGCCTGAACTGCAAAATGATCTTCACTTGTCGTAAACTTAATCCATGTGTCTCCCGTTTCTGCATTTTCTGGAATCTTCATAATGCTTGGATTCACGTTTTCAACAATGTACGTTATCTTAGCTCCGTTTCCATTTTTAACCTCAACACTGACATTAAAGCTCAAAGCGTAGATGTAAACCCTTGAGCCGTTTACATATCTGATGAATCCTCCACTGACCGTTATGTTCTCTCCATTTACAATACGCCAGTTGTAAATAAACGGCTCCTTAAAGTAAATTTCGTCAATTGTCCAGTATTCGCCATTTTCTGGAATTCCGTTCCAGTTGTTGTCCCCAATTTCCTTCAGCACAACGCCCTCAAAGTCCCCTCTTCTTAAGATGTATGTTGTTTTCGGTTTTCTTTTTCCCTCTTTAATTTCTAAGGCATATTTCAATGTAGCCCCAGCTCCGGCTTTTCCGTTACCTGTAAAGATCAGCCTGTCTCTGTTGTCCTCCTTGTATGCCACTATCATGCCAATATCCTGTCCGACGAACTTGTAACCAACTTTGTAAACCACATAGCCGAAATAATTGTTGATGGTTATCAGCATTGGCTTTCCTCTCAAAAGTTCTCTTGCATCTTTTGGGCTTAAAATTGCAATTCCGCTCTTAAATTCACTTGCAGGTTTTATCTGAGCATTTGGGAAGTAGTGCTTCGCTAAGTCCTCATATCCCTTGCTGACATAAATTACACTTGTATCAAAAAGCTTCCACCAATTTCCAATTATTTCCCCACGCTTGTACTCTTTGAAGTTAATTCCCTGAGCTTGAGTCTGTGCTGGCGTGGAAGTTGTTATTTGTGTCTCGCTTGGCTTTTCTTGAGTCTCTGTCGGAGTTGTTCCTTTCTGCGTGCATCCCGCTGAGAGAACTACAAATCCTATCAGAATCAGCACCATGAGTTTTTTCATTTTCATAGTAGAGCCCCCTTTGATTTTAAAAATCCTTAAGTATCTTGAGGTTTAAGATTCTTTGGGTGGCAAAAATGTTCGTTGGGCATTATCTTGATGTTGAGGAAAAGGAAGTTACGATAGAAGGGGTTGAGAAAACAACAATTAGATGGCTCATTTCTCCAAAAATTGGGGCAAAGAACTTTGCAATGAGGTACTTTGTAATTAAGAAAGGAGGGAAAATCCCCACACATCAGCATCCATGGGAGCATGAAATATTTGTGATCAAAGGAGAAGGGTACATAACAAACGGTAGAAAAACTGTAAAGGTTGTTCCAGGCAGCTTTTTATACATCCCGCCAAATGAACCTCACGCTTATGAAAATCCAGATTCGGAAACCTTTGAGTTCCTCTGCATAATCCCTGTAACTGAGAAGAGCATCCCTCCGGAGGAAAGGGGAGATTGACAGGTTTGTTTAAATTTTTCTCCTCCCTTCCGCAACATTTTTAAACAGATTTTTTCAAACTCGAGGCGGGCTTTTAATGATAGCTGACAAGAGATGGAAAGGTGTTTATTCGTTTGAAGACTCACCATTTTTAATGGAAATTCTTACAGAGCTCAGGAATAAGCATACGGGTGCAATAGAGTTCAGAAAGGGCTTAGTAAAGCTTGGCAGATATATGGGCTATGAGCTGACAAAGACTATGGATTTTGAAAAAGTCGAAATTGAGACTCCATTAGAAAAGACAGAAGGAATAATAGCCAAAGACAGAAAGAATGTCGTGATTGTGACCGTTCTCAGAGCAGCAATTCCTCTTATGGAGGGTCTGATAAAGGTTTTCGAGCATGCAAGAGTCGGCATAGTTTCAGCATCAAGAGGCAAAGCGCCAAAGTTTGAGATAGAAATGAATTACATTAAGATCCCAGAGATTAAGCCTGAGGATACCGTAATAATTGCGGACCCCATGATAGCGACTGGTTCAACGTTGCTGAAAGTGATTGAGGAAGTCAAGAAATACGGGACCCCAAAGCGCTTGATTGTTCTTGGAGTTTTAGCAGCTCCAGAAGGAATAAGCAGAATTAAGGGAGCATATCCAGAAGTGGAGGTATTTGTGACAAAGATTGATCGGGAACTTAATGACCACGGTTACATCCTTCCGGGACTGGGAGATGCCGGAGATAGGGCTTTTGGTGCACCAATTAAAACAGCGAAAAAATAATAACCTTCTCCCTACTATTTTCTCTTTGAGTGAAAATGGCAAGCATTGATGAAAAAGATGAGGAGATTCTCAAAGAGCTCAGGAAAAACGGTAGGGCTACTCTGACAGAGTTGGGAAGAAAAATTGGACTTTCACCTGCAAGCATAAAGAACAGAATTGAAAAGCTTGAAAGCTTGGGTGCCATCAAAGGATATTCCGCAATAGTTGATCCCGCTTTTTTGAATGAGTTTATTCAGGCAATAATTGAAGTTGAGCTCCTTGTTGACAATGAAGCCGTTGATAGAATGCTCTATAACATAAGCAGGCTTGATAATGTCATTGGAGTTTACAGAAAAACTGGAGAATTTCAAATTTTGATACGGGCAAACTTTAAGGACGTCCCTCAGCTTAAGGAATTTGTAAAAAGTCTCTCAGTAAAGTATCTTGGAAAGAACATGAAAAGAGCGAAGGTTTCGGTTATTATGGATACCTTCAAGGAAGGCGGTGTAATAATGCAGGAGAGAAAAACAAGAAGGCGGAGACGGCGGTGATTTCAATGCTGTTTGTAATCAGGAAGGGCAGAAAAAAGAATGAGCTTGAAGCATACTACATTGAGAAAGAACCTGAAAAACTTTCTCAGATGCAAAATTTGAAGGCTGACAAAATTTATCGGTTGATTATGAGAGACAACCGTTTGTTTAAAGTTCTTGAAGGTAGTCAGTACAGAAATCCCAAAGAGGTTGAGAAACTTTTGAGACAGGCGAGGGTTGTTTTGGTAGATGCAGATGAATGGGAAAATTATTTTAAAGTGAGACTTCAAAATAAGAGGGTTGAAAAAGCCCATCTATGTAGGTTCTGCCTTCTCAGTGGGAAGATAACCGTATTAACTGAAGGAAATAGAATAAAATTCCATAGCGAATACATTTGTGAGGGATGTGCGGAGGAAGAGCTTAAAAATGAGCTCCGCTATCGCTTCAGGAGTTTGGGAATGTTTGACCAAGCAAAGAAGCTTTTACAGCGATTTAGAGATTTAGATAAGGTTCTAATGGTTTTTGATCCAAGATTTGATCCGACCAAGAATCCTGAAGTTACAAAATGGGATGAGCTTAAGCCGAAGAAGATTAAAGTCAAAAAGCTGAACATTGACGAGCTTGAAATTCCGGAAGAGCTCAAAGATGTGTTAAAGAGTGAGGGCATAAGGGAGCTTTTACCGGTTCAGAGCTTGGCTATTCAGCATGGTCTGTTAAAAGGAGAAAACCTTCTCATTGTTTCAGCCACAGCAAGTGGGAAAACCCTCATAGGAGAATTGGCTGGAGTTCCCAAGGCAATGAAAGGGGAGAAAATGCTTTTTTTGGTTCCCCTTGTGGCTTTGGCAAATCAAAAATATGAAGACTTCAAGAGAAGATATTCCAAGCTTGGCTTAAGAGTTGCCATAAGGGTTGGTATGAGCAGAATTAAGACCAAAGACGAGCTCGTCGTTGTGGATACGGGAATTGATGCCGACATAATTGTTGGAACTTATGAGGGAATTGATTATCTATTGAGGGCTGGCAGAAAAATTGGAAGAGTTGGAACTATCGTCATTGATGAGATTCACATGATTGATGACGAGGAGAGAGGGGCAAGATTGGACGGTTTAATAGCGAGATTAAGGAAGCTCTATCCAAAAGCTCAGTTCATTGGGCTGAGTGCTACAATTGGAAATCCCGAAGAACTTTCAAAAGAGCTTGGGCTTAAGCTGGTTCTCTATGACGAAAGACCAGTGGCTTTGGAGAGGCACGTCATTTTGGCAAGAAACGAGAGTGAGAAATGGCGCTACATAGCTCAATTAGCTAAAGCTGAGGCCATGAGAAAATCGAAGCAAGGCTATAAAGGTCAGACCATAGTTTTCACCTTTTCGAGGAAGAGATGCCACGAGCTTGCTGCGTTTTTAACAAGCAGAGGATTGAAGGCAAAGCCCTATCACTCTGGCTTGCCATATCATCAAAGAAAGCTCACGGAGATGGAGTTTCAAGCTCAGATGCTTGATGTTGTTGTAACTACGGCTGCTTTAGGGGCGGGAGTTGATTTTCCAGCAAGTCAGGTAATCTTTGAAAGCTTGGCAATGGGTAATAAG
Source organism: Thermococcus barophilus MP (assembly GCF_000151105.2). Taxonomy (NCBI): domain Archaea; kingdom Methanobacteriati; phylum Methanobacteriota; class Thermococci; order Thermococcales; family Thermococcaceae; genus Thermococcus; species Thermococcus barophilus. The sequence goes on along the minus strand of NC_014804.1, from coordinate 1,560,506 downwards.
TGGCTGAGCGTTAGAGAGTTCCACCAGATGCTTGGAAGAGCGGGGAGACCTCTCTACCACGAGAAAGGAAAGGTTTACCTCATAATTGAGCCTGGAAAGAAGTACTCAGCTCAAATGGAGCAAAGCGAAGATGAAGTCGCATTTAAGCTGTTAACAGCATCTATTGAGCCTGTTTACCTTGAGTGGAGCGATGAGCTGGAGCAAGATCAGGTTTTGGCTCATGCATGTGTGTTCTCATACTTGGATGATATAGAAGAAGTTCAGAGCAGATGCTTAGGAGCGAATCAAAGTGCTGAAGAGGTTTTGAAAAAGCTTGAGGAATATGAGTTTGTTAAGCTTAGGGGCAAGCTTGTGAACGTTACACCCTATGGAAGAGCCGTTAGCATGAGCTTTTTGCTGCCAAGTGAAGCTCAGTTCATAAGAGAAAACCTCACAAAGAAAAGTCCAAGAGAGATTGCAATCACGCTTTTGCCTTTTGAAAATGTTTATCTCAGCGGAACTCTGCAGAGGGAGCTGGAAGGAGCAGTTAGAGGAAGGCTGAGTGCTAACATCTTTTCCCCAAGCTTTGCTTCGATCTTAGAGGAGCTTGAAAAAGTTATCCCAGAGCTCAGCCCAAATGCTCAAGAGAGGCTCTTCACGATTTATCAGGACTTCTTTATGTGTGAAGAAAAGGAGTGCACTGAGTACGCGATGCACAGAATAAGCGACCGCATCATGGAGCTGAGGAGAGAAGGAAAGCATCCAACCCAGATAAGTGAGTACTTTAGAAAGATGTACGGCTTAATTCTTTATCCCGGGGACATATTTACATGGCTTGACGGCATAATTAGAAAGCTTGAAGCAGTTGAGAGGATTGCAAAGGTGTTTAGGGTTAAGAATGCAGAGTTTGAGGCAAGGACTTTGAGAAGAGAGCTCGAAGAGGGAAGAAAGTTAAGAGGAGGTTAGCGAATGTTTGGTGGGTTAAGATGAACACACTGGATAATGAGTACAGAATGATATTGATTATAAATCAGGGCGAAAAATCTGTAAAAACGGGAACCAGATAAAAACTATGGTAATCCTGTATTCGCTGTCAAATTCTGGAAGAGTTCTTTAACTGGTTTTCCGGAGTTCTTTTCCAGTATTGCTACAAAATCGTTTAAATTTCCTTCCCTAAATCTGTATTTTTCAAAGAACTCTCTGAGAGACTGGAAAAATGCCTCTCTACCTGTATATTCTTCAAGCTTTTCAAGAACCAAAGCTCCTTTATATGCGCCAACCGCATAGTAGAGGTTGATATCTGTTCTCCATACCTTCCACACCTCTGTTAATGGAACATCCTTTTCTCCATATTTTGTTGCCCTGTGATATTTTGAAATCCCATAGTTTCTTAGCTCACGGTAGCTTTCCTGTGAAATATTCTGAGCGTATTTTAAAGAGTAGTACCATGGGAAAGCAAGATTGAACCAGAACTGGCTCATGTTTCTGTCAAATGTCACCGTCCCGGGAACCCACCAGTGTGCTACCTCATAGGTGTAGCCGTATTTGTACCTCAGCGGATTATGGGAATATGCAAGAGTATCGAGCATTAAACTTGAAATGCTTATTTCCTTGGGGTAAACAACTTTAACTTTCCCGTATCCCGGCTTTCCAAAATGTTCCACTCCAAACTCCAGAATTTCCGCGGTAAGGTTGGCGTATCCCTCTGCGGTTTTGTCATCAAGCCCCATGTAGTACACCGTTAAGTAGCCGTTCATCAGCTCCATCTTCTTGAATTCTCCAGCAAAGACTGGAATTACCCCGCTAAAGCCACTGGGAAATGAAATTCTCCAAACATTGGAGGAAATTAATTCACCTGGAGCTACAACTATTCCTCTATCTGTCTTGGCTCTAACTTCGATGACATTGAAAAGCTCAACGGAATTCAGCATAGGACGCAGAAATGCACCCCTTAAAAATGCAGTATTTTTCTTAATCTGCCCTTCTATGTACCCCCTCTTAGGTGCTATTTTCTCGATTTTTGAATAATCGCCGCTGTATTTGATTTCGATGCTTCCTTTTTTGAAGTTCTTCATGGGAATAACAATTGTAAAGCTCTGGATGAAGTCAACGCTTTTGCCGTTCACTTTAATTTCCTTGATGTTAATTCTTGGTGTTCTTCTGAAGTATATGTACGGCTGTGAGGTAACATTGTTATAGGTTATAGCTCCTTCAAACTTTTTCTGCTCTATGCTGATGTTCAGGGTTATGATCGTTTTTTCGATGTTGCTTGTTTCGTGATCTTCAACCTCTAAAAATTCAAGGAAATCCTTTTCGTTGACAGTTGGAATATTTCCATCTTTTAGTGTTTTTATTAGGGCTTGAGTGCCGTGAATATCTGCAATGTATCTTAGCAAATCCCCAGCTTCGGCATATAGGGTTTCGTTGTATTCTTTTCTTAGATCTAATGACTTCAGCTGCTCTATGCTCACATACTTGGCAGCTTTTTCTTGAGGGCTCATTGATATTCTGAAGTTCAGCACTCCAAATCCAACAGCAATCACATCCGGAAGCTTTCTGCCGGCTGCAAACTCCAAGAGTGCTGAAACAATTTCAAACGATGAATACATACCGCTTTCTTCTATCAATGCAATGTGTATTTCTCTGTTCCGGTAATCTACGAACCAGAGCGTATTTTTCCCCGTGATGCTTTTTAGGCTATCTTTTGAGGGATAGAGGTAAATTTTTGCTCTTTGTGGTTTGATTCCAAAGAGCTTAGAATAGCTTTCATAAGTGCTGTCTGCGCCGAGAAGGAGCATATTGAGCTTTGACTGCAGTGTTGGATCTTCATAAATCTCTTCTGGATAGTAGATTTCGAAGTACTTTGTGGAGTTGTGGAGCCAGTCTTTGTAATAGGTGTAGCTTAAATTAGCTGTCTGCATAGTTTCTGAAGTCTGAATATTTTTTACAGTGGAAGTTGGTGACGAATGTTCGCCAGAAATGCAACCGAACGAAATTCCTATAATGAGAAAAACCAAGAGAGCTGGAAATACTATATCCTTCATTGTTGTGCCCTCACCATATGTTTTAAATTATTGTGTGAATACCCTACTTCACTATTTTGATTTGTTGCTACTCAATTGTTATCTCTATTTCATCAACGTTATATTTTTTGTTCTCATTCACCATCCATTCGTTTGGGTCGAGGATTATCTCTGTGGGTTTTTTGTCAAGCTCAAACTCTACCCTTGCAGTTCCGTTGATCCAGACTTTCTTAATGAAACTCTTTGTGGGAGTTTTTACTTCGACCTCAAGGGGCATTGTGAAGTTGTTTTTGTCAATAATTTCAAAAGTTAGCAGGTATTTTCCACCTTTTTCTTCCAAGCTTAAGTTTCTTACATCATAATCTGGCACTTTTGCAGTGTAAAACCACTCTTTGAAGAACCAGTCCAAGTTTTGACCGCTAACCCTCTCAAAAACGTTTTGAACGTCAGTTAAATTGCACTCTTTATTATGACATTCCCTTAAAAGCTCCCTCAACCCCTTAAAGAAGGTCTCGTTTCCAAGAACAAACTGAAGAGAGCGGAAGACGAAAGCACCTTTATCATACATTATTGCATTTCTAATAGTAGAATTTGGTATCCATGTTCTGTAAACCTGGGAGAGAGGTTTGGGATAATCGTGATTGTATTTGAGCACTCGCTCTTCTACAAAATCGAGCACTTTTTGGATTGTTGTAAGATTGTATCTGGCATAATTCTCCAGCTCCTCTGGATGTTCATTATAAAATCTTATCATATACGACATTTCGGAGTATGTTGCCAGACTCTCATCGATATTCCCGAATTCTGCATACCCTCCGAACCACGAGTGAGAGATTTCATGAGCTAATAAGCTTGGAGTTGCATTTGCCGTGATTAAAATTGGGCTGTTCTTGTTAATTCCCGTCATTCTCATCATGTTGGAAGAAAAGATGATAGTCAGATTCTGATACGGATAAGGCATGTACCACGAGGAGAACGTCCTGATAATGTCACCAACAACATCTTCATATCTGGAGGACACATTTAGGGAGAGGTATTTAGGAAAGTATATCTCTACCTTGACATCATTAACATTATATCTCATCATCTTAAAATCCCCAAGTATAAGGAACGGGATAAAGAGTCCCCTTGAAGTAAATATCAGCCGGCCATTGAGTTGGGCCTTAGGTTCCAATACTCCTGAGTTGCTTACAATAATTCCCGTCCAAGTTCTCCACGATTGAGGTAGTTCCAAAATAATCTTGGTCTCCAAGAATCCATTTGATATTTCAGGCAAAAACATTTCGGGACACATTTCAATTTCATCAGGGCTTTCATATTTAACAAAAAGAGTCCTGATTATGCCAACTCGAGCACATATTTGTTCTCTAATACTGCCTTGATATTCAAATCTAATACCTGCCCTTGTGCCTTTTGGAATTTTAAGTTTTAGCAGGAGAATGCTACCTCTCTCACTAACTAAGATGGATGCATTTAGTAGTTCCGCATTTTCTATGAATATGTCATTAAAGTGAATACGTGGCGAATATAAAACCGGGACATACACAACTCCGGTATTCCCTACTTTTATCGTCTTGTTTGCGTTAAAGGTATAATTCTCGAAAATCCTTATTTTAACCTGACTGTATCCCTTGATGACAGATTGGTTCGCTAAGTTATTCAACTCTTCATCACTAACAAGGGATATGGAGAGATTAAGAATATTAACGTGAGTTACCTGAATGTTATTATCATCCCTCATGAAAAAAAGTAGAAATATGATAAAAACAGACAGCACACCTAAAAGATACTTGCGCTTCATTGTTTTCATCACCATTATAGTTTGAATTTTAACATATTACTATTTTCTTCCATTGGTACAGTACCTAGGATTTCTGTAAGTTCTTTGTTCGTAAATAGGTTGGGATATTTTCTCATTAAATAAAATTTTAGTCCTTCTTTCCATACGTACTTGGTTATGTCGCATCCAGGTCCATTTGGATGACCATTTCTTCTTGTTGACTCAGCAGCACAACCTCCCATGCAGATTGGCAAGAGTTTGCAGTTCTTGCATTCCTCAAACTCTATGGGATTCCTCGTCTTGACAGTATAATAGAATGGTTCTGGCTCAAAAGAACCCTCTTCTTTTATTTTACCAATAATGTATTTTTCTGCACCAACCATCTCCCAACAAGGGTAAACTTTTAACTCAGGATCAACAACGTATCCATTTGGGTTATCGTACACACAATAAACAAATTTTAGATTGGGTCTTGTGGTAATTTTAAATCCTCGTCTATAAGCTTCTTTCCAGAGGAATGGTAAGTATTCAGGTAAATCCCTACCAAGAAAAACATGAGTATTTGAGCAATCGCTACAGTATGGAATATTACTCCTAACAATCCCGTATGAGATCGGTATGTCATTAAGTCCTTCCTTCTTTAAAAAATCCAATAATTCCGGGATTCGCTTGTAATTTGTCTTGTCAACATTTATTCTTAAACCTAAACGGAATTTTTCATTAGTGACTTCATTTTTCAGTAGTTTAATATTTTCAATTATTTCATCAAAAGTTCCTTCACCATTTATTTTTATTCTCCTTTTATCGTGGATATCTCTAGGACCATCCAGTGTTATTTGCATTGAATACACATTGTACGTGTTGATTGCATCGATGGTTTCCTCATTGATTAGTATTCCATTGGTAACAAAACTAGTTGAGTAATCTCGAATTTCTCCTTCATCTTTCATTTCTTTCAATCTCTTTAGTGTGTATTTGCACCCTTTCCAGTTTAAGAGCGGTTCTCCACCATAAAAACTAATGGAAACTATTGGTTTCTTATCATTTTGCTCATGGTTTTTTGCAAATGTTAATATTTTGTCAATCTTTTTTGGAGTCAATAACCCTCCTTTAGTTTTTCTATCCCCCTCGTAACAATAAGGGCACGCTAAATTACACGAGTACGTCATTACTAGGGTTAATCCTACCCGAGAATTAGCAAGCATATTCCCCAAGTGAAGTATTCGGAGATATTTCAAATAATCAAGCTCATCCAAATTTTTGGGTATAATCACTCCAGTTTCTCTCATTCGTGTAATTGTTTCATTGTCTAATCTTTCTAAGGAACCTGTCTCAAGGCCTTCTTTGGTTTCTCTATCAATTCTCGCCACAATGTTCCTAAGTGTGTTGAAGAGAACGAATTCTCCTTCTTCATTCAGAGGTATGATCAGGTTATAAAACGAAGGCTTATATTGTGAAATATTTTCTTTGCCCATCATATCTTCTTTCCTCCTAACCCCTACAATATGTGGCAATATATGAGGAGTATTATCCATTAAAAAGTAAAGAGGGGAAGGATGTTTAATAACACACACAATTACTTTCACAGTATCCACCTGCCACACATGGGCAGATTGAAAATATGTTGATAAAACACTGTTGGATGCATAGATCATTGCACACACAGAGATTCCCTGCAATTCCTTCTGTAGAGCCTTTTTCTATAATCTCAAACTTTCCCATCTTTTTCACCTCCCTAAGTTTTTGCATTCACATTTTCAATGAAACAATAAATAAGCTTTACTGCAACCGATTTATAAACTACTGAAACTTATTTATAAATGCCATGAAACCATTTACAAAGAAAAAAAAAAAGCAATGTTTATAAGTAATTTCATTGATTTTTTATAGGGTGTGATGAGCAGTGATGGACATTAATGCGATGATCAAAAGTATCAAGGTAATTAAGGCATTCATTTTCATTCAAAAAGAAGTCTTCTTTTCAAGGAGGTTTGATCTACTCCTTCAATTTATCAGCTTAGGATTAAACATTCTATTCATTGGAATCTTTGCAAAGCTTATCACAATCAATGCAAACATTTCACAATATGGCACTCCAAGTTACCTTGATTATCTTTTAATTGGTTCAATAATCCACAATCTCGTCTTTCTGCCCAAGGGCAGTATCTCTTCATTCGTTTTAGGCAGGATATTTCCAGTGTTATACAATTCACCAGCTTCTTTAACAGCAATTTTCATCGGAATCAATGCTTGGCGAATTTTATGGAACTTGGGATTAACTTTGATAATAACCACAATTTATGTTCTCTTTTTCGGATTAACCATCCATCTTAACCTTGGCGTTGTAATTGTCATTTTAAGCGGCGTTTTGCTTATTTTCGCCCTTGACTTATTCTCAGCAGGCTTCAGAATTGCCACCAAAGCAACACAAGATCCACTAAACTGGTTCTTCAACATTACCGCCCAGCTTGTTAGCGGCTTGTATTTCCCACCCGAAGCTTTACCAAAATGGCTTCAACCACTTTCAAAAATTCACCCAGAAACTTACATTCTCCAAATGGGCAGGCTGACAATGGGTGGCGGATATTCTCTAACCCAAATCCTCCCAAGCTTACGAAACATGCTGGTTATAACGCTAATAATGCTGGTTTTGGGTTATTTAATGTTCTCCTGGGGCTTTAATAAAGCGAGAGAATTGGGAACTTTAGGACACATGTGAGAGGTGGTAGGATGAGAACCCATTTATTAAAAGCAAGCTGTGAAAATGGAAAATTGATATTGTTCCTTAGAATAGAAATTGATCTTGAGCATGCGTACAAAGTGGAATTAACCGAGTTGGAAAGGGATGTCCTGGAGTTTATACTTCAAAATGGTGAAGTTACTCAGAAAGGACTTAGCAATAAATTTGGGAAAGTTAGGGCTTGCAGGGTTATTCAGAACTTAGAAAAGAAGGGCTTGATAGAACGAAAGAAGAAAGGGAGAACCTATGTCATACGGGTGATTTAAATGATTGAGTCTGTCAACTTGACTAAGTTTTATCCTCCACCGATAAAATCGCTCTTTGACCTGAAGAGCTTGAGAGATTTCCTTGGGAAACCCAGAGAGAAAATCCCAGCTTTGATTGATTTGAGTTTCAAGATTAAAGAGGGTGAGATTTTTGGTCTTCTGGGTCCTAATGGTGCTGGAAAGACAACCTTTTGTAAGATTGCAAATGCTTTGGTGATTCCAACTCGAGGAAATCTTTACATTAATGGTTATGATTCGGTGAAAGAGCATGATAAAGTCAAGGGTAAAATTTTCACGATTTTCGGCGGTGAGAGGGATTTGTTTGGGCTTTTTCAATGGCGTGTAAGCGTGGAGAAGAACTTGAAATTTATTGCAGAACTCTGGGGAATTCCTAAAGTTGAAGCTGAAAATAGAATTAATTATGCTTTGGAGCTTTTGAATCTCAAGGATAAGAAGAACGAATGGTATCAAAAGCTTTCTGCTGGCATGAGGCAGAAGGTTTACCTCGCACTGCCGCTGATAATTCAGCCTGAAGTTTTAATTTTGGATGAACCAACAGTTTACTTGGACGTTTTTACAAGAAGAGAAGTTTGGAATGCCATTTTAGAGCTTTCCAAAGAATTTGGGACAACAATAATACTAACCACGCACAACTTGAACGAGGCTGAAGTGTTATGTAACAGGGTTTTAATTTTTAATAAGAAGAAAATCGCTGAAGGCAAGCCAAAAGAACTAATTGAAAAATTCCAGACTCTAAAAATAGATAGGAAACTGTTAGTCAAAATTAAAGGTAAGATTAAAATTGAAGACTTTAACGGGATAGCAGAGAAGATTAACGCTTACACTCAAAATGGTTTTACCTACTTGGGGATCTATATTAAACGAGATTATCTAAAGGATATCCTTGCAATCCTAACAAATTATGATGTCGTTGATATCCAAAACGAGCCAGTAACCCTCGAAGATGTATTTACGCATATATGCTCATTTGACTCCTGTGTTAACTCAAGAGCCGAGGAGAAAAGTTAAGAAAAGACTAACCAGCAAGCTGTAAAATCATCTGAGCCGGGTCTCTTATTGCTGGACCCAAGCCGAGAATGTAAATTGCCAGATACCAGTACCTTCTTTCTTCCTCATCTGGTACAAGCCACTTGAGCCCATAATAAACAACTATGAGGATGAAGAGTATCCACGGATAGTAAATGAATGCCCCAAATTTTGTAACGAGGATGTTTTCAAGCCAGTGGACTTCCCTGTAGCCGTAGTAGTGTATTGCTACAACCGTTGAGCCTATGTCGAATAGATGTGCCAAAACGGGATATAGATACATCTTCTCGAAAGGCTTAAACCTGTAGAAAATCAGAACCGGGAGTATAAAAATTACCGTCCAGAAAATCGTAAGCTCATAAGGTTTGAAGCTTTTAACGTGTGTTACGAGGAGATAGTTTGCATATAATGCCAAAATCGTGCCCCAAGCTATCGTAACTTTTGGGTATGTTTTCAGCTTTGCATCGGCTATTAAAGCGGGAACAATCAGGAAAAATGCTGTGAAAAATATTCCAGGTGTTAGAATCAGGGGATTTGGCTTCAGCACTCCACCATCAACTAACGCTCTGACAGTTGCTCCAAAGACAACCATAGGGGTAACAGCCCAGAAAAGCTTTTCATCAACTTTGATCTTTAAGGGTTTGATTATGTATTTGTAGGAATATATGACGCCCAAACCAAGGAGAAACGCATATACGAGCGTATTGTATGGGTTGTAGCCTTCTCTTGTGTACATAGGTCTTATGAAGTAAATCCAGAAGAATTCCTTTATTGATTCAAGCATTTTGATCCCCTCAACACCTAAGGAAAAATGCTTAAAGCTTTTTCGCAAAAACTTTCTTCAATGAATAGGAAAACTTAATAAACTTTGGGTGTTTATCTTAAAAAAGGTGATCCGTAATGGCGCCAGTTGGGCCAATGGCTGTGTTCGGGGCTCTTGGAGCTATGGCAGTAGTTATGTTTTTAGTTATTATTGCAGTGGATTCCGTCTTTCTTTGGCTGGGTGCCAAGTTTGCAAAAATCGAAGATGCAAGCTTTGGAAAGGCATTCATTGCAACGCTTGGAGGTCTCATAGTCTCTGCGATACTGGGTTCAATAGTGCCAGTCATAGGAGGGCTTCTTGGACTAATAGCGTTTCTCTGGATCGTCAAAACAGTTTTTAATACGGACTGGGGCAAAGCAGTGATAGCATGGCTCTTTGCAATAGTGATAGCAATAATTCTAATGGTAATTATCATGATTGTGGTTGGGCTTTCTGTCATGGCGGTTCTTTGATGTGCTTTTCCTTTCATATTTTTCGCAAATTATAAATATTTGAACAGGGAATTAACTTTTTGATGCCGATGTTCTTCAGACCAGCTGGTGAGGAAAAGAGAAAAGTGCCGCTCATTGAGGAGCTTTCGCCGTTGGTGGGTGAGGTAGAGGAAGGTAGTATGGTGGCTGTGGTGACTACAGATGCTCTATCCCAAACTATCCTTCAGTATTCAGCTCTTGCAAATGCCCTTAATTCTGGAATGACCGCTTATTATCTCGAGCCAACTAATGGATTCTCGCTAAAGCTTTTGAATAAGCTCTCTGAAAACAATGAGAACTTATTTTTAGGCAAAGTCTATACTCTGGATGAGCTCTCCTCAGCTTTGGAGCTTGTTGAGGATAATTCCCTTGTCTTTGTTTCAAACTTCTCGATTCTCGAAAATCAGTCAAGGGAAAAGCTTATTAAAATGAGAAGGGTTGTTGATGAAAAAAGTCTGTTTTTAGTTTTATCGCACAATACCCTTGAAATAAATGAGCTTGACTTAAATTCCGAATTTAAGCGGCTGTTTGTAATTCCCGAACTGTTTGAACATCTTCTGGTTCTGAGGACGAGCGGATACAGGGGGCATTATCGTATGAACATCAGCGTTCTCAAGGCTCCACCGGAATTCGTCAAAAATATTGGGGAGCATAGCATACCTATTGATAAGAAAGCCAAGATGTTCTTAGTATAGCTTCACATACCCAATTCCAAGCTGGTACCTTGCATATAAGGCTAAGCCGAACAGCAGAAACACAAAAATAAGTGCTACGTAGTCTTTCTTCTCCATTTGGATTGTATGGAGGAACGTTCTCTTTCTACTTGCACCAAAAGCCCTGCTTTCTAAGGCTATACTAAGCTCATGGGCGGTTTTTATGGAGGCAATTATCAGTGGAATTAAGATGGGTACCGTTTTTCTAATCCTCGAGAAAAAGCTGCCTTTTTCAAGCTCCAGACCCCTCGATCTTTGGGCGTCAATTATTGTTTGAGCTAAGCCGAATAGGGTAGGGATGTATCTTAATGCTATCGTTAGTGTCAGTCCAATCTCATAAGGCATTTTGAGTTTTATGAAGCCTAAAATTAGCTCTCTCTGAGTTGTTGTCATTAAGAGACCAAAAGTTATCATAGCCATGGATGCAAGTCTTAAAGCATATCCTAATCCGATGAACAGTCCAAACGTCTTTGGATCTAAAATGAAAGGCCAGATTGCAATTGTTATGACTATTAGTGGTGTCAGTGGCTTTAATACCTTTATCTGCTCCTTAAAACTAATTTTTCCAAGGAATCTAAGAGAAAGGGAAAGTAGCATGAAGAGGGCAAAGAGCAGATAAGGAGAGTTGAAGAGAATCATGGCTAAAATTCCAAGGAGGGAGGAAATTATTTTAACCCTCGGATCTAAGCGATGAAGGAATGAATCGCGCTCAATGTAAAGGGTGTACATCATGTTCCCACCCTCTCTAAGAGGAAATTCACAAATTCATCAACGTTTCTCACAAAGCTGATTCCAAGGGATTTACTGATCCTGAGGAGTTCGGGTATTTCCATTTCGTAATTTCTTAGATCAAGCTGAAAGAATTCATCAACGGAGCCATCAAAAACTTTGATCCCATCATATAGCAGAACTACTCGCTCCGCCAGCTCTAAAACAAGCTCCATGTCATGGGTTATCAGCATTATCCCATGTCCTTCCTTTCTCAGCTTCTTTATAACCTCTTTTACGCTTTTCGAGCTTTTTTCATCCAGGCCCGTGGTCGGTTCGTCTAAAATTACATACTTGGGTTTCATTGCAAGTATGCACGCTATTGCCAGTCTCTGCTTCTCCCCACCGCTGAGCGAATATGGGCTTCTGTCTTCGTATCCGCTTAAATTCACAATCCTGAGCGCCCATTTAACTCTCTCTTCGAGGGCTTCTCCGCTAAGTCCAAGATTTTTTGGCCCAAATGCAACTTCTTTAAAGACGTTTTCTTCAAAGAACATGTTTTCTGGGTTCTGAAAAACGTATCCAACAATCCTTGAAAGCTCCGCTACACTGGCGTTTTTGGTGTTGATACCGTCAATGAAAACTTCCCCTTTTGTGGGCTTTAAAAGTCCATTGAAGTGTTTTGCCAAGGTAGTCTTTCCGGAGCCATTGGGGCCAACTAATGCAACTATCTCGTTTCCAAAGCTCAGACTAACATTTTTCAGAGCAATTCTTTTTCCCTCATAGATGTGCCAGAGATTTTTGACTTCTATCATCGTATCTGCGTTAAGAAAAATACTTTAAAAATGTGACCCGTTGCTTTCACAACTTTAGACAATAAAATAGAAAAGATGGGATGATAAGTCAATCTTTTGCCATTTCAAGGACTGAGGGATCGATGATCCACCACTCCTCAATTATGCTGTCATCTTTGAAGTAGATCTCATATCTCAGCGGAATCCTCTTGCCTTCCTTGGTTGATACTATCACAACGGCACGTATGCCTGTCATGCCATCTTCACTTTTTGCAAGTGTTATGTTGTATACATCTACTTTAGTCACGTTATTGCCACCTAAGAATCTGCTCCATGTCGCTTTTGCATTCTCTATTCCTTTATATGTGCCATTGAGTGGTCCTCCAACCCAGTAAAGCGTCGATGCATCATTGTTCTGTTGAATCAGTGCAGTTAAGTTGTTGTTCTCAAGTGCCTGCCAATGTTTCAATCCCTTCAGAGAGTAGTCGAGCAGAACGTATGCCTTCTTTATGTTCATGTACGCCCTTCTCATATGTGGCAACGCTTGTATGTGGCCTTTAATCGGATGTCCATATTGCCAGCCCAGTTCATAGTGCTTTTCTGCAAGTGATTTATACTCAGCTACTTGGGGGATGGTTGAGTTTGTTATGTTGTACTGTTCAGTTTCCTTGTACATCTCATCAAATTTCTCAGTATATCTGTTGTAGAGCATGTACCATATGTAGTTCATCATTGCGTAGTCAAAATATTCAACTTTTTTAGCTGGTTTAAACTCAAGGCTGCCAATAATGATTTCCTTAAGGAATTCTTTCCACATAGCCCCCCTATATTTTGCACTGTATTCCAAAGTAAGCCCGGTTGCAAACACGAGACCTTTTCCATATTGATACGTGACGGCACTGGGTTTATTGTAATCAGGGGCTCCTTGAGAATAGCTGACGTCTGATTGCACGGTTATAATTTTGGCATCTTGAGGTAGGTTTATAAGGTAACCATGGCTGGCAAAGGTGCTGTAATACCACAAATCTTTTTCGACGTTGTAGTCATAGTTTGAGTAACTCTTCACTATTTCAACTCCTCCGGGTAAAGGTGTTTTCCATACTCCCCCGTGCCATCCCCAGTTTGCGGCATGTACCTGTAGGACTTTCCCTGCTTTGACAAACTCTTCAATGTCCCCCATTTCTGGGGCAAGTTCGTCATAGAAATTTTGAGGCTGATCACTTTCTATGATGATCACGTCATATTTATTTATGAGATATGAAGCCGTTAAAGGCGCGAACTCAGAAGATGAAAGGACATCGTATGGGACACCTATTTCATCTAACATTTCCTCGACGGCATTTGAGCCCCAAGCATCAACATTTTTCAGAACCAAAACCCTCTGGTTGCTATAATTACTTTGAGCAGAAACTTCTGGAAAACTACCAAACCCAATGCTGCTCGCTAGAAATAAGAATACAATCACTAAACTTGCTATTTTTTTCATAAACTTCCCTCCAATTTCGACTGCTAAGCAGTTGTATTGCTTTATTCTATGCTCTCAATCTATTTTAGTAATGACAGATTACCAAATGTTTGAGGGTCAGAGATCACGTTCTTTCATGAGGCTCGAGAAGATTGACCTCTTTTCTAAGTTCTTTTTTAGAGAAGTTAAAATTTTAAAAGTTAACCAAAATAAAACACTGGAGGATGCTAAAATGAAGGCAAAGGAAATTGCATACTCAGCCTTGTTTGCCGCATTAACTGCAGTTGGAGCTCAAATAAGCATTCCAATTGGGGAAGTGCCGGTAACTCTGCAGGTTCTCTTCGTCCTGCTCAGCGGATTGATTTTGGGAGCGCGTTTGGGTTTCCTAAGTCAGGCGATATATCTTCTAATGGGCGCCATCGGACTCTCCGTTTTTGCAGGATTCAAAGGGGGATTTGTCTACCTCTATGGTCCAACGGGAGGTTATTTAATAGCTTTCCCAGTAGCTGCATTTTTGGTTGGTCTGATAAGTGAGAGATATGAGAATCTAAAAGGTTATATCTTGGGCTCTTTAACTGGCATTGGTGTCATCTATCTCTTAGGCTGGCTTAGACTGGGCTTCTACTTCGGAGGAAACTTCGGAAAAGCCTTTGCAGTGGGTGTTGCACCCTTTGTTGTTATTGACCTGATAAAAGCTGGGGTTGCTGTGGTGGTTGCGGACAGGGTGAAAAAATCTGGAGTTATTTAAATTTCCCCTCTTTCAATCTTTTTGAGTGTTTCTTCAGCGAATCTTAAATCAAAGCTGCTCTTAACTTTAAAGAAGCTCAGCGTTATCTTGGGATTTCTCTTAGCAAGCTCTTCAATACTCACTGTTTCATAATCCAGATATTCTTTAATGCAGCTCAGCTTTTTCTCGTTTTCTGCCAGACAAGTCTCTAAGGCACTCTTTAATGCTTTTGCGTCATAAAACGCATGTGTAACCTCTAATCTCCCATCACTCCATGATGGAATCAATGCTTCGCTGTCTGAATCTAAAAACAGCGTCGAGAGATAATTTACCAAGAAGGGCATTATCAGCGGCATATTCCCTTCAACAAGGAGGAGCTCTCCAGAAGCTGGTAAAGCTTTGTAAAGCGCTTCGATTTTGTTTTTGGCTTCAACTCCAACGGGATTTGAGACGTGAAGAGAAAAGCGCTTCAGCTGTCCCTTTCTTATGATTGTGTAGACTTTATCAATCCTCTTTGTCATTCTGAGCCTTTGCTCAACTATCTTAACGAGAGACCCTCCATTTAAAGGTGTGAGATAGCTCTCCCATCTTTTTTCTGGGAATGCTAAAATGTAAGCGCGCATGGGATATTGGTACTAAGGTAGCTTTAAAAAGATTTTTGCTGATTTTTGTCATTTAATCAAAGATTTTTACAAAAAACTTAAATTGTTCATATTTCTGCATTTTTAGTGGGCTAAATGATACCAAAAACAATGAGTACTCAACATCCTGACAATGTATATATACCTTTCTTTGCTCGGGAACCTCAGTTGGGTGGTGAGGATGAAATAATTGAAGCGTTTTATGCCTTCAGCGTTCTCGGCATAGAAGAGCAGATGTGGGATTTCGAAGGAAAAGAGGTGGATGAGTTTGTTGTTAAAAAGCTTCTGGAGAGGTATCCTCACTTCTTTCGAAAGCATAAGCTTGGAGAGGATTTTAGGTTAACTCCAAGAGTACCCAATCCCAGCGTTGAGAAGGCTGAAGCAAAACTTCTACTTGAAACGCTTGAGAGCATTTCCCGTTCAGCTGATTATTCAAAGATATTCTACGGCAAAGAGATTGCCCCGATATTTGAAGTTATTCTTCCGATGACAACTTCAGCAAACGAAATTAACAGAGTCTACGATCTGTACAAACGTTATATTGTTGGAAAGCAGTATAAGAGAGTCTATGACGTAAAGCTCTACGAGTGGATTGGGAAATTCTTTCCTGAAGAAATTAACGTAATACCACTCTTTGAGACAAAAGATGCAATACTGAACTCGGCTGAAATATTGAGAGAGTACTTGCATGGGAAGGACTTTGAATACCAAAGGGTTTTCTTGGCAAGGAGCGACCCTGCCATGAACTATGGGTTAATAAGTGCTGTCGTCTATGATAAATATGCCCTCTTTAAGCTTCAGGAGCTTGAAGAAGAGGAGAGTGTTAGTATTTATCCAATTATTGGTGTAGGCAGTGCGCCTTTTAGAGGCCATCTTGTCCCAGAAAATGTTGAAAATGTTCTGGAAGAGTATAGAGGGGCTCAGACTTTTACAATTCAAAGCTCGTTTAAATACGACAATCCACCGAGGGAGGTTATAAAAGCCGTTGAGAAAATTAAAAGCTCAAAGAGAAAAGAAGCTGAGCCGATTAATGGGCAAATCCTCCTAATTCTCAGAAAATATGAAATTGAGTATTCTAAGCAGATTAAGGCTTTGGCCAAATTGGTAAGGGAGGTTGCAAAGTTTGTTCCCTCCAGAAGAAAGAGAAAGCTCCACATTGGACTGTTTGGTTATGCCAGGGACGTTAATGGCTTTGCACTTCCAAGGGCAATAAAATTCACTGCATCTCTTTATTCTCTTGGCGTACCTCCAGAAGTTCTTGGATTAAATGCACTTAGTGAAAAAGATGTTGAGGTCATAAGTAATGTTTACAATGGTATCTACAAAGATTTAAGCTTAGCATTTAGGTATTTCAATCCTAAATCGGCTGAGAAATTTAAATTCCTAAGGGATATTCTGAAAATGAGCCAACTGTTCGAATTTGAGAGAAATGAGGAGCACTGTGAGATTACAAATAAAATACTGGATGGCGAGATTAATGAGGAGTTAATAATCAAAGCGGCGAGCATTAGGGGATTTTTGGGGTGACCACCAAGCTTTTATACTTCCCATCGTAATTAGGTTGGGTGGTGTCATGCTGGCGGAGTTTACAGTAGGCTTCCTTTTCACCCTGACATGGGCGGGCTTTTTTGTGATCGTGGGGAAGCAGAAGAGCATCTGGAAGGCTACTTTGGGAGTGACCATACTGTTCTTGGCCATGATAGTCTTGAACTACGCAAAATATCGTCTCGGTGAGCCCCTCGGTTGGTTTCTCGGTACTATTGTCGGCTTTCTGCTCAGCCTCTGGTTTGTTCAGAGAGTGGGACCGGAAAAGCCCACCAAGGAGAGCGCCGTTGCGATGTTCCTTTTTGGTCCACTCATCTTTGCGGCGTTGTTGATTGTTGTCCTCTTTCTCTGAGGGCCGAAAATTTTATATACTTTATGTTACTAAAATTTTACTGGCATAATCGAAAGGAGGTGAGAGTGATGGCAGAGATGATAATCCCATATCCACAGCTTCAGAAGATTCTTGAGAGAACATGTGAGTTGGCAGTGATAAAGCCAAGAGCAGAGGAGATGATGGAGATAGTTGAGAAGAAGCTCAGCGATTTGTTTGAAGTTGCCTATGAGAACGCAAAAGCTGAGAACACAGGGATAATAAGGCTGAGGCATTTACCGCTAACAAAGGGATTCAAGAATTCAATGAACCTCTTCAGAGCTGTCATTGAGGATGAGAAAGTGGAAATTGAGCCGATAAGGAAGTTCGTTCTTAAGAAGATACCCTCTGATCTGCCGCTCGACGAGGAGGTTGTTAACGAGCTGCCCATTATAACAGGAACGCTGTTTGTACTTGTTGGAAGGGTTATCAAGGCTTTGCACCCGGAGGTTAAGAATGTTTACCCAGAGCACATTGAAGAGGCTGGAAAGGTTCTGGATTATACGCTTTGAAGTTTTTATCTTTTCTTATTTCGAAAAGTATTTAAAGGCCAGGTGTCAAGAATAATTTATGAGACTCCTTAAATTAATTTTTGTAGGTCTTCTAATGACACTCCTCCCCTTGGTTCAAGGAGAGATTTCTGGGAATATCACTATTGAAAATAAACCTCATATCGGTGCTACACTTATTTTCAGAATAACTCTATTTCCCGATATTGATGGCAGAGTTTTGGTTTCTGCTGTCTACTTCGATGGTATGGATATAACTTCCGAGGTTTTATCTGGAAAAGGCTCTCTCGGATTTTTAACAGAAAAAGAGATAATTTTTGAACATTCTGGCGATTATGATTCGACGTTTCTGTATCTCCGCTTGAAGAGAACACTTGCTGAGAAACTCTACGGACGGACATTTTCTGGCATATCAGATTATCGATTTCTGTTGAGTGACAAAAACCATACCATTAAAGTTATTTTCAGCAACGGTTATGCTCTCCAGAAGACTTTTTACGTGCCCCCAGAGACACAACGTGACATTCCTACATATTTTGGAGTGTCTTTTGTGGGACTTTTCTTTTTGTTTGAGATATTTAGGCACAAACCGAGTGAAGTTCGTGCACATGTTTATTTTATTCTCCTTGGCACTTTGCTGTTCTTTCTCCTTTTACTTGATAGGATTATAGTTGTCCAAAACTATTTTGATTTTGCTGACAATTTGCTGAACATCCTTTCAGTTTACATTTTCCTTCATCTGATTTATCTCTTCGTATGGTTTCAGAGAGGTGTTAAATCTGGCTACAGTGGAATTTTTGTAATACCAATGATACCCATTCTTGGAGTTGCTTATCACTTCTTTGGAGCGGCTGCGTTTGTTGTTTTTGGAATCATGCTCCTCATAGTTTGGGATAGGGAAGTCTCAGACGGCATCTCACCAAAAACAGCCTTGCTTTTGAATGTTCTTTATACTATAATGGGCCTGATTTTTGCCAATTATTTTGGAGCAAAGCCATTTTCAGCTCGTCTGTTTTTTGCCATTGCTTCCATTTACACCGTTTTAATTTTCAAGTACCGCGAGTACGTTTATGCCAGCGTTAGGAGGGATAGAACATGAATGTGAGAACTTTGCTTGTTTTGTTATTGATATTCTGTCTGCTTCCTCTCTTCTTTACGCTTATTTGGTTTCAACAGAGGCGTTCTCTTCACTCACGCTTTGAGAGTGCTTGGCCCCTTGGGCTGGTATGGTGTATCTTCCTTTTGTACTTATCTCGCCCCGATTTTTCTCTGGTGCTGGTCTTTCTTGTTGCCTTGATCTTTCACCTCCTTGCTCTGTGGAGATACAGAGAGAAGGCTAAGAGCATTCCCTATGGAGATGAATCCCGCTCATTAGAAGTGGAAGAGCTACTTAGGAAGTTCGACCGTGTTATTAAGGAAATGAAAAAGGAGGGTTATCAGCATGAGGAATTATAAAGTCGCTGTAATAACGGTATTTTTCATTGTGATGGTCTTTATCCCTCAAGTTTTTGCACTGAACGTAACATGTTCACCGAAGGTTAATGTGCATGAAAAGGTTAGGTGCACGGTGAATGGCATTGGAACAGCTAAGATTTATCTTGTGGCAGTTGATGGAATAGAAATTGGACATAGCAGAGTCTGGTTTTTTAGCGAGACAGATGACTTTATTCGTGAATCCCCCTCTGGAGTTTCCCTTCCGATTGGAATAGAGTTTATACCGTGGTCTCTTCTATATCGGGCAGTCAAGAATGCCTTTTGGACAGACTCAGAGTATCAGTGGGCTCTCTACAACAGAGTTAACTACTTTACGTTTCGCTTTGAGTTTGACAACGGAACGGTTGAGGATGTTACAATTCCCATCTATATTGAAGGTGATGCAATATCAGAGATAAAAGAAATACTGAAAGCGGCTATTGCTTTTGTCTCTATTATTAGTATTTTAGTAAGTATTGCTTACATCTGGGGACGCAGAAAAGGGGAAGTTCCTAAGAATCAAGACACCTCTCTCCCCTCAAGGCTCTCTTTTATATTCCTTCCCTTTATGTTGGTAGAATTTTATCCTGCTATGGCAGCCTTGTTCATTTATTTTTCAGGTTCATTGAGCACGCTTAAAGGTGATGCAAACATACTATGGTCAATCTTTGTGTTGCTTCTCTGGAACTTTGAGGTACTCTCCTACAGAAGTGCAATGTTAAAGGCTCGTAAAAAGCCAATAACTGGGATTGAGTGGATTCCAGCTTCCATTATCCGTTGGAGCGGGTTAAGCTTTGCTGTGGGGCTCATCGGAACTGTTGTGCTCTTTGCTGTTAGCGGCAAGAAGAGTCTTAACGAGCTTTTCAGAAGGATAGCATTTCCAGCAAGTTTAATCTGGTTAATTATTTTAACATATACTCTCTCTCCAAATACAATTCTTCTTCTCATGCTTTTAGTTTTCTCAGTTTGGCATGTTCTTCTGATTTCAGGGATTGAGAGTGTTATTCGGGCAGAGGAAGATGTGGTGCTCATCGAGAATAAGCACCAAAGGAGTCCTGAAGTTGAGGAACTCATTCAAAAATTTGACCGAATAATCTGGGAAATGAAAAAAGATGGGTTTTACGAGAGGTTGTCAGGAGGAGAAAGAAATGAAATCACTTAAGCCACCTCTCAAACCACCCAACAATTAGCTCAAGCCTCTTGACCCTGTGTTTCGGCTTTCCACTTCTTGATAGGTCGTGATTCTCTCCCGGAAAGACTGCCAGCTCAACGGTTTTTCCAAAATACTTCAGCGCTGTGAAAAGCTGCAATGCCTCCGGAAGCCAGCAGCGATAATCTTCCATGCTGTGGATTATCAAAAGCGGTGTTTCAACGTTAGGAGCATATTTTAGAGGTGATTTCTCCCAGTACCCTTCAAAATTGCTCCATGGGTCTTCCCCGATTTGATCTGGGGCGAAGTAGTAGCCTATATCAGTAGTTCCAAAGAAGCTCATCCAGTTGGAAATTGATCTTTGAGTCACTGCTGCCTTAAATCTGTTCGTATGCCCAACTATCCAGTTCGTCATGAAGCCGCCATAGGAACCGCCAGTAACTCCGATTCTTTCAGGGTCAATGAAGTCAAATCTTTTCAAAGCTTCATCCACGACTTCCATTAAATCTTGATAGTCCCTTTCGCCGTAGTGCTTTCTTATATCTGCGAAATCCTCCCCATAGCCGTCGCTTCCCCTTGGATTGCTGAATATCACTACAAAGCCTTTAGAGGTTAGAACGTGGAACTCATGCATGAAGGAGTAGCCATAGGCTGTCTTTGGCCCCCCATGGATTTCGAGAATGGTAGGATACTTTTTGCCTTCTTTAAAGTCCACCGGTCTCATTATCCATGCATCGATTTCCACGCCATCGCTTGCCTTAACTTTGAAGTGCTCGGGTTTTGAGAGCTTGTACTCCTTGATCCACTCGTTGAAGTTCGTGACCCTCTTCTCTTTGCCGTCTCTTAGAATGTACAGTTCTGTTGGAGTTACTGCATCTTGAGCAATAAACGCTATGTAGTTTCCAATTCCAAAAGTTTCAATACTCCTGTCGCCGGCAATAACACGCTCAATGTTTCCTTCCAAATCTACCCTAAAAAGGTTCGCCCTCGGTCCATCTGTTGCTATGTAGTAAACCCAGCCATCCTTGTAAATCAGCGGATTTCTTGACTTTCCTCTCACATCGCAGTTAAGTGAGTTGTATGCTGAGCGATCGAGCTTTTCAGTGAGCTTTTTAATCTCCTTAGTCTCGGCATTGAAGAGATAAATGTGAGTGTTTGTTGGTATCCCCCTCTCAAGGGTGCTCATCCTTAAAACGAAGTGCTTTTCATCAATTATCACGAAGTCTCCAATGCGCCACTTAGAATCGGTGAGCTTTTCAATCTTTTTGCTCTTAACATCTAAAACGTAAAGGTCGCTTATCATTGGCTTCCTTTCTCTGTCTTCTTGAGCAATGAAGTATATTTTACTTCCATCGTCGCTCCACTTGAGAGTTAGGATGTTCAGCTTTCCCTTAGTTAGCTTTCTCTTTCTTCCGCTCTCTGTGTTAACTAAGAAAATCTGGGCTCTCTTTCCGTAAATCCAGCCTATCCCGTTGAACCAGAATGGTATCTCTTTGATTATGTGGACATCATCCTTTTCCTTTTTGCGGTCAACTTCTACCGGGGAAATGACAGCTAAGGCTTTTCCATCTGGGGAGAATTCAAAGTCATTGATCCCGTATTTGAACCTTGTTAAGAGCTTAGCTTCTCCACCCCTCGTTGGAATTAAATAAAGTTCACTCTCCTTGCTTTCTTTGTTTCTCTTTGAAGTGAATGCCATGAAGTTTCCATCTGGTGAGAACTTTGGATTTGAGTCTTTAGGTCCAGAAGTGAACTGCATAACCTTTCTGCCATCATAAAGGTAGATTTTGCTGAAGTAGTCATCTTTTTCAAGATTGACTTCGGTAACTGTGAATGCCGTCTTGTTCTTGTGGATATCCAATCCTCCAACGAGTTTGAATTTTCCCAAGTCCCTGATGTCAAGCTTTTTCATAAAACCACCGCAAAAAATTTGAAGTCGTTTATATAAAAATTTAGCGTTTCGATGTTTGTTTTAAAATTATGCTGACGAATTAAAAACACATGAGCTGAACAACTTTTTAAACTCCCTTTCCATCTTTTTACGGAGGTGAGAGAATGACGGTAAAAATTAGATTTGACAAAGAGGTGAGAGAGTATGCAAAGGGAGAGAAGGTTAAGGACTCACTGTTAAAGCTCACCGAAACAGCTCTGGCTGAAGCACTGGAAAACTTTCACAGAAGGATGATTGTTCTTCAAGGAGAGAGTATGAATAAAGCAAAGCTGGCTGGAATCTTAGGCGGAGCTTCTGCCAAAGTTTTATCCTCCCTAATTGATGAGTTAATTGCGAGAAAGCTGAGAGATGAAAGCGAGGAAAAGGTTGAGGTTTTGTATGCCACCGATGCTCTTGGAGAAGGAACGTTTGGAAGGGCACGATATGAAGAGTTCAGAAAGCATTTTGACATCTTAGCGGATGAAAATGCCGAGCTTACTCGGGTTACGTTCAAATATACAAGCGATATTCTTGGGAGGACTTTTGATTTACTGATTCTCGATTTGAGCTATGACTTCTCCCCCAACGATTTGGGCAGGATAATTGAGACGGTTAGGGGTGGGGGATTAATATTTGTTCTCACCAATCCGTTTGAAAAGTGGAAAAATATGTGGACTGGCTTTCATAAGAACCTTGTAACCCCTCCATACACCATTGATGATGTGAAAAAGAGGTTTAACAGGAGATTGATTCGGAAGTTTGAGGAGCATGAGGGAATATACATAGTGAATGCCGAAAATCAAAAGCTCCTGAAGAAGCCGAAAAAGAGCAAAAGTCAGGCAAAGCTTCCAGAGAGGGAAAAAATTGAGATCCCAGAAGAGACTAAATTCCCGAAAGAGCTTTATGAATTATGCCTCACAAATGGTCAAGTTGAGGTTCTCAAGAATCTTGAGGCGCTGATAGAGGATGAGGGTATGGTTGTTCTGACAGCGGACAGAGGAAGAGGAAAGAGTGTGAGCGTTGGTATTGGTGTTGTCGGCTTAGCCTTGTCTTCAAAGAGGAGGAGATTCAGGGCGGTAATAACGGCTCCCGAATTGGAAAATGTTCAAAGCTTATTCAGATTTGCAAAGAAGAGCTTGGAGATTCTTGGCTATAGGGTCAAAGTCGTCACGGAGAAGAACCTCATAAAAGAGCTCTACGCCAAAGGCATCGGGCTGAGATACTATCCGCCGACTCTGGGATACAAGAAAAATGCTGATGTTTACGTTCTTGACGAAGCTGCCGGTATTCACGTCCCAATCCTCCACAAATACCTTGAAAAGCCAAAAGTTATTTACTCCTCAACCATTCATGGCTACGAGGGTGCGGGAAGAGGTTTCTCTGTTAAATTCCTAAAGAAAGCGAAGGAAAAGCGAGAATTTAGAGAAATCCACTTGTCAGTTCCAATCAGGTACTCCAGCCGAGATCCAATTGAAAAGTGGCTCTTTGATGTGCTTTTGCTTGATGCTGAGCCCGCTCCTTTAACCAAGGAAGATTATGAGATGATTAGGAAAAAGGAAGTTTACTTTGAAGAGCCAGATTTGGATGACTGGTTTGAGAATGACAGAGAGGACTTGAAGCACTTCGTCGGAATTTATGTTCTTGCCCACTACCGCAACAGGCCGAGCGATGTAGCTTTGCTGGCAGATGCCCCACATCACGAAGCCCGTGTCTTGAGGCTGAAAAACGGCAAGATAGTGTGTGCCATTCAAATTGCAAAAGAGGGAGGAATTCCGAAGGGTGTAATTGAAAAGATGGCAAAGGGCTACAAGCCGAGAGGAAACATAATCCCGGATATGATGGTCAAGCACCACTATGCCAAAGAGTTCGCAAAGCTTAAGGGATACAGGGTTGTGAGAATTGCCACTCATCCAGATGCCATGGACATGGGGCTTGGAAGCAAAGCCCTTGAACTGCTCATAAAGGAAGCTGAAGAGAAAGGCTACGACTGGGTTGGCTCAGGCTTTGGGGCAAGCGAAGAGCTGATTAGGTTCTGGATTAGAAACGGCTTTGCAGTTGTTCATCTAAGTCCCTCAAGAAACCCAGTTAGCGGTGAATATACGGCAATAGTGATTAAGCCAATAAGTGAAAGGGCTAAGGAGATTGTGAAGCAAGCAAATGCAGAGTTCAGGATCAGGCTGTTGGACTGGCTTGGAGACACTCACAGGGATTTAGAGCCGGAGATTGCAAGATGGCTCTTTGAAAGCCCCTTTGGTGAGGCGGTTGATTATCCAGTACATCTGACAAAGACTCAGATAAAACGCTTAGAAATGTTTGTTAGCAAAGTCCTGACTTACGACACTGTGGTTGATGCTGTGAAGCCAATAGTAAAGCTCTACTTCCTTGATGGCTGGATGAGGCCGTATTTAGATGAGCGTCAAGTTCTGCTCCTGATTTACCGCGTTCTTCAGGCACACACTTGGGAAGAAACTGCCAAGTTCATTGACAGAACACCTCTCTTCACGATGATAGAAGTTAGGGACATAATCCGGGGACTCTGGTACTACTATAAGCACATAATCAAGGGCTTTTCCGGCTAACTTTTTTATACTTCAAGTGTGCTATTTAAAAGTAAGATTTTAGCGATGCCTGATTGCAACGATGGTGATTGGAATGCCCAGCAATTGGGAGAGGATAATGGCGATTACAAAGGAGGGAATGCGGAGTATAGCAATGATGAAGCGCAAAATGCGGAGGGGCAAGAAGATTGCCCTTCTGATTGATGGTCCCAACATTTTGAGAAAGGAATTCAACATACATCTTGAGGACATTGTTGAGGCACTTGAACAGCTCGGCAACATTAGAGTTGCCAAAGTTATTCTCAACCAATATGCTCCTCAGGGATTAATCGAGGCTGTAGCCAACCAAGGTTTTGAGCCGATAATTGTTCCTGGAGAAACAGGGGTTAAGCTGGCAGTTGAAGCTATGCGTGAGATATATAACCCTAATATTGACATAATTGCTTTGGCGACAAGGAATGCCGAGTTTCTGCCCATAATCTTGAAGGCAAAGGAAAAGGGTAAGGAAACTGTGATAATCGGCGTTGAGCCAGGATTTAGCGCTGCTTTAAAACATGGAGCTGATTATGTTATAGTCCTGACTCCAAGGGGTGAAGAGAGTGGTGAAAGAAAAGATATTCAGAATTCTAAAGAGAGAAGAAAGAGAGGTTAAAGAAAAAAAAGAGGAGCCAAAAAAGACAATTGGACTTATCATTGATGGGCCAAACATCCTCAGAAAGGAATTTGGAATTAGATTAGAGGATATTAAAGAAGCGCTTGAAAGAATTGGAAAGATCAGAGTTGCGAAGGTTGTTTTGAATCAGTACGCTCCTCAGGGACTAATCGAGGCTGTTGTGAACCAGGGCTTTGAGCCGATAATCGTTGCGGGGGATACGGATGTCAGGATTGCCATAGAGGCAATGGAGCTGATATATAACTCAGATGTTGACATAATCGCCATAGCAACAAGAGATGCCGATTTTCTCCCCATAATCAGTGAAGCCAAAAGAAAGGGAAAGGAAACAATTGTAATAGGGGTTGAGCCGGGCTTCAGCGTTGCCCTTCAAAATGCAGCTGATTATGTTATAAAGATGGAAGGCAGGGGAGAAGGAGTAGGCTACGGAAAAAACTACAAAACCCACGGGGCATAGTTTTTTAAGCCCAGCACCACTTACAGACTAACGGCGGTGCCAATGATTCAGGAGTTCATTGTGTTCATAGTGGGCTTGATTCTGCTGATTAAAGGAAGCGACGAGTTTGTTGAGGCTGGAAGCAGGGTGGCTAAGGGGTTTGGAGTAAGTGAATTTTTAATTGCTCTAATCCTAGCGAGCATAGCGACAACGCTTCCCGAAGTTACGGTATCAGCAATAGCAGCTTTTGAGGGCAACAGTGGAATTGCGCTGGGAAATGCTGTCGGCAGTGCGTTAGCAAATATAGCGCTGATTCTGGGGATTTCTGCAATGATAATGCCGCTTGAGGTTGATGAGATAGCTTGGAGAAACTCTCTGTTCATGTTCCTTGTCACAGTTTACGCTTGGTTTTTGATGAGAGATGGTGTAATTTCAAGGCTTGAAGGGTTCACACTGATTCTAATTTATCTCGGTTTTCTGTATTATCTCTACAGGAAGCATATTGCAATTGAAGACATTGAGGGAGGCAGAAGCAGGAGTGTTAGGAGAGACATCGTGATCCTGTTCTTGAGCGGTGCAGTCGTTGTGATCGGGGCAAGAATGGTAGTTACGAGTGCCGTTACTATAGCGAGGTCATTGGGCATTTCGGAAGTTGTTATTGGACTGACCCTCGTTTCAATCGGCACTTCACTTCCCGAACTTGCAAACTCTCTGGCAGCGACTCTGAAAAAGATACCAAATATAAGCGTTGGAAACATAGTGGGAGCCAACATCCTCGATATCCTCATGGTGATCGGCATAGCCTCCATGATCAGACCAATAACAGTTGATGCAGGCATCTTTTCATTCACAATGCCCCTCACACTGTTCGTTATGGGGATTCTAACCCTATCCCTAAGGATGACCAACAAAATCAGCAGAGCAATCAGTGCCGTACTCCTCACTATATACGCCTACTTTCTCTACTCTCAATTCTGATTTCCCAATTATGTGCACAATAAAGTTTTAAACACCTTTTTATTACTGATTCATGGAAATTTAAAAATTGGTTGTAGGTGATGAAAAATGAAAAATCTTGCTCTAATCCTGGCTTTAATGGTTATAGTCGGTGGATTGGGATGTATCAGCAGTAATAAAGAGCAGACATCCAAGGAGCTTGTTGTTTATGCCTACGACAGCTTCGTCAGCTGGGGACTGGCAAATGCAACGATACCAAAGTTCGAGAAGATGTACAATGTAAAAGTCAAGATAATCACAGTGGGGGATGCTGGGGAAGTTTTGAACAGGCTCATCCTTGAAAAGGACAATCCGAGGGCGGATGTTGTAATCGGAATTGACAACAACCTCATAGCAAAGGCTATTGAAGCCGGTGTCCTTGAACCATACAAGCCAAAGAACATTGATGTCGTTCCAAAGGAACTAATAGATGCACTTGATCCGACTTACCACGTAGTTCCTTTTGACTATGGATTCATTGCAGTCGTGTACAAGAAGAGTGAGATTTCAAATCCACCACAGAGCTTTGATGACCTAACAAAGCCTGAGTGGAAGAAGAGCTTAATTGTTGAGGATCCAAGAACAAGTTCAACAGGAGCGGCATTTTTGTTGTGGACAATTGCCGTTTATGGAGACCCAGGGTGGCTGTACTTCTGGGAGAAGCTTAAGCCGAACATCTATCAAATAACCAAGGGCTGGGACGCTGGATGGGAGATGTGGGACAAGGGAGAAGCCCCGCTGTTCGTCAGCTATGCAACGGATCCAGCTTATTCTGCTTATGAAAGCGGTAAAGAACCGGATATTGGGGCAATAATCTTCAAAGAAGGTGGTTATCCACAGATTGAGGGGATTGGTCTTGTTAAAGGAGCAAAGCACCCGGATCTGGCTAAGAAGTTCATTGAGTTCGTTCTCAGTGAGGACTTCCAGAAGGAGATACCGCTAACAAACTGGATGTTCCCAGTGAACAAGAACGTTCAGCTTCCGGATGTTTTCAAATATGCGGTTAAGCCAGACAAGCTTGTGAGCCTTGATCCAAAGGAAATTGAGCAGAACTACTCAAGATGGCTTGAAGAGTGGACAAAGCTCATGATTGAGGGCAAGACTCCGGAAGAGATAATTAAGGAGAGGAAGGGGTGATTCTGAAGATTTTTCGATTTTTGTTGATTTTTCTGTTTTTGTGGTTTTTGATTTTTTGCAGTCTTCTTTTCTGGAATACTGCCCTGAGAGTTGTTTGGAGATTTTTAGTAATTATTTGTTATTAAATTACTTTATGTTACAAGTTTTATTGAAATTGTAACGTTTTGAATGTACATGTTTGGGTTTGGGGTTTTTGAGAGCTTCTTCTCATGTTCTCCTTATGGAAAATTGACCATTTTAAAATTAGAAGATGAGGAAGTTGGATTTTTGGGTTTTAATGCTTAAAAAGCCATTGGAAGTCTTATGCGCATTATTGTGCACTGGTGGCTTGGAGTTGTTGTGGGGTTTATCTGCCATGATATGGAGTGAAAAACCCTTGAATTCAAGGCTTGCTCTGACTGCATTACTAACCCTCCAACAAAAAGCTTTTATAATCCAAGCGTTCTTATACTTTTACTGGGGAAATAAGGCAAAATCCCGCCCTGTTCCAATAAGACTCTAAGAGAATTGAAAGAAAAGAAGACTCTTTATGATGATGGAACCGATCAGGTTCCAGTTCCAATAAGACTCTAAGAGAATTGAAAGAAAATTCGCATTGAGGTGAGGTTGCAATGATTCTCAGAGTTCCAATAAGACTCTAAGAGAATTGAAAGGCTTTTTTGCCCACAAGTGAGCCGACGATGAATAGTAAGTTCCAATAAGACTCTAAGAGAATTGAAAGTTTTGCCGTGTCTAATGCTGTCTCAAAATCATCATAAAAGTTCCAATAAGACTCTAAGAGAATTGAAAGCTGTTATATTGACAAATGTTGTATTGAATACTTCGAGCAGTTCCAATAAGACTCTAAGAGAATTGAAAGATTGTGAATACTATTCCAAAAATGAGAACACCAATGTGGATGTTCCAATAAGACTCTAAGAGAATTGAAAGATGAGGGCAAATTCTTCTTTGTAACTACAAACGGAGTGTTCCAATAAGACTCTAAGAGAATTGAAAGTGATGCACGCAGCTATTACCTCAATCCAAGCTTGCTCGTTCCAATAAGACTCTAAGAGAATTGAAAGACGACCATTGCTCCGCTTTCAACCGCTCGATTTCTTCTTGTTCCAATAAGACTCTAAGAGAATTGAAAGTTCGAGTTCTTTTTTCCACGAAAAGGATCGGCTTGGAAGTTCCAATAAGACTCTAAGAGAATTGAAAGTTGACGACTTACGAGCACACTTTAATGGTGGACATCGGTTCCAATAAGACTCTAAGAGAATTGAAAGCAATCATCAAGCTGAATTGGCAAGGCAACTTTACACTGAGCAAAGTTCCAATAAGACTCTAAGAGAATTGAAAGTGCATCCGCCGGTATCCAAGGCTCAACTGTGAGCGCATTCGGCGTGTTCCAATAAGACTCTAAGAGAATTGAAAGGATATCCCA
This sequence comes from Thermococcus barophilus MP, assembly GCF_000151105.2. Classification (NCBI taxonomy): domain Archaea; kingdom Methanobacteriati; phylum Methanobacteriota; class Thermococci; order Thermococcales; family Thermococcaceae; genus Thermococcus; species Thermococcus barophilus. Next base: position 1,531,127 of record NC_014804.1, on the reverse strand, counting down.
GATATTAAGCTGCATCCTAAGAGGATTATGTTCCAATAAGACTCTAAGAGAATTGAAAGTAAAAAAACGCTTCTTCTTCTTGGTCTCTTTCTGGGTCAAGTTCCAATAAGACTCTAAGAGAATTGAAAGAAGAAATAAAGAAGGAGCGTGATGGTCGTGGCTCTTGAGGTTCCAATAAGACTCTAAGAGAATTGAAAGGGCTTAGCGAAAAGTCAGTTACTCAAAGCAGTTACCAAGGTTCCAATAAGACTCTAAGAGAATTGAAAGTTGCGACCCAATACGGCCCTCCAGCGATCCAAATCTGCGTTCCAATAAGACTCTAAGAGAATTGAAAGATCAAAGATGCGGCAATAGCTAAGCATATCTTTGAAGTTCCAATAAGACTCTAAGAGAATTGAAAGGTAGTCACTTGTTTAACATATCCAGCCTTCTTCAGAATGGTTCCAATAAGACTCTAAGAGAATTGAAAGCCCTAACCGCTGCAAGTGCTGACGCTACTAATACAAAGTTCCAATAAGACTCTAAGAGAATTGAAAGAGATTATGCCAAAGAGCATGATTGTTGCTCCCCAAATGATGTTCCAATAAGACTCTAAGAGAATTGAAAGGCGGCTTTATCGAGAATAATCTTAGCATTTACGACAGTTCCAATAAGACTCTAAGAGAATTGAAAGTTCTGAAAGACTTAGCTACATCTATTAAAAAGTGCGTCCTAACAAACTGCAAGTTCCAATAAGACTCTAAGAGAATTGAAAGCTTCCAAAGTAGCCTTAACCGTATCAGCCACTACCTCTGTTCCAATAAGACTCTAAGAGAATTGAAATTACTGCTCTGATTGTGCAGTCTTGATCTGTTGGACAATTTCAATAAAACTTGTCTGTCTAAATTTCTCTTCTTTGACAAAGAACAGCCAGAAGTAGTGATGGTGGGGCCGCCGGGATTTGAACCCGGGTCCCCGGCTCCCGAAGCCGGAAGGATAGGCCAAGCTACCCCACGGCCCCTCGAGAATGAGGTTTAAAGAAAGTGTTATAAAGATTTCGCAACGAGAAATTGGACAAGGAAGGGATTGTCATGATCTCAATCATAGTCCCAACGTACAACGAGCGGGAAAACCTTGAGGAGCTTGTGAGTAGAATAAGCAAAGCGTTGGAGGATTATGAGTTTGAAATCATAATCGTTGATGATGATTCTCCAGATAAAACATGGGAGAAAGCTCAAGAATTAGCGCAAAAATACCCAATTAGAGTTATCAGGAGGACAAAAGAGAAAGGTCTCTCTTCTGCTGTGATTAGAGGATTTAAAGAGGCCAGGGGAGATATTTTTGTAGTCATGGATGCTGATTTGCAGCATCCTCCGGAAGTAATTCCAAGGCTCGTTGAGGCAATTGAAAGAGGGGCTGACATTGCGATTGGCTCCCGCTATGTGAAGGGTGGAAAGGTTGAGAACTGGTACTGGTGGAGGAAGTTAATCTCAAAAGGTGCAATAATGATTGGTCGTGTTGCGTTGCCGAAAATTAGGAACATAAAAGACCCTGTGAGTGGATTCTTTGCTCTCAGAAGAGGAATTGTTGAAAATGTTGAGCTGAACCCAGTGGGCTTTAAAATTCTCCTTGAGATTCTCATAAAGGGAAAATACAGCAGGGTAGTTGAGGTTCCATATGCTTTTGGTTTAAGACACGCTGGAGAAAGTAAACTCAGCCAAAAGCAGATTTTCAACTATTTGAGGCATCTCTATCGTTTGATGAAATGGGAGGGCGAGATTGACCGTTTGATTAAGTTCTCAATTGTGGGAATGAGTGGAATAGTTGTAAATCAGTTTTTCTTGTGGCTTTTTGCAAACATTCTCGGTGGAGGGATTGCTAATTTAATGATTGCTAATGTCTTTGCGACTGAGCTTGCAATCCTCAACAATTTTACTTGGAATGATCTGTGGACGTTTAAAGATTTGAAGAATAAACCGCTTTACAAGAGACTTTTCAGCTTCCACTTGGCTGCGTTGACTGGAGCCGTTGTCCAGTGGACGATATTCGGCGTGCTTATCTTTCTCGGCATGCATTATCTAATAGCGAACTTAATTGGAATTGGATTCTCGTTTATTGTTAGATTTCTGGTTAACAGGCACATTACTTGGGGGTGATGCTCCAATTAAGCGAGCAACTTAAATAAGCATTGCGAAATTATTTTTGGTGATATTATGAAGGAGTTTCTTGAGGAATCAAGAATAAATGTTGACGAAATTTTAAGGCACATAATGAACATCTCTCAGTTCCACAGAATCCAGGGTTCAAAAGAAATCGTTGATGCTGCAAAATATATCCTTGAAGAGCTTAAGAAAGCTGGAATTGATGCCCAGCTTTTGAAAGATGTCTATGATGGAGAAACCTGGCATCTGACATTGAAATCTCCAATTGGATGGGACCTAATTTACGGTGAAATTGAGATTTTTGGCAAAAAGTTCACCACTGAGGAAATTCCTCTTGTAGTGATGGCACACTCGCCAAGCGGAGAAGCTGAAGGGGAGATGGTTTATATTGAAAGAGAGGATGACTGGGAGAAAGCAGAGGGAAAAATAGTCTTAGTTGGCAAGAAATGGAAGGATAATTATAAAAAAGCTAACAAAAGCGGTGCCATTGGTTTTGTAGCCTATCGCAAAGGAACTGGGAAAGCATTTCCATATATGGGGCTGTTTCTCTCAAGGAAAGATTTAGAGTGGGCAAAGATTCCAGCTGTTGCCGTGAGTGAAGAGATTGCGAATAAAATAATTAGCAAGTTAAAGAAAGGGGAGAGCGTAAAAGCCAAAATTAGAGTTCAAACGGAGATTAGAGATAAACAAATTTTACCAATGGTTTATGCAAAAATTGGAAAGCCACCGTATATTCTCTTCACAGCTCACATCTGTCATCCAAAGCCAGGGGCAAATGACAACGCAAGCGGTTCAGCAATGCTCATAGAGCTGGCAAAGGCATTAAAAGAGAAACACAGCGAAGATTTCAGATTCGGCTTTGCATTTCTCTGGATTCCCGAATATCACGGAACACAAGCATTTATTGAAAAGTTCGCTGAGCTTGAGAACTATTATGCGGTAATAAATCTCGACATGGTAGGAGGGAGCGAAGATCGTTCGAATTCAACCATAATGATTGTAAGGACACCGTTATCAAGGTTCTCAATTGTTAGCGGACTTTTGGAGTACTACCTCAATCTGGCGAACTCTCAAGGTGAGAGCTTTGGTGGTGAAGGGATGCCCAAACTGAAAGTTAAAAGCTACTCCTATCAGATGGGGAGCGACCACGATATCTTCAACTTCTTTGGAGTTCCTGGAGTCATGCCAATAACTTGGCCTGACAAGTTTTATCACTCAAGTGAAGACAGCATAGAAAAGATAAGCAAAGATTCTCTCGAAGTGATTGGGAAGGCTGTTTTGGCTACAGCCTTAGCACTGGCGAAAGCTGAGAAAGAAAAACTGCAGAGATTTGCAAGAGGCTATGCTATGAAATATCTGGGAGAACTTGGTATGGATAGGGAAATTGAAGTTGCAGAAAAGCTTGTTATGAGAGGTCTTGCGAGGGATGGAAAGTTTTTGGGAATCGACATAGGTCATGATTTAGAGTTCAAAGCGTGGATAAAGTGGAAGAGGAAAGGTTTGGTCTCAGTTAGAACAATTAGGGAGTTTGAGGAAAAAGCGGCAAAAGAGCTTGAAGAATTTATGGAAGACAAAAAGTTCTCAATTCATCTCCATGAGCTTCTGATGCTGGGAGAAATCTTACCAGAGGAGGAGGCGTTTAAAGCCCTTGAAGAAGAATTTGGAAAAATTGACAGGGAAAAGCTTAACAAAGCCCTTGAAATTTTGAAAAAGCTGGGCTTTATTGAGTGTTAAATTTCTCTCTCTTTCAGCTCTTTTTCTAACTCATTTATCTTTTTGACAATGCTCTCTTTCAGCTTTTCAAGGAGTTCTGCCGGCGATGTTGCCGTATAAACATATCCAAGCCATCCTTTTTGAATTAGTTCTCTCTTTAGGAGCCCTTTTCTATAAAGATTAAGTACGTGCTCTCTTACACTTCTTTCACTTATGCCCAGCTCCTTTTGGATTTCTGTAATCCTCATAGGAACTTTCTTCTCGAGAAGCAACCTATAAATTCTGATTTCAGTTTTTTTAATACCCAGTGATCTCAATAAGCTTTCAAGCTTTTCATGTATCTCGCTCATTTTCTCACACCTCTGCAAATTTATCTTCATATTTAAACTTCATAAATGTTGCGGTTTTAGATGAAATTTATTCTACCAATATAGGTTCCTTCCGGTAAATATGCGTCTCCTTCTTTACTATTTTTCAGGAAAGGTATCATTTTAATTCCTTCTCTTACATCAAATCCTTCTATGTAAGGGTTTATTGTGGGGAGAATTAGAAATTTTTCAATCCTCAAAAAACATTTTACTCTTTTTGCCGTGCTACCAAATTTTATGATAACCGCTGGGTGAATATGGCCAAGAAAGGCTTTTTCAAATTTTGCCTCGGGAGGGAGAATTTGATGACCATGAAGGAAAAGCATCTCGTCGATTGTATAATAACCAACCACTTTTACATTTTCAAAGTTTTTTAAAACCTCCTCAATTTTTCCGTCGTGATTTCCCCTTGTTATTATTACCTCAAAGTCCCTAAGCTCGGAAAAGAACCCTAAGAGGAGCCTTTTTGTAAACGTGTTGATTCCAAGTGGTTCTTTGATATCTCCCAAAATTATCACAAAATCTGGATTTTTGAGCTTTACAAACTCAGCAAGCTTCCTTTCGAATTTTGTTCTTATTCTTAATCCCCTTGAAAGCTCAAAAGCTATGTGTGGATCGGCAAATACTAAGGCTTTTCCTCTTGATGTTTCAAGTTCAATAGAAAGATTCTCAAAGGTTCTTTCAACCTCCAAGTTGGAGAACCTCCAGATAATGAAAGGGATAGAAAAGAACTGAAGATATCAGATTAATCCTCTTTCCTTCTTCCTCTGCCTCTTGAGCCTCCTAATCCTCTTCTTGATCCACTTCCACCTCATCCTGCCCTTCTTTTTCCACTTCCTCGGTCTCCTCTTCATGATGATCCCTCCTATGATCGCTCCGCTCTAAGCTCTCTCAAGTATATTTTTAAGCTTTTCTCCTAAAAGCAATGAACCTAAAACAATGCCTAAAAGAAGCGAGATTATCGCTATTAAGCTTGTTTTACCAATTGGAAGCACTTCCTTTTCAACTACTTTTTCTACAGGTGTGTAGACGATTTTTGTTTCATTTGGACACTGAATTGCAGGCTGATTTGGTGTTGTGATATTTTGAGTTGTGTTTTCGCAGTTTATGTATTTTTCAACAACTTTTTCGACTATTTGAACTTTCTTAAATTGGTAAACTGGAATTGTAGCAGTGTCGAGGATTTGTTTCTTTGGAAATAAACTTTCAAGCTTCAATGTTAAGTTTCCAGTTTTTACTGGGGCTATCTCAACTGTGAAGGTTCCTTCTGAAGGACTTTCTGCTGTCATTATCGGGGATGACAAATAGGTTATCCCATTTCCCTCTATTGTCAAAACAAAAGAGCTTGGATAGTTCGTATAGATAGTATAGGTTACCGTGGCGTTAAATGGGACACCTAACGTTGCGTTGTCTGGAAGATTGAGTTTTGCGGAAAAGGTAATCTCCGGATCCAAAACTTCAAATTTATGCTTAATGATCCTGCGGTATGCTTTTCCATTGTAATCATATAAAATCTCGATTATGAGACTTTGGTTTTCCTTCTCGATTGTGATCGTGGAGTTGTCTATGATGGTTGCATTCGGTAAAAATGAGGGGGTTAAGGTTCTTGATTTCATGCCATCGGTGAATATAATCACCTCAAGGTTTTCAGCTGGGGCGTCTCCGATGTTTCTTATTGTCAAATTGAGGGGTATATTCTCCCCGAGGTGAACTTTTTCTGGAAGCTTAACTTTAATATCCAAGATAGGAATCCTAATGCCCTCTTCCTCTCTTTTTAAAGCTTTTTCATCAGCGAATATAACGAAGTATGCAAGATTATTCCTGATGCCTGCAAATCCATACTTGAACTTTATTGCTAATGGGTAATATACTAAATAGGGGTTATCTGTGCTTAGAACTTTTTTCTCAACCATATTCCCAGCTCTGTAGAGGGCTACTTCAACATGATTTTCGTCAATGAAATTAGAGACCTCAAGCTCATATAGCTTTGATAATCTGACCTTCTCATGCTCAGCGATGAATCCTTCAAAATATGGCATTTCTTTTACTGTTAAATATGTGGCATTTACCAAATCCAAACGAACTAATGCGCGATTTTCATCAAATTCAAGCAAAGTTAACAACGTTACGTCATCTACATATATTTTTTCACCTTTGGAAAGCTCGTATGTTTTGTTCTTGATAACTAAGAGGGCTTTTCCATCGCTGATACCTTTGTATATAATATCTCCGCTTTGGTCTTTGTATATGTATTCTCTGAAGAGATAATCGAGGGGATTCAGCTTTATTTCAAAGTTTTTGTCCTTATAGTATGTTCTCTCCTTAGAGAGGGTTACATTTGCATATCCTAAATCAAGCTCTGCATAACTTTCATTAGCTTTAATAACTTCAATCTGCTTGTTCTTGAGAACTATACTTTCCCCAACTTTGAAATACGGAACATCGATCTCGAGAAGAACTGCTGGATATATCTCGGACTTGAAGGAATCTTCCAGATAGATTTGGATATTATCTACCATCAGCCCCTCATTAACGGAAATTGTCCCCATTCTATAAAGCAGACCGTATCTGTATACTTGTATTAGGGCTTTTGCAAAGTCTTTGTCAACATCAACAACCTTTATAGTGTAAGTACCAATGGTCACGCTTTCTCCAATTCTGAGCCACACAAAAATTTTACTCTCATTTTGGGCACTCACGGGAAGGGAGAAACAAAGAAGTAACATCAAAATGACAATGACCTTTTTCATTTTTGCCACCAGTTTTATTAGGTTCAATTCTTATTAATTCTTTGCTGGTGATAGGCATGAGGGTAGGGTTCATTCAGATGGAGCCTAAGCTTTTGGATCTAAACGCTAATTTGAGCAAGGCTGAGAAGCTTTTAAAAGATGCTGCCAAGCAAGAGGCTCAATTGGTGGTTCTCCCTGAACTCTTTGATACGGGATATAACTTCGAGAGCAGGGAAGAGGTATACAGTATAGCCCAACAGATACCAGATGGGGAGACGACGCAGTTCTTAGTGGAGCAGGCAAGAGAGCATGAGATGTTCATTATTGCCGGGACTGCAGAAAAAGATGAAAAAGGAAGGCTTTATAATTCAGCTGTTCTTGTTGGGCCAATTGGGTGGGGATACATTGGAAAATACCGCAAGATTCATCTATTTTACCGAGAAAAGCTGTTCTTTGAGCCGGGGAATTTAGGATTCCATGTGTTCAACATTGGAGTGGCAAAAGTGGGCATAATGATTTGCTTTGACTGGTTCTTCCCAGAAGCCATGAGAACTTTAGCATTAAAAGGTGCCGACATAGTTGCTCATCCGGCGAATCTTGTGATGCCGTATGCTCCAAGGGCAATGCCAATTAGAAGCTTGGAAAACAGGGTCTTTTCAATTACTGCCAATAGGATTGGGGAAGAGAGAGGACTCAGGTTCATTGGAATGAGCCAAATCAATTCACCAAAGGCCGAAATTCTGCTCAGAGCAAGTGAAGACAAGGAAGAAGTTGGCGTTGTGGAGATAAACATAGAGGAGGCAAGAAACAAAAAGATAAATGAGTATAATGATATATTCAAGGACAGGCAGCCTAAGTACTATTTTGTCTGATCCTCTTTTGTTTGTTTTTTATTCGGGAGTTCCCGCGGCAAGTAGGAGTCTAAAAGTTTCAATCAATAACAGTCCAATGCCACCGAGCAGTGTTGCAGATAGTAATGCATTAGAATGGAAATTGTAAGCGTTATAGAGAATCAAGTACACATTTGCCCAAGCCAGCATTATCGCAATTATCGTCATCATTTCAGCAAGTATCTTTAATCCCTTTTTACTCATTTTTGGAGCTGTTCTCAGCATCATAGGATCCTTAGCCATGTATGTGAGAGCAATTGGAAGCAAAGATGCCGCCAGAGGAAATAGAAATACTCCAAGGGTCTTCTGAGCAAAGTTATCCGGCTCACCAGCGATGTTGAAATGGATTGCAACTATTTCCGGGAGCCTATCCCAGCTGAGAACTAAAAATATAATGCTGAAGGCTAATGCCCCGATCTGAATTGCGAGATATGGCTTTACGTTTATCCCTTCAACAGGTTTGGGTTCACCAAAAGCGGGCTCTCTGAGGCTTTCTTTTTCAACGATTTCTCTTGCCATTTTGTATCCATAAGTAGTTATTAATAAAACCCCGGCAATCATTACAATGAAGAAGATTAGGATGTTGCGAACCTTTAGGCTCAGAACAAAGAGCAGAACTCCAAAAGCCATGAATGCTTTCCCGCCAAACGTATTTACTTTCACCCATGCTTCCTTGGATGAAAATGTATAGCCAAAACGGAAGCCTATTGCTGTGTTTGGCTTGTTTCTGAAAATGTAGGTCAGCAAACCGCTTACAAACATTAGGAATGCGATAAATATCTCGAACATCATGTTGAAAACTTCAATCCCAGCCATATTCATCACCCCCCAGCTTTTTCATCATTCTGCTGACTGATTCTATCTCTTTCTTAAGTTCTTCAAGAACTTTCTCTCCAAGAGAAGTTATCCTGTAGTATTTTCTTGCCCTTCCCCCAACTTCAGCCCAAAAGCCCTCTATAAGCTTATATCTCTCCAAACTTTTGAGCAGGTCATAGAGAGTTCCTTCACTGGGCACTATCTTACCACTGCTCAGCTTTTCAAACTCCTTCCTGATTGCATAGCCATGCATATCCCCTTTATTTTCAAGAAGAGATAGAATGATAAAGGAATAAGTACCAGCTCTAAGCTCCCTTCTCAGCTTTTTTAAGGCTTTTTCTTTCGGATCACCAAACAACCTTTCCTTCCTCCCCTTCTACTTTCGCTTTTGGAATGGCATACCACAGTAGTATGAGCGTAATAGCAGTGATTGTGCCGTAGGTCATTATTAAGCTTATCTGGGAGTTCGTGAGCTGATAGTATGACGCAAACGTATCGATAGCACCGTGAACAATGCTTAGGACAACTAACGCTTTCCTCCCAAATCCATTCTTATAAGCGTATGCCAATGTAATAGTGGTTCCTCCATGGAAAAGTGTTGCAATGTATCTTTCAAACAAGCTAAGCAGTGCTTGTGTTAGCTGAACAGTTAATCCTCCCAGAATAAAGCTTTGAACTACCTGAAGCAACGGCACTAAGATCGCTTCTCCAAGCCCAAATCCAATTCCAACGAAGAGTGCTTCCTTAAGCCGCTTGTTCCTCATAAAGGCATACTTCAGGCCCTCTTGAAAGAATCCGGCAATGAATCCAAGCCAAATAGCTGTGATAGCTGTAAAAGCAAACCCCTTAGCAGTTATATCTGCGTTTGATTTAATCCCTAAGGCTAAGAATGGAGCCTGCTGAATTACTGGCTGAATGAAAAGTGTTATTGCAACCAAAAAGAAGCCTAAAATTAGTTCCGCTCCTTTGATTTTTTTGAATCCGAGAGTGTAGAATGTTAACAGAGCTAAGATTCCACCTAAAATAGGTAAACCGACTGCCAACGGAAGGGGAATTCCCTTCTCCCTCCAGACAACTTTCTGAATCCAGAGCCCGGAAAGTTTGTATTCCCCGTTGGTTTGACTAAAAACGAGCCTTAGTGTCACATTAGCTTTTTCAAACTGAAAACGATAATACGCCAGTGCAAATTTTCCGGATTTTCCTTCTTCAATGAATTCAAAGCTTTTAAGACCGCCGTATTTTGAAATCATCTGTTCCCTTAAAGCATTGAAGGATTTTTCATTAAAAGCCTCCTTCATATTTTCGTCCAAATATGGCTCAAGAATTGAGTAATTTCCAGTTTTTAGGCTTTCAAAAACTGCTTTTGCAACTTCATCATAAGGCTGTTGGGCAAGAGCATAAAAAGCGAGCATTGTTATGATAAAAATTAGTGCCACCTTTCTCATCTTGATCACCATACCTCGGACTTCGATGTATTGTGGGAGCATTAGAAATATAAAGCTTGTGGTCAAAGCTTCTCCACAGAGGGGTTAAAGTGAGTATCTTGCATGAGATTCCTTTCCAAGAGATACTTCAAAAGATCAGAGAGCTGAATGCTAAGAAAGTGTTGATTCAGACTCCAGAAGGGTTAAAGAAAGAAGCCCAAGCTTTGGCTGAATTTTTGGGAAAGAACGGAGTTGAAGCGATAATAAGTGGCGACATAAATTATGGAGCTTGCGATTTAGCGGATAGAGAGGCTAAGATGCTCGGCTGTGATGCTCTGATCCATTTGGGTCACTCTTACATGCAGCTTAATCTGGAAGTTCCAACCCTCTTTGTCCCTGCTTTTGCCAAGGTTGATGTTGTGAAAGCTTTGGAGAAGAATTTAAACGAGATTAAAAAGCTTGGCAGAAAAATTGCTCTTGTAACCACGGTTCAGCACATAAGGGATTTGGAAAGAGCAAAGCAGTTTTTAGAAGGGAAAGGCTTCCGAGTTTTCATTGGCAAAGGAGATAATAGAGTTTCATTTGCTGGACAGATTTTGGGGTGCAACTTTACAGCGGCAAGGGTTGGAAGAGATGTTGATGGGATTTTATTAATTGGGGCTGGCTATTTTCATCCAATTGGTGTTGCTTTAGCTACAAAAAAGCCAACGTTAGCTATTAACCCATACAGTGGAGACTTCTCTTGGGTAAATACGGAGAGGATTGTGAGAAAGAGATGGGGAATGGTTGCTAAGGCTTATGATGCCAAAAAGTTTGGCGTAATAATAAGCACCAAAAGGGGTCAGCTACGCTTAGGGGAAGCCAAGAGAATAATGAAACTCTTGAAAGAGCACGGGAGAGAAGCACAACTGATAGCAATGAACTATATAAGTCCAGAGGCTTTGGAGGGTTTTGATTTTGATGCCTATGTTGTGGTTGCCTGTCCGAGAGTTCCAATAGACGATGCAGAGAGATGGAGAAAGCCCATATTAACTCCTCCTGAAGTTGAACTACTGCTTGGCTTGAGAGAAGAGTATGAGTTTGATGAAATTCTTGGGGGTAAGAGAGAAAAAGACGAGCCGTTTGGAATAAGTCTAAAGCTTCCAAAGAGGTGAAATGATGCTTAGAATAATGCTGGACTCTGCGCTTCACGTTTTGCTAATTTTCATGTACTACAGCTTCTTAAAGACCGCTATAGAAGTTTTTACATATAAGAAGCCAAGAAAGCTTCTGCTCTTAACCATTTCAATATTTGGTGTTTTTATTTCTCTTTACATTGATATCTTCCTTGGCTTTTTCTTCCTCTTCATTATGCTGCTCATCACAGGCTTAAACTCAAGGGAAGCGATTGTATCGGCTTTAACGGCGGAGTTTGGCTTCATAATAGCGCTTGTTGTTGTAATGTTCATCTTAACGACAATTGGCACAATTTACAACATTCCGGGCTTCAGGTTTGAGATACGCTTTGAGGAGCTGCTCCGCTACATGAGGGGTTAGCTATGAAGAAGAAGCACCTTGCAATGCTCCTCTCAAGGCTCAAAGGGTTTGAAAATCCTAAAGCAGAGCTCGAACAATATAGAACTCCGGGAAACGTTGCAGCTGAGCTTTTATGGTTGGCTTATTCTTTGGGTGATGTCGAAGGCAAAGTTATAGCCGATTTAGGTGCAGGTACTGGAGTTTTAAGTGTGGGAGCTTGCCTTTTGGGGGCAAAAAAGGTTTACGCTGTTGAAATAGATGAGAGTGCTTTGAAAATAGCAGAGGAAAATGTAAAGGCATTGAGTGTGGAAACCTGTGTTGAGTTGATTTTATCCGATGTGAGCTTTTTTGATAAGCAAGCTGATGCTGTCATCATGAATCCTCCCTTTGGCTCTCAAAATCCAAAAGCAGACAGACCTTTTCTTCTCAAAGCTTTTGAAATAAGCAAAGTTGTCTATTCTATTCATCTGGCAAAGCCTGAAGTTAGGAAATTCATCGAGGCATTTGTTAGGGATAATGGCTTTACAATAACGCACCGACTAACAGTTGACTTTGAAATTCCAGCTCAGTTCTTTTTCCATCGAAAGAGGTTGGAGAGAATAAAGGTTGACATATACCGTTTTGAGAGGGCTCAGCCAACCGAGCGCTAATTACCAATCATCCAGTGCCCAAAATTAATTGTTCTTTATTTTGTGAGTTTTCAGGTAGTTTAATCCCCACCAACCAATAACGAATGCTGACGATGAGTGAACGTCAAAACCCAGTCTCCGACTTAATTCTTTTCCCAACTTGGAAGAACCAGCGGGATTAACCAAAAACACTTCGAAGCCCCTTTTCAACGCTATAATAACCCCGTGTTCCAATAACTCCTTCTTAGCAAAATTTAACGCCTTCCTGTTTCCTCTCCTCGAACTCGCAGCCTTTCCATTCCTGCGTTTAATCCTCTCTAAATCCTCAAAAAACACGACCCTAACACCGTGATAATACGCATAGTCAAGTAGCTGGGAGAGAGCCTTCACCCTTGAGTCCTTCGCCTTCCACTTAGAGAAACCCGGAGAATTAACCTCTGGAAAATGCACAACTTTAACGTCCCGAATAATCCCGTTCTCGTCTAGAATAACCATATTCACCCTGTCCGAGTTCAAGTCAAAACCCGCATACAACCGTCCCTTTGTGGTTCTCCTAAAATGCTCAAGATAAATCCAGAATGGGATTTGCAAGTGCAGATAAGCCCTCCCATTCTTCAGGACTATCTGTGCACCGTATTTGGACTTTTGAGCGTTGAGAACAACCGGAAGAAATTTTCCCACTGTTTTGAGTTTGAAATTCAGCCACTCCCCGTTCGAGCGTATTTTAACCTTCACCCCTTCCATTCTCACGTTTCTGTTTCCGTTTTCATTCTCCTTTGGTTTGCTGATGAGGAACTTTGACTTCAGGTGAATATGTTTTGGATTCCCACCGTTTTGTGTTGTCCCTTTCAACAACATTTTCGCATAATCCCACGCACTATCAGAATACCACCAGTTGTTAAGGATTAGCCGTGATATTTCTTTCACGCCCTCGCTCTTCTTGAGACCCTTTAGTTGAAATCGTATTGCTAATTCTACTGCCTTTTTGAACCTCTCGCAGAGGAGTGCAAGTTTTAAGTAGTCGTCTTTTGTTTCTGGTTTGAGTCTTGTCTTTATGGTTATGTAATTTACTTCCGCTCTCCGGATTTTTCGTGTTTTTCCAGCCATAGTTCGATCGCCTCACTTATCGCCTTCCCAAGTGCTCCTTTTTTGACGCCATAAACGTCGAGGATTTTCTTTCGGAACCTCACTTCTAAATCGTCGGGTATTTTCACGGTTATGACTCCCATCGTATTCACCGAAATACTTAAATACATATGTTCTTAAATAGTTTTTGGTAATGATGCCGGTCCAATGAAGTCTGTGAGCAAGGCGAGGTAGAGGGCTGGCTGAACTCGGTGGGTGTTCGGGCGACCCGTTCCGCCGTAGCGAACTAAACGAGAAGAAGAGTGGGCGGGACGGTCTAAGTCTGGGCACCCGTCGTTGCACGGGGAATGAATCTTCACGTGGGTTCACGAAAACTCACGTGAAGAAGACCCCGGTTTCATCATCGCATACTTTATTCTCCACGACGCATATTAAAATAGGTGACGATAGCCTTATTAACCTCATTTTGGTATTACATTTTGGTGATTGTAATGGTAACTGTTACAAGGAAATACCAAGTAACAATTCCCAAGGAGGTTAGGGAGGCACTCAATATAAAGGCTGGTGATGAGGTTGTCTTTGTCAAGACTAAGGAAGGGTACGTGATCATGAAATTCGAAGACCTTCTTGAAGAAATGACTGAGCTTTCAAAGGACATTGATGAGACCACTGAAGAAATGAGGGAAGGGCTTAGTAAAATTTTCAGGAGGAAAGCAGATGAAGATAGTTCTTGACACAAACGTTCTTCATGATAAAGAGTTCCTCAAATGGCTTAAGAAAAGTCCCCATGAACCTATACTGAGTGCAGTGGCGTATATAGAGTACCTTTACCACCATGCAAAAAAGCGTGGTAGTTATGAGGAAGGTAAAGCCTATGTTGATGCCTTTCTTAATGTCTTGGGAATAAGGGTTTATCCATTTGATGATGAGTGTGCCAAGATTGTTGTGAAAAATGCTCTTGGTAGATGGGATTTTTCAAAAAACGCAAGAGACTACATGATAGGCGCGTTAGCAGTGAAGCTTAACGCTCCGCTGATAACAAACAACAAGAAAGACTTTGAATGGTACAGCAAAGTTTACACCCCCAATGAATTCATGAAGCTAATGAAAGACAGGTAGCATAACTTTATAAGCTGGCCATCGTTCAAAAGGTTGATGTCGATGATTGGAGAAATCCTCAGCGCCTCACTGCTGATGCTAATCATGATTGATCCGAGCGATAAGATCCTCTTGGTTAGCCTACTTAGGGAGGACTTTCACATAGAAGACATAAAGCAGCTCATCATCAGGGCAAACTTAATCGGCTTTATCCTGCTCATAATTTTTGCAGTAGCTGGTAAAATAATCCTCCAGGACATTTTTCACATTGACTTGAATGCCTTGAAGATTGCTGGAGGGTTTGTTCTGTTTAAAATAGGTCTTGAGGCACTGGAAGGTGGCGGCATGGTAACGCTCAAGAAGGAGAAGAACATCTTAGCCTTGGCTGCTGTTCCTGTTGCAACTCCCCTTATAGCAGGACCTGCTGCGATAACAACTGCAATCACCCTGACAGCGGAGTATGGTATAAAGGTCTCCGCCTCGGCTATCTTGATAGCGATTTTGCTGACTGCTCTGCTGATGTTTGTGACGCTCTATATGATAGAGAACATAAGCAAGACAACTTTGGGTGTCTTCATCAGGATAATTGGTCTCTTTACGATGGCAATTGGTGCGCAGATGATGGTTGAAGGTGTTGGAGGAATTTTCCTCAGACTGCTTGAGAGCTCTGCTTGAGGCAAATAACTTTTAAGGTTTTTTGCATCTTTAATGGCAGGAAGGTGGTAAAATGGTAAAGGAGAGAATTGAAAGGGTAAAAGGAACGAGAGATCTGCTTCCAGAGGACATGGCTAAAAGAAGATGGGTGTTCGAGAGAATAAGAGAGGTCTTTGAGGTTTATGGCTTTAAAGAAATCCTCACTCCAACATTTGAGTACACCAAACTCTTTCAGCTTAGGAGCGGAGAGGAAGTTGTGAAGCAGCTCTATGCATTTAAAGACAAAGGTGGGAGGGACATATCTCTGAGGCCAGATTTGACATCAAGTGTCGCAAGGCTCTTTGTGAACAAGTTTCAGAACGTTCCAAAGCCCGTGAAGTGGTACTACATAACAAACATGTTCCGCTACGAAGAGCCACAGAGCGGTCGCTTGAGGGAGTTCTGGCAGGCTGGTGTTGAGCTGATAGGTTCAGCGAACATTGAGGCTGATGCTGAGGTAATAGCTCTAATGATTGAAAGCTATCTTTCAACGGGTCTTAAGGACTTTACAGTTAATATAGGCGACAGAGTTCTTTTAGATGAGTTTGCTAAAATGCTTGGTGTTGAGGATGATATTGGATTGATGAGATTAATTGATAAGAAAGACAAGATGAGCAGAGAAGATTTTATTGCTGCACTCAAGGACTTTGGGCTGAGTGATGAAGCTGTAGAAAAGGTTCTCTTTTTGATTGAGCTTAAAGGAAAGCCAGATGAAATTTTGCCAAAGGCTTACGAGCTTTTCAAAAGTGATAAGGCTAAAGAGGAGCTGAAAAAGATTGAGGAGTTGTTTGAACTCCTGAAGGCTTATGGCGTTTATGATTACGCTTTAATTGATTTTGGAATCGCGAGAGGCTTTGATTACTACACGAGCATTGTATTTGAAGCGATAGCTCCCAACGATCTCGGCATAGGCTCCATCGGGGGCGGCGGTAGGTATGACAACTTAATAGAGGTCTTCGGCGGAAAGCCGACACCAGCTACAGGCTTCGCTATTGGAATTGAGAGATTAATTCCGATATTGGAAAGCAAAGGTCTCTTACCAAGCTTTAGATTGAGCCCAGACGTTTTTGTGGTTTACATTGGAAAGGAGCTTGAGGTTAAAGCCAAGGCGATAGAGATAACCCAAGCCCTCAGGAAAGCTGGAATAAAGGCGGAGTATGATCTGCAGGGCAGAAAGCTGAGGAAAGCTTTGGAGTACGCGGATAAGCTTGAAATACCCGTTGTTGTGATACTTGGAAAGAGGGATTTGGCTGAAGGAAAAGCCACGATTAGGGATATGGCAACTGGAGAGCAGAAGAGTGTTGCAATTGAAAAAATAGCTAAAGAAGTTAAGGAAATGCTTGGGTGATGAGTAAACCCGTTGCTGAGCGGTGATGAGAGGACTGACTATCTGAGGAGGTTTGAATGAACACAAGAACCCTCGCCCCTCTCTATATTTTCATTGGGTTGATGGGGATAACAGCAACTCTACTATATCCCGGATTTTATCCGCCAAATCCGATTAACCCAATCTTCTTCTCAGCTTTTCTTATCTTTGGCTTGCATCTCTACGGCGTTAAGAAGGCAGTAATTTACGGAATGTTTCTGCTGTTGCTTCTGCTGTCTCTCGGAATTGAATTTTACTACCTTCTGAATGCTCAGCTTAAAAATGCCACTCTTTTCCTAATAACCCCCTATTTGTGGGTGTCAAGTTTGCTATAGCATATTCTCAAAACTCATAACTTTAGCTGTTCTTCCTTTTAACTTCAAACTTATTTTTCTTTCTTTCAAAGCGCCACTTTTCGATCGCTCTTATGAATGGACATCTCCTCCTCCATTCTGCAAAGAATTCTTTAAGCCCCATGCTTTTCACCCGATTAATGAACTGAAAAACGGTTTAAAAATTAAATCATGAAGAAAAATTCATCAGTGCCAGGTAACGACTTTATGGGTGACTTTTCCAGCCAATGCATCTTTCAAAGCCTGCTCCATGATCTCCAATCCTTTCTCTGCTATCTCTTCAGTTATAACCAATGGGGGGGTAATTCTGATGACATTTCCAAACATTCCATAGCTCGGCAGAATTAAGCCAAGTTCAAATGCTCTCCAGCATATCTTTCCGGTTAGCTCTGGGTCTGGTTTGCCATCTGGCTTAACGATTTCAACGCCAATCATCAGTCCTTTTCCTCTAACGTCGCCAATAACATCATACTTTTCCTGCATCTCTTTTAAGCGTTTCATTATGAATGCCCCGACCTTTTGGGCGTTCTCAAGGATCTTTTCCTCCTCGATTATCTTCAGCGTAGCATAGGCTGCTGCTGAAATCACTGGATTTGCTGCTGGAGTCAACAGAGCTGAGCCGCTCGTCATGTCCATCAGCTCAGCCCTTCCTATAACTCCGCTCAGCCCCATTCCACTTGCTACTCCTTTTCCAAAGGAAATGAAGTCAGGCTTTACTTTAAACCACTCCGTTGCAAACCACTTTCCGGTTCTTCCAATGCCCGTTTGAACTTCATCCATTGCCAAGAGAATGCCGTGTTCGTCTAAGACCTTTTTCAGCTCTTTGAAAAAGTTCTCCGGCGGGACAACTATGCCAGCATCGCCTTGAATTGGCTCTGCTATCAAAGCGGCAACTTCATCTGGGGGAACTACATGGGCTAAAATATAGCTCTCAAGGTAATCCAAAAAGCGATTTATCAGCTCATCTGGTTCTTCATAGCCGTTGATCCCCCAGACGTTTCGGTAGGGATTGGGATATGGGATCCAGACTACGTTGGGAACTAATGGCGAGAACCCTCTCTTCTGGGAGCTCTGGAATGCTGCTATTGATGTAGCACCGTAAGTTTGCCCATGATAAGCTCCGATGAATGCTATGAACCATGGCTTCCTTGTGGCAAAGCGTGCCACCTTCATGGTCAGATCCATCGCATCGCTCCCGCTCAAACCGAAGAGTATCTTCGGATTTTCAATTGGAGCTTTTTCTGCTAAAATCTCCGCAACTTCTATGGCTCTTTTGCTGTAGGTATAGCCTATCATGGAGTGCTGGATCTTTGCTACCTGCTCTTGGACCTCTTTTACAAGCTCAGGATGGGCGTAGCCTGTTGATGCCGCAGCTGCTCCGGCTAAGAAGTCGATGAAAACGTTCCCATCGACGTCCTCTATTAACGCACCATAGCCCCTCTCGGGCACAACGGGAAAAAGCTTAACACCAAGACCAGAAGAGATAACCTTCTTTTCTCTCTCAATGAGCTCTTTCGCCTTTGGTCCCGGAGGCTTAACAACTATCTTTGGAAACTCGTTAAAACTCATTAAAAATCACCTCGAAGGTTTCAAAGGGAAAATAGAAAACAAAGATCAAAAAGCAAAATCTCATGGATTCTCTTTTATGAACTCGTCAGTGTATTTCTTGATAACGCTGTAGAGCACCAGCAAGCCGACCAGGTTTGGTATTGCCATGAGTCCGTTCATCATGTCTGAGAATGTCCATACGCTTTCAAGAACGGTAGTTGCACCTATGTATATGAAGATCACGAAGAGTATGTTGTAGATTAAGTGAAGCCTTGGATACAGTCTTGCGAACTTCTCTGGGTCTCCTTCAATCCACTTGGCTAAGTACATGATGTTCTGTCTGCCGTAGAAGTTCCATGCAAGGACCGTTGAATAGGCGAAGAGTATGACGCCTATAACGACCATTATCTCACCGATGTGTCCAAATGCCCTTGCAAATGCCTCCTGTGTCAATGCTGTACTTGTTTTGCCGGTTTGCCATGCTCCTGTTGCAACAATTGAAATTCCTGTCAGAGAACAGATTATGATTGTATCAATGAATGGTCCAAGCATAGCAACGTGTGCCTGTCTTGAGGGGTTGTCTGTTCTTGCGGCGGCGTGTGCCATACTTGCTGTTCCAAGACCTGCTTCATTGGAGAACAGACCTCTTGCAACACCCCACCTTATGGTCGTACCAACTGCACCACCGGCAACTGCACTTCCAGTGAATGCATCCTTAAGAATTAATGAAATTGCACTTGGTAGCTGTCCGGCGAACTTAATCCAGACTCCAATTGCAAATATGAAGTACACTATTGCCATGAATGGAACTAATGCCTCTGTAAATTCACCGATTCTCTTAATTCCTCCTATTGTAACTATGAATGTAAGGATTGCAAAGATTATTCCTGTAACCCAGTGCGGAACGTTAAATGCAACTTCCATACCAAGTGCCAATGAGTTTGACTGTGTCATGTTTCCAATACCGAATGCTGAGATTGCCGCAAAGAGTGCGAATAGAATTGCAAGCACTTTTCCAAGGGTAGGCAGAGAGCTCTCCTTTTGGAGGTACAATGCGAGAATTGCAAACAAGATAGCTATTATTACGGCAAGTATCATCAGTCCGCCGCTGAGCTTTGTTGCTTCATATCCGATGAAAGCTGCAAATATCAGCATGAAAATTGTTGCTATCGTTCTGCCGGTTTTAGACACCTTTACTTCTGCAAATCCCCTCTCCAGTGCATTGAATGAACCACCTATCATTGTCCCATCTGGCAACTTGCTTCTAAATGCAACACCTAAGAGACCTTCCGAATATCTTGTTGCCATACCGACAAGTGCTGTCATCCACATCCAGAAGAGCGCTCCAGGACCACCGAGGTGAATTGCAGTTGCAACACCAGCGATGTTTCCAATACCTACAGTTCCGGCTATGGTTGCCATCAGTGCCTGGAAGGGTGTAATATCACCTTCACCCTGCTTCTTTCTTCCCTCAAATAGGGTGTATCTAATAGACCATCCAAGTCTTCTGAACTGTATTCCCCTAAGCACTATTGTTAAGAAGAGACCTGTGCCCAAAAGCAAAATCATTATAGGTGGACCCCAGACCATGCCATCCAACCAGTTAATAAACTCCATTATTGCTCCCATACAGACACCTCCAAACATAGTTTATTAGTCTTGCATTGTGCTGTGCTGTAGGGCAGGATTTTCTGCATCAGTGTACTTTACAAACTTATCTTAGTATCGACAAAATATTTAAGGGTTTTGGCTATTTGTTGAAATTGAGCTCAAGTAATTTTTACATTGCTCATGTCAAATTAGATATGACGGATATTTTTGTGAACAATTGTAAACCTCAAGAAGGATAAACTATATATTGGAGTGCAGGCTTAGGATCATATTAAGGGAATGATGAGTCTGGAGCCCCCTGAAAATCTGTGATGAAGTTTCGCGGGTCTGACCGGTGTTGTTCATGCTCAAAGAAAAGATATGCAGAGACTTGTATGAGGAAATTGAAAGACTTGAACGTTCAATAATTGAGCTTGAGGATGAGATAATAGAGCTTAAGGCACAGCTGAGGGCTAAGACTGAAGAAGTCACCAGTTTAGCAATTGAAAATCAAAACCTGAGGTACAAGCTTGAGCGTTTGAGGAGAACTCACGAACGGCTCATAGAAATGCTCAAGAAGATGAACTTCCCGATCATCATAATCAATGAGAACGAAGATGAGTAAACTTAATATAACTTCACCATTCTGTTGTTTTTAAGGTGAGTTCATTTCAGGGTCAATTTTGGAAGGTGATCGAAATGTCAATGGACATGACCACGAAGATGTTTAAAGAGGAAGGCTGGATACGGAAAACATGTAAAGTCTGTGGAAAACCCTTCTGGACTTTGGATCCAGATAGAGAGACCTGTGGAGACCCTCCATGTGATGAGTACCAGTTTATTGGAAAACCAGGTATTCCAAAGAAGTACACCCTTGAAGAAATGAGAGAAGCATTCTTAAGCTTCTTTGAGAGACACGGACATGGTAGGGTGAAAAGATATCCAGTCCTGCCGAGATGGAGAGATGATGTGCTCTTAGTAGGGGCAAGCATTATGGACTTTCAGCCTTGGGTCATCAGCGGGGAAGCTGACCCTCCAGCAAATCCTCTCACAATTTCTCAGCCATCAATTAGATTCACAGACATTGACAACGTTGGAATAACCGGGAGACACTTTACAATCTTTGAAATGATGGCACATCATGCCTTCAACTATCCAGGTAAGCCGATATACTGGATGGATGAAACTGTTGAGCTTGCTTTTGAGTTTTTCACCAAGGATTTGAAGATGAAGCCTGAAGACATAACGTTCAAGGAGAACCCATGGGCGGGTGGAGGAAACGCTGGACCAGCTTTCGAAGTCCTCTATAGAGGGTTAGAGGTCGCTACTCTTGTTTTTATGCAGTACAAGTTGGCTCCACCGGGAACTCCGGATGATCAAGTCGTAATCATCAAAGGAGACAGATACGTTCCAATGGATACCAAGGTTGTTGATACAGGTTACGGTCTTGAGAGATTGGTCTGGATGAGTCAAGGCACTCCAACGGCTTATGACGCTGTCTTAGGTTATGTTGTTGAACCCCTTAAGAGAATGGCTGGCATTGAGAAGATTGATGACAGGATTTTAATGGAAAACTCAAGGCTGGCTGGAATGTTTGACATCGAGGACATGGGCGACCTTAAAGTTTTGAGGAGGGAAGTTGCGGGCAGAGTGGGGATAAGCGTTGAGGAACTTGAGAGATTAATAAGACCCTACGAGCTTATCTATGCAATAGCTGACCACACAAAGGCATTAACTTTCATGCTGGCTGATGGGGTTGTTCCTTCAAACGTTAAAGCCGGTTACCTTGCTCGTCTGTTGATAAGGAAGAGTATCAGGCATTTGAGAGAGCTTGGCTTACAAATTCCGCTCAGTGAAATCGTTGCCATGCACATAAAAGCCCTCCACAAGACTTTCCCAGAGTTCAAGGAGATGGAGGATGTCATTTTGGACATAGTTAATGTGGAAGAGAAGAGATATCAAGAAACCCTTAAGAGAGGTTCTGATTTGGTCAGAAGAGAAATTAAGAAGCTCAGGAAAGAAGGCAAAGACGAAATCCCACTGGAGAAGCTCATACTGTTCTACGAGAGTCACGGCTTAACGCCGGAAATTGTTAAGGAGATAGCAGAGAAAGAGGGCATAAAGGTTCACATACCCGACAACTTCTATAGCTTGGTAGCAAAGGAAGCAGAGAAGATGGCAAAAGAGGAAAAAGAAGAAAAAATCGTAGATTTTGAGCTTGTGAGGGACTTGCCAGATACGAGAACGCTTTACTATGAAGATCCGTTCATGAAGGAGTTCGATGCTAAAGTCCTCAAGGTCATTGATGATTGGGTCGTTCTTGATAAAACGGCATTCTATCCGGAAGGTGGAGGTCAGCCGTACGACACTGGTGAGCTTAACGGTGTTGAGGTTTTAGAGGTTCAGAAGGTCGGAAAGGTAATACTTCACAGGGTCAAGGATCCGGGGAAGTTCAAAGAGGGAATGACAGTTCACGGAAAAATTGACTGGGAGAGAAGGATTCAGCATATGAGGCACCACACAGGAACCCACGTTCTGATGGGAGCTTTGGTGAGGGTTCTCGGTAAACACGTCTGGCAAGCCGGTTCACAGCTGAGCACAGAGTGGGCGAGGCTGGATATTTCCCACTACAAGCGCATTAGTGAAGAGGAGCTGAAGGAAATAGAACGCTTAGCGAACAGGATCGTCATGGAAGACAGGAAGGTCGCTTGGGAGTGGCTGCCAAGAACAGAGGCGGAACAGAAATACGGCTTTAGGCTTTATCAAGGTGGCGTTGTGCCGGGGAGAATCATTAGAATACTTAACATTGAAGACTGGGATGTTCAGGCATGTGGTGGAACTCACTTGCCGAGCACTGGCCTGATTGGTCCAATAAAAATCTTAAGAACTGAGAGGATTCAGGATGGAGTTGAGAGAATTATCTTCGCCTGCGGTGAAGCGGCAATAAAGGAGTGGCAGAGGGAGAGAGACATAATAAAGAAGACAAGTGAAGTATTCAGGGTTCCTCCGGAAAAGCTGCCAGAAACAGCTGAGAAATTCTTCGAGGAGTGGAAGCAGGCAAGGAAAGAGGTTGAGAAGCTCAAGAAAGAATTGGCTAAGCTTCTCGTTTACGAGCTTGAGAACAAAGTCGAAAAGATTGGCGAAATCGAGTTCATTGGAGAGGTTGTTGAAGGGGACTTGGACCACTTAAGAGAAGCAGCACTCAAGCTGAAGAAACCCAAGAGAGTTACTGCACTCATAAGCGAAGACACAAACGCTGTTGTCGTTGCTGTGGGGGACGAAGTTCCATTCAAAGCTGGTGAGCTTATAAGAATAATAACATCAATAGCCGGCGGCGGCGGTGGAGGAAAGAAGGACTTAGCTCAAGGAAAGATAAAAGATGTAAGAAAGGCAAGAGAAGCTCTGGAGGAGCTTAGGAAGAGGCTCTCTTCTTGATTCATCTTTATTTTGGGGGTTTTGGAAATTAAGATTAAATCTCTTCTCAAAGAAGCTGAAGAACTCTGTGCTTTCCATGGGCTTAGGGCAGTTAAGGAATTCCAAGGTAAAGATGGGAGCAGGATTGACTTGGTAATTCTTAGAGAGGATGAGAAAGTCCTCGCAATTGAATTTGAAAACTCCTACAAGTGGATAAAGCAGCGCATCCTATACAATGCTGTGAAAGCTAAAAGAGCTGGATTCAACAGGCTTATGATAGTTTACCCCTTTAACAATGACCCTTTAAGCAGAAGCTGGGTTGAAGAATATGCGAAAGAAGAATTAAGGGTTGAACTAATTCTTGTTAAGCCTGACGGCTTTCTTTCGGCATTAAAAGAAAGCTTAAAATCAAAGACCAGTAGGATTATCAATAAAAACTGTCCTAACACCAAACTTCCCTCTCAGGAGAGGCATTAGTGCCCTAACACCTAAAGTTTCTGTTGCATAGTGTCCAGCAGCTAAAACGCTCAGCCTTAAGTCTTCAGCCGTTCTATAGCTTCCATGGATGAACTCGCCCGTTATGAAGAGGTCAACGTTTTTCTTTACAGCTTCTTCAATTGCAAATCCTCCAGCTCCGCTTATGACCCCAATCCTCTTAATTTCCTGCTTCCCGAACTCATAACTCTTTACATAGTCAATTTTCAGCTTTTCCACCAAAATTTGTGCTATTAACGGTAGGGGCTTTGGCTCTTCAAATTCGCCGATAAATCCGATTGTAACTCCTCCATAGTCTCCGAAAGGTTCTTTGGGCTCTAAATCGAGGAGCTTTAAGAGCTGAGCGTTGTTTCCGACTTCTGGATGGGCATCAAGAGGGACATGAGCAACGTAGAGGTTTATGTCGTTCTCGAGGAGGAACTTGAGCCTCTTCTGAATAAGCCCCGTAATGTAGTCAACCCCTCCCCAGACTATGCCGTGGTGAACTATTACCATGTCAGCCTTGAATGCCTTTGCTTTCACAAAAGTATCTAAGCACGCATCGACGGCAAAGGCTATTGTGTTGACTTCGCTCTTTCCTTCAACTTGGAGGCCGTTTTTCGATTTATCCGGGAAGGCTTTTATATTCAAATATTCATCGAGAAAGCTTACAATCTCGTCTCTGCTCGCCATTTTATTCACCCTCCCTAAGTGAATATAAACTGACAACCTTTTTAAGCTAACCCGCTTTCCTTAAACCAAAGGGTGAGACGTTAGGGGTGTCAGAGATGGATGCTTATAGAAAAGCCTGCGAGGAAATCGCTCGGATGATAATTTCGGGTGAGATTAAAAGCAGAGAGGAATTGAACAAGGTTAAGGTTAGAGTTGCGAGAAAATATCATTTGAGCAAGCTTCCCGGTAACGCTGACATCTTGAGGGTTATGAGCAAAGATGATAGGGAGAAGTTCAAAGACTTCCTTAAGAAGAAGCCCACGAGGACAATAAGCGGTGTTGCAGTTGTTGCAATGATGACAAAGCCTTTTCCATGTCCTCATGGCAGATGCATTTACTGTCCTGGTGGACCGAGTGAAGGTTCGCCGCAGAGCTATACCGGAAAAGAGCCGTCAGCTTTGAGAGCAATTCAAAGTGCTTATCACCCTTACATAATCATGCTCCGCCGTTTAAAGCAGCTCTATGACATAGGACACGACATTGATAAAGTTGAAGTGATTGTTCAAGGCGGAACATTTCCCGCAATGGACTTGGATTATCAAGAATGGTTCAT
This sequence comes from Thermococcus barophilus MP, assembly GCF_000151105.2. Lineage (NCBI taxonomy): Archaea > Methanobacteriati > Methanobacteriota > Thermococci > Thermococcales > Thermococcaceae > Thermococcus > Thermococcus barophilus. The sequence goes on along the minus strand of NC_014804.1, from coordinate 1,505,995 downwards.
AAAAAATGCATTTAAAGCTATGAACGACTTTCCTTACTTTAGGGACGTAGAGAACCTTGAGGAGAAGCTGATTAGGGTTTTAGTTAAAAAAGACCACTCGGTATTTGACGAAGACCCGAAGTTTAAAGCCGCATGGGAGAGAACCCATAAGAAAAAATACTACTACCTCGAAGACGAGCAGAGAAAGAATGAGAAGGCAAAGGTCAGAATGGTCGGCTTGACTATTGAAACTCGTCCAGATTGGTCTTTTGAAAGGCATATTGATAGAATGCTTGCCTTTGGTACTACAAGAGTGGAGCTTGGTGTCCAAACTGTTTTCAACTTCATATATGAAAGGGTTAAGAGGGGACATACCGTTGAAGACGTTGTTAGAGCGACTCAGCTTTTGAAGGATGCTGGGCTTAAAGTAAACTATCACATGATGCCTGGTTTGCCGGGAAGCAACTTTGAGAGGGATTTAAAGGCATTTCAGATAATTTTCGAAGATTCCCGCTTTAAACCAGATATGCTGAAGATTTATCCGACGCTTGTAACTGAGGACACAATCCTGTACAAGTGGTACAAAGAAGGCAAATACAGACCATACACCACTGAAGAAGCAGTTAGGCTTTTGGTTGAAGTTTACAAGATAATTCCAAAGTGGGTTCGCGTTATGAGGATCCAGAGAGATATTCCCGTTCCTTTAATCGCTGCTGGAGTTAAGCACTCCAACCTGGGACAGCTTGTCTTCAACGAGCTCATCAGGGAGGGCATAAGGCCAAGAGAGATCAGATTCAGAGAAGTTGGTCATGTAATGCAGAAGTTTGGAATTCAGCCCGAGGTGGAGCATATAAAGCTTTTGAGAGAGGACTATGAGGCAAGCGAGGGCAGAGAAATTTTTCTCAGCTTTGAGGATGTTAAGAACGACATTCTAATTGGATTCCTTAGGTTGAGGATTCCGAGCGAAAAAGCTCACCGCAAAGAGATTAACTGCTGTCCCTCTGCAATTGTTAGGGAACTTCACGTTTATGGTCCATTGGTGCCAATTGGAGGCAGACCTAAATATGAGTGGCAGCACCGTGGCTACGGCAGGGAGCTGCTTGCGGAGGCGGAGAAAATAGCGAGAGAGGAGTTTGACGTCAAGAAGATGCTTGTCATCAGCGGCGTTGGAGTTAGGGAATATTACAGAAAGTTCGGTTATAGAAAAGACGGTCCTTATGTGAGCAAACGCTTAGATAAAAGCTATGCAGACTTTGAAAAGAGCAGAGAGTTTGATGCACATTTGAACACTTGAGTCAGTTCACTACTATCTCAACACCATTGAGTTCCATTGCTTCCTTTTCTATTTTCTCGAGCATAAAGTTCTCCCAGTTCACTCTGTAGTTAGAGCCATCGGCGTTAATCATCCAGTCATTTGGATCGATGATTACCCTGAGTGGCTTTTCCTTTAACTCAACTCCCAAAATAGCTGAGCCATTTACAAAGATTCTCTTCGTGATGTTCTCGGTGGGAGTTACAATTTTTACCTCAAGTGGCATCGCAAAACCGTTTTTCTCGGTTATGTTGAGTATTAGCCTATAATAGTTGCCGTTTTGAATGACTTTCAAGCTGGAGACCGTGAAGTTGGGATAATCTGCTGTGTAGAACCACTCTTTGAAGAACCAATCTAAGTCTTTATTAGTCAGGTTCTCGTAGATTTCTTTAATTAGGTTTAGTGTTTCTTCAGGTTGAGTGCAATCTTTAGCGTGGCAAATTCCAAGGAGCTCCCTGAGCCCTTTAAAAAATGTCTCATTTCCTACGACAAACTGAAGGGAGCGGAGGATAAAACCGCCCCGCTGATAGAGAGTATTCATGTTCTGTCGGGTAATTCCATTTATCCGCGCTATTGGGGTTTTGTCTTTCAGACTCAAACATAGTCCCTCCCATTTATCCACCTGTTCGGAGGTTAGATTGTACAAAGAGGATGTATACACGGCAAAGGGTTCATTTAGAATTCCAAGGTCAGCATACATAGCAAACCAGTTGTGGGCAACCTCATGAGGGATAACTCTTTTGAACTGCGTTCCCAGTGCCCCTCCATACAGGCCGTATCCTTCATACTCGCTTCTATGCCCTTTGAACCTTATATAAATCAGCTCATCGTAAGGGTATGGAATGAGGTGGGAGGAATAAACCTTCAGAATTTTTGAGAGCGCATTCGTTACATTCCCCTCGTCAGTGAGGGCTATGACTTTTATGTTTCTGTCATTGATCTTGATTGTGCTTTCATAGATGTTCCATCTTCCAAGGAGGATATAGAGCCTTTTGCCATCTGTATGAAATGCATCCTCCTCTGGAAGGAGCGGTTTGTATTTTCCATTCCTTAACTTTAAAATACCTGCAAGGGTGTAGTCTGTTGAATAATGGAGAACTTTAATCGTGAATTTTCCCCTCAGCTTGGAGAGAAACATATAAGCCTCTGGTGGGATGTAAAAGTAGTCCTTAGTTGATCTCATGTGCCACTCAATAGGGTCTCGCATGTTGATATCGAGCAGAGGCTGATAATGCGAAGTATAGAAAAGCCTAATCTTTTGTGTACTCCTGGTGGGAGTCACGTTGAGCAGCAAAATGCCGTATTTTCCATCATAGAATGCTTTTACACTTACTTTTGCACCATAGACCTCTATTTTCTCGAGATCAAACCTTAAAATGGACGAATTCTCAAAGAGAAAAGGTATTACAGAGGAAGAGCTTAAGGAAAGCTCAATCTCTTGAGTTCCTTTAATTGTGGCATTCCATCCATCAAAGATTATACTAAGAGAAATACTTTCGTTAGCGGTGTTATTTTCCCAGCTCGCTTCAAAAAGGCGTTTGGCGTTTGCAGTTGGTGAGAATTGGAGTTCCCTAAGCTCGGTTCTATGGGAACTGATGCACATAACTATAAGGGTTGTTAAAATTATCACGACGATAAGATGTATCTTCATGTGTTCATTTTTCCATTCCGAGAGATTTAAAAGTTTTGGAGACAGGTTTTCATGAGGGTTAAAAATGCGCTTTAAACCAAAACCCCTCAAAAGTGATGTTAAATTTAAGTGCAAATTCTGTGTAGATTGCTGCCGGGGGCGCTTTATCTACCTCACACTTTACGACATCAAAAGGATAGCAGAGCATGGCCATGATCCTCAAGACTTCGTTCTCTTCACAGCTGAAAACGGGAAAATCAGGTTTGTATTGGCTTACAGGGAGTGGGATTTGGGCTGCGTTTTTCATGACCCAGAGACAGGCAAATGCAGAATCCATGACTACAATCCCTTAGTTTGTCGGATTTATCCTTTTATGGTCTCTCACAGACCTCTGGGCGTTGAGAGGGAAGAGCCTTTTGAATATAAAGGGAAAAAGCTTTGGCTGTATTATGATGAAAGCTGTCCGGGAATAGGGGAAGGAAAAGAAATTATCACAAGAGAAGAGATAGCCGAGCTTGGCTTGAACTTCAAAGAGGAGTTTGATAAGACTGATTTGGATGGGCTGAGCAAGATTTTAGACGAAGCCAAAAAGTAAATATAACACTCCACCCTTAATTTTTGGTATGAGGTGGAAGTCCACCATCTTGTTGGCATGTTTTATGATTCAGGCAGTTGTCAACCTTGCGTTCTACGGTTTTGTGCCAATTATGTTCTCTACAATTGTTCCAAGTTATGCTTATCGGTATATTGCATGGGCTTTACCGTTCCTTATACTTGCTTTCTTTGCTTTAGGGACGATTTCGCTTTACTACTTGGGAATTGCTACGAATTTCAAAAGAGCAAAGAAGTTTGGAGCAGTTTACTTCCTATTTGGCTTATTTGGGTCTCTTTGGGCTCTATTTCATTTTATGAGGACTCCTGTGGAAACTCCCATATTGTTTGCTATTCTCGGAGCATGGGCACTGTCTTCTCTGGTGGGACTAATAATCTTTCTGAAAGGAAAAGAAATTTCTGTGTCTCCTGCTCTCTCTATCATGGCAATTGCTCTCCTAAGTGCTTCGGCTTTCCTCAGCGCCTTTTCTGCCCAGTGGCTGGTGAGTGACTACTATGTTCATGTAAAGATGGAAGAGAACGTGCCCAAGAACGCCACGGTAATTGTGGCTTATCCTGAACAAGTCCCTCCCCCAAATATCACATCCTCAAGCTAACCTTTTAAGGATCATTGTGTTAGTTAATTTTGAGTGAAAATGGTGCAGGGGCTTAGATATCGAAGAGTTTCTTCATGGGAGTTTGACTTAATTTTGAGAGAAGCAGAAAAATATGGCGAGCTTAGGCACAGCTTTTTTGCAGTTGTTGAGGGCAAATTCAGAGATATTTATGCTGTGAACGAAAAAGTTTGGGAGGAAATTGAAAACCTAAAGCTCAAGCCCTATTCCTTTGGGACTTTTGTTGGAACGATAAAAGTTGATGAAAATTTGGTGGAGAAGTTCTATCCAAACATTGAGTTCTTCTACTTCGTTGATATCAAAAAGAACTATGCCATCTTGAAGCCAAAGGCTGCTTTCCTTTTCACAACGGGTAAAGATGTTCCAAAAAGGGGCATTAAGGAGTACATATGGGAAGGCACAAGAAAGCTTGTTCTCTTCGATGAGAATGGTGTGATTTTGGGAATTGGCAGAATTCAGCCCAACAGTGAAAGAACTTTTATCAAAAACATCACAGACATTGGAGAGTTTATACGGCGTCATAGAAAAGCGTAACTTTTATATACCTCCACGTTTATAGTATCTTTCGGTAATTAAAATCAGGGCTTTTTCTGATTATGTTAAAATAACCTAATTTTGATGATGGGGGTGGTGAAGATGGTTAAGCGTGTTAAGACGGGAATTCCGGGGATGGATGAAATACTCCACGGAGGAATACCGGAGAGAAACGTTGTTTTGCTGAGCGGTGGGCCAGGAACTGGGAAGACAATTTTCAGCCAGCAGTTCTTGTGGAACGGTCTCCAAATGGGTGAGCCAGGTATATACGTTGCTTTGGAAGAGCATCCAGTCCAAGTGAGGCAGAACATGGCTCAATTTGGCTGGGATGTGAAAAAATATGAGGAAGAGGGCTTATTTGCAATGGTTGATGCATTCACAGCAGGAATTGGCAGATCAAAGGAGTATGAAAAATATATAGTTCATGACCTGACTGATCTTAGGGAATTCATCGACGTTTTGAGGCAAGCCATCAGGGATATTGGTGCAAAGAGAGTTGTTGTGGACTCAGTTACAACTCTCTACATAAACAAGCCAGCCATGGCAAGAAGCATAATCCTGCAGCTCAAGAGAGTTTTAGCCGGAACAGGATGTACATCAATCTTTGTGAGCCAGATCAGCGTTGGTGAGAGAGGATTTGGCGGACCTGGAGTTGAGCACGGTGTTGACGGTATCATAAGGCTTGACCTCGATGAGATTGATGGCGAGCTTAAGAGATCATTGATCGTCTGGAAGATGAGAGGGACATCACACTCAATGAGGAGGCATCCATTTGATATAACGGACAAGGGGATAATTGTATACCATGATAAGATACTGAAGAGAGGTAGGATTTTAGATCTGTGAGGAGGTGATGGAGATGACAATTGAGGTTCCACTCAACCCTCTTGGAAGACAAGAAATTCATCAGCTTGAGAGCATTCTCTTATTTGCAACGCTTTTCAGGCCAGAAGTAATTGAGCTCATCAAGGATCCAGCCGAAAGATTAACGTGGGTTGACAGCTTAGCAGTTGCCGCTGGCGCTATTGCAAGGGAAAAAGCTGGAATGACGGTTAGTGAGATAGCCAGAGAGCTTGGAAGAACTGAGCAAACAATCAGGAAGCACCTCAGAGGCGAAAGCAAGGCTGGAGAACTTGTCAGGGAAACATATGAACTCATTAAGCAGGGAAAGCTTGACGAGCTCATTAGGACAATTGAAATGATCGAGAAAGGTGGGCTGAAAGAGGTAATCGCCAAGGAAGAGTACGAAAAGCTGATGGAAGAATATGAGAAGCTTAAGCTTGAATACGAGAAGGTTAAGGAAGAGCTTGAGAA